>CAZIWR010000091.1:1172-10425 GCA_964542805.1 uncultured Acidobacteriaceae bacterium
TCGTGCCATGTGGCCTCAACGGCAAGCGTGCCACGTCGCTCGAGAAACTGCTGGGCCGTGTGGTGCCGCGCGAAGATGTGGCCTCGCAAATGGTCGGACATTTTGGAGACATTTTCGGTTTGGAGATGCACGCGGCAACGCGCGAACAGATCGAACAATCCTACGGAGCCCTGAATGAAGTTTCCGCTCACGCGTGAACAGCAACTCGAGCTGTACTACTACATGAAACTGAACCGGCAGCTCGAGGAGCAGCTGGTCCGGCTCTTCCGGCAGAACAAAATTGTCGGGGGGCTCTATTCGAGCCTGGGCCAGGAAGCGATTTCGGTGGGCAGCGCGTACGCTCTGGAGAAACGCGACTGGCTGGCGCCGATGATTCGCAATATCGGTGCGCTACTTGTGAAGGGCTTTCGTCCGCGCGACATCTTCACGCAACACATGGCCCGGTATACCTCCCCTACAAAAGGCAAGGACGGCACCAGCCACTTTGGAGATTTGAAGAACCTGCACGTCGTATCGCCAATTTCCATGCTGGGAGACCTAATCCCGGTAATGACAGGAGTGGCGATGGCAGGCCGCTACTTGGGCCAGAACATTGTTGCGCTGACGTGGATTGGCGACGGCGGCAGCTCTACAGGCGCGTTTCACGAAGGCATGGGACTGGCTGCATCGCAACGCGCTTCCCTGGTTTGCGTCATCGAAAACAATCAGTGGGCCTACTCGACGCCGGTGAGCCGTCAGGTGCCCGCGCGCGACCTGGCGGACCGTGCGAAAGCCTACGGCGTGTCCAGTTTCATCGTGGACGGCAATGACGTGATGGCCGTCTATCAAACCTCGAAAGAAGCTGTGGAGCTGTGCCGCGCGGACCAGGGGCCGGTCATCATCGAAGCGAAGACACACCGCATGCGCGGCCACGCGCAGCACGATCCTGCGGAATATGTTCCGAAAGAAATGGTGGAGTACTGGAAAGCCCGCGATCCCATCACGCGCTTTGAGAAGTACCTGACCGAGAACAAACTGTGGAACGAAAAAGTGAAAGCGGAAATCCTCGCGCGCATCGAGAAGGAAATCCTCGAAGACCAGGAGTTCGCGGAAAATTCGCCATTCCCGCCGCCGGAGTTTGCTGAAGTGGGAGTCTACTGCGAAGGACCGCTACCGAATGAAGCAAAGTGGCAACGGCCGATTGAAGAAGTGATGCCTCCGAAGGCCAGCGCCAAGCCGGAATGGACGGTAAAGGACTTCGGTGGGTTGGAACTTCCTACGCCGAATGCTGCGTCTCCCATCGGCACCGGAGACGGCACGGGCGCGGCCGCGCAAAAAACGGCTCGAGCGTCGAAGGCCGCGAAGAAGGGGCCAGCCGCAAAGGCCGCCCGCGCAAAAGGGAGGAAATAGCCGTGGCCCAGGTGACGTTTCTCGAAGCCATCCGGCAAGCGCTGTTTGAGGAAATGGGGCGCGATCCGACCGTTGTGTGCATCGGCGAGGACATTGGCGTCTATGGCGGCGCGTTCAAAGTGACCCAGGGTTTGCTCGAGCGGTACGGGAGGGAACGGGTGATCGAAACGCCGATCGCCGAAACCGGCATCATCGGGGCCGCTTGCGGGATGAGTTACATGGGACTGCGGCCCGTAGCAGAACTGCAGTTCATCGATTTCATTGCCTGCTGCTTCAACCAGATTACGAATTACGCGGCGAAGTCGTACTACCTGTGGGGCGCGCCGGTACCCATCGTGGTGCGTGGGCCATCCGGGGGCGGCGTGCACGGCGGGCCATTCCATTCGGCCAACCCGGAAATGTATTTCGTGCACACGCCCGGGCTGAAGGTGGTCTATCCCTCGACGCCATACGACGCGAAGGGGCTCTTGAAGTCCGCGATCCGGGATAACAACCCGGTGCTTTTCTTCGAACACAAGTTCCTCTACCGTCGCATCAAGGAAGAAATTCCAGAGGGAGATTACACGGTGCCGCTGGGGAAAGCAGTGGTGCGGCGCGAAGGCAAGGAGCTCACGATTCTTTCGTATGGCGCGATGATGCACACGTCGCTGGAAGCCGTGGAGTTGCTGGCCAAGGAAGGAATTGATGCGGAGCTGATCGATCTGCGCACGCTGCTGCCGCTGGACCGCGAGACGATTTTACAGTCCGTGAAAAAAACGAACAAGCTGATGGTGGTGCACGAAGACACCAAGACCGGCGGGATTGCGGGCGACATTGCCGCAGTTGTGTGTGAAGGCGCGTTCGAAGAACTGGACGGGCCGATCCTGCGTGTCACCAGCCTGGATACGCCGGTGCCGTATGCGCCGTCGCTGGAAGAGCGTTTCCTGCCGAACGTAAACGATGTGGTGCGGACGGCACGCGAGCTGGCGAACTATTGATTCGTTGAGGAGAGAAGCATGCCGATCGATGTGATCATGCCGCAAATGGGCGAGAGCATTTTCGAAGGAACCATTACGAAATGGCTGAAGAAGCCGGGTGACCGCGTGGAGCGCGACGAACCGCTCTTCGAGATTTCCACGGACAAGGTGGACGCCGAAATTCCTTCTCCGCAGAGCGGCGTGCTGAAGGAAATCAAAGTGGGAGAAGGGCAGACGGTGCCGATTCAAACGGTTGTTGCGGTGATTGATGCTGCCGGCGCTACCGGCGCAGCGGCCCCAGCTCCGGCGAAAGCAGCAGCCCCTGCAGCGCCCTCACCTGCAGCACCCAAAGCAGTTGCGCCGGCTCCGCCAGCAAAGGCCGCAGCGCCGGCCCCTGCAGCGGCTCCACCCGTAACGGCACCCGCTCCTGTTCGTCCGGCCGGAGAAAAGGTGCGCAGCTCGCCGCTGGTGCGGCGGTTAGCGAAAGAGCACAACATTGATCTGACCAACGTGCCGGGCACCGGCGCCGGCGGCCGCATTAGCAAGAAAGACATCCTTTCCGTTGTTGAGCAGGGAGGTGCACGTCCTGGCGGTGCGCCGGGGGTGCCATCGGCAACTAGATCAGTTGTGCACCGGGTGCTGGAAAACGCCGTGCCGCGGGAGAAGATTTACTTCGGGCGGTACGAAGTGCTGCCGATGAGCGTGATGCGGCAGCGCATCGCTGAGCATATGGTGATCTCAAAGCGCGTCTCGCCGCACGTCTATTCCGTGGACGAAGTGGACATGACGCGCATCGTGGCGCTGCGCGAGAAAACCAAGGGCGAGTTTGAGAGCCGCTACGGCACGAAACTCACGTTCATGCCGTTTTTCGTCCGGGCGTGCGTGGAAGGCCTGCGGGCATTCCCCACGGCGAACGCATCCGTGGACGGAACAAACATCGTTTTGCATAAAGAGATCAACATGGGATTTGCCGTGGCGCTTGACTGGGGGCTGATCGTGCCGGTGATCAAAGGGGCGGAAGAGAAGAATTTCCTGGGATTGCAGCGCGCCATCAACGACCTGGCGGAGCGCGCGCGGACAAAGAAACTGAAGCCGGAAGAGGTGCAGGAAGGGACGTTTGCGATTACCAACCCCGGTGTATTTGGCGGGTTGATGGGCCTGCCGGTGATCAACCAGCCCAACGTGGCGATCCTCGGCTTGGGAGCGATTCAGAAGAGGCCGGTGGTGATTGACGACGCGATTGCGATCCGCTCGATGGTGTACGTCACCATGAGCTACGACCACCGCGTGGTGGACGGAGCGGTGTCACACCAGTTCCTGGCAAAATTGAAAGACATGCTGGAGAATTGGAGCGAGAGTATCCTCTAAGGAATCTTCAGGGACTGGTCTGCCGATGCAGGCATGTCCCATGCATACGCTAAGTCTCCCGAACAGAAATTCCTATCTGTGATTCATTATCACAGGCCTGCGATTCATTTTCCGGGGGGGGGGGTTGCACGAACAACCAGAAGGCGAAGGCGATTGCACAACCGACACACAACCCTTCAATAAAGCTCCATCACCTAAAACTGGTGCAACTGAATCGTGTTGCCGGTGGTGCCCGCCGTTTCCGAGCGGAGCCGCCAAGCGAACGGCGAATTCTCCCGAGGCGTGCGGCGCTTGGAAATCACCGCGCGGCCGTTGTTTGTGTCAGCGGCAAAGCTCAGGGTGTTTGCAAAATTGGCGAAGGTGTCGCCCGTGGCGTCGTAGTCCCACGTCAGCGTGTTGCCGCCTTGCCCGAGGGTGATAAGCAGGGGAAACAGCAGCACGGCCAGGGCGCACAGCGGAATGATTTTCGAAAGACTGTTTTTCATTTTATTCCCTCCCTGTTTGGCTGATGGAGATGAGCCTTTGCAAACACGACCGCCGCACGCTTCCGGGGTGTGGCGGGCGCGGCGAAATCCTCGACGAGAAAATCGTCCCACCGCGTCCCTGCCGGGCCACCCTGACCGCCGTTGATGCAGGCATCACCCGCCGCCGACAGAGCACTGTCCGTCACCGAGATTCGCTCTACCCCATCGAGAAACGCCTTGATGGTCGTGCCTTGCATGGACAACTTAACCGTGTAATCCACCCCGTCGGTGATGGTGGTTATAAAGCTACCCAGTTCCGTCCAGGCTCCACTCACACGCTTGTAAAGATGAAGTTTTCCGCTGTTCTGGTTGATGAACGCGGCGTAGCCGTCAGAATCCGTTGCGCCGAAGTGTACGCGACGCCCGCCAACACCCGAAAAGGAGTTTCCACTGATGGGATTAACAACAGCCTGCACGGTGTAGTCAGCACTAGAAATCCCCGCAGGGTTATAGACCACGCTGTCGTCGTCGGCGGGGAGACCGATGATTTCAACCCGGTTGGTGACAACATCAAAATCCACACCCGCCGCACCACGTTCCACCCAGTTGCCACCCAGCAGGTCGGCATCCGCACGGTTGAAGTTGTCGGAGAAGAGCGTGGCCGCTAAGACGGGGAGGGCAGCCAGAATTACCGCCACGGTTATCGCCAGCGCCTTGTAAGGGCGCTCCCGACGCCTCGGGATCACTGGGCCCTCCGCACAGTCAGTTCGACGCCGAGCAGCCGCGCGGTGGCGGCCAGCGTGTCCGAGGCGTGCGCCGGGTCGCGCAGCACTTTGATATGCCAGGCTTCTCCAGCGGCGCAGCCAGTCATGGTGATGCCGGTGACGCTGGCGTCGTTGGTCTGGTTGGTGGTGCCCTTGGCGGTGTCCGTGACGGTCGAGGCGGTGTTGAAAGCGGGGTCATCCGTCTCCGCATCCGCCACGCAGATGGTGGCAATCTGCCACACCACGTCGCCGGTGGTGGCCGTGGTCAGCCACTTGAATTTCACGTCCACCGCGCCAGTCCAGTCCGAGGGCAGGGCTAGAGTACGCTGCATAGAAAGCGAAGCCGCGCCGTCCGCGAAATCGGCCACCCCTTTTTGCGTGTTGGTTCCGGTAATGCACGCGGCCACGGCGGGATTGGTGGTGGGCGTGTCCCACATCAGCGTGGCGGTCGCATTCTGGCAGGCCGCCGCTTCCAGCCAAATCTTCGAGGTGATGGGAATGCCGCTGGAGAGATTGGTCAGAACCAGAGAACTGCCGGACATGACGGTGGACGCGGCGGCGACTTCCGAGGCGTGCCATAATTCTAGGTTGCCCGAAGCGGTGACGATGATGATGCCGTCAATGATCGCAAGCATGTCGGCGCTGAGGGTGTCCACGCTGGCGGTAGGACCAAGATTGGGGGCCGTGGTGCTTTTTGTTCGTGTGCTCCCACCTGCCCCCAGCGTGCCGCCAGCCGCGGCTTGAGAAGCAGCGCCCGTGGATGCGGCCGTGGTGGATTCTTGATAGCGCATCGTGGCCACAAACACAGCCGCTGTTCCTGTGTGGTTGACGCCGAATTTCACGCCCGTGGTGGTGGCGGCGGATTGGTAGCGGATTAAGTATTTGAAGCCGTAGGTGCCCGCGCCCACCGCCAAGTCCAAGCCGGTAATCTTAACGCCGCTGGTGGTCGAGTTGCTTGCTGCATCACTGGAGAGTGCCAGGGTGGTCACATTACCGCTGGAAACATTGGGCGAGCAGGTGACCACGCCCGCGGCGGAGACGGCGGAAACCTTGTCCGTGCCGCTACAAGTTTGCGCCACGACGGTGGTGCCGATGACGCCAGAAGCGTTCTTATCGTGCAGGCGCAGGTCGGTGGAGTCCGTGAAGAGGGAAACCTTACCCGCTGCGGGGCTGGCCGGGGCGGCAATGTTGGTAGCCAGCAACGACCCAGCCATCGGCGTGCCCGTGGGAATATTGGCCAGCGTGGCAACGTTGGAGCCGCTGGTGGTTACATCGCCGGAGAGTTCCGCCGCAGTCATGGCCGAGGCGCTGCCGCGCACTAGGCCGGTCAGCGTGCTGCCAGTGCCCGTGCCGCCGCGGGCTATTTCCAGAGTGCCCGCGGCAAAGAAAGCCGTAGCCGTATCGCCAGTGAGCGCGGCACCAGCGGAATCTCCGTAGGCGGCATACTGCAGCGCGGGTGTGGCCGCGTTGTCGCAATACTGCAGCGGGGTGGTGTGAACCTGCATCTTGCCCTGCGTGGCCGCACCGCAGGTCAAGGCTCCAGCGGCGAGGAAGTCAGCTTCGCCGCTGGCGGTTGTAAAAGAGTGGTCATTGGTGGCTGATGTACCGCCAATTCCAGCGCCGCGTGTGATGGTTTGTGTGGCACCGGTTTGCGATGCCAGCGAGGTGATGCCTCCGCCCGCGCCGCCATCGCCCACCAAATCCCATCCCGTGCCCGCCGCGTTGCAGACATAAACTACCTGCCCGGCGGTGGCCGGATCGCTGCGTTCCAGAAATTCGCGGTTGGCGGTGCAGGTGCCCGGAAATGACGCAAAGGCCAGGCGGCGATAGGGCCGCGTGACGGCGGCTGCCTCGAAATCCTGCGTGCCCGTGGAATAGGTGTTGGCCTGGTCGGTGTGGACAAAGGTTGCCGCGGCGTCGGCCTTAGCCACCGTGGCGCAGGTCAGCGTGCCGGCCGCGGCGATGTCTCGGACGAATTGATTGGTGCAGGTGGTGGGATCGACGGCCAGCGCCGTGGCGGTGGCGGCGTTGCCGGAGAAGCCGCCGTCCTTGTCGATATAGGATTTTTCGACCGAGTTGTTCTGGAAGCTGTGAATCTTCGCGCCGGCCACGGTGAGCGCGACGGTGTTGTTGGAGCGCACGCCCACGGCGGTAGCCCCGTCCGGGGTCTTGCCGGAGAGAATTAGAACTCCAGCGTTGGCGTTGCGCAGCTCATTGGGCGTATCCAGGCGGGTCATGGCCGCCAGCGTAAGCACGCCGGCGACAAACTGAAACTGCGGGTCGGTGGCCCCGGCGTTGTCGAACGTCCAGGTGAAATCGGCGTTGGCGCCGAAGGTGGCCGTGGCAATGGTGGAGAAGAGCAGATGCGCGGAAAGATTGTTGGGAGTGAGCGCATCCTTCTGCCACTTCACGTTGGCCGCGTTGGCCGGGGCGGCGGGCGTGGCGTCGTCGAAATCCGCGTCCACGGCGGCCACCGTATTCACGGTGATGTTGTCGCCGCTGCCGGCGCCGCCCTGGTCGGCGGTGCAGGTGACCACGCCGAGCGCGGAGATCGCGGAAACTTTGTCCGTGCCCGAGCAGGTGAGCGGCTGCACGGAATTGGAATCCGCGTTGGGCAGGGTGAAGCTGCGCGCGGCGGTGGGGTCGGTGATGACTAGTGTGGTCTTGAAGGTGTCCGCGGTGAGACCATCGAAGAGCAGGGGAGAAGCGCCCTTGAGCGTTTTCGCAGCTAGGTTCAAGATGGAGGGCAGCGAAATCACTGGCGTAGCCCCGCCCGTGGAGGCAATTTCTTCCGCCGTGCCGGAGACGGAAGTGACTTTATTGTTGAAGGTGGTCCAGTCAGCAGAGGCCAGGCACCCGGGCTGCGCGCCGGAAGCCACGTTGCAGGTGAGCGTGCGGTCCGCGGAGAGGTCGCCGCCACCGGCAATCGGCGCAGTGGTATTGATGGCGCGCGACTGTGTAACCGCCGTGCCGACAACGCGGTCTGGAGAAAGCGCGGCGGCGGAAATGTTAATGTCGCCGATGCCGGCAAGTTGCGCGGCGGAAGGACTGGAGACAGCGAGCTTGGCGGCAGTCACCGCGCTATCCGCAAGGGAAGCCTGCAGGTTGCCGGCCCCAGGATTCGTGAAAGCGACAGTCGATGAGTTCTGAAAATTAACGGGGCTGTTCGATGCGAGATTCGCTCCGTTCACTTGATGTTGCGAGCCCGAGCCGCTTGATGGATCCACGCAATTTACTTGCGGCGGAGTGCTGGAGCCGTTTGACTCGAGCATTTTTCCCGCCGAACACGGCGAAGGGAGTTCGATTTTTTTCGCGAGGTCGGAAACCAGGTTGGTGACTTGTGCCTCGCCGAACATCATCGCTGGGACGGGCACGGAGGGAGCGCGAACGGTGGCCAGCGCAACAGATACAGCACTGGCTGGTACGACCCAGTATTCCGTGGTGACGCGGCCGGATATCAGGGCAAAGGTAACACGATAGCTGGTGCCCGAAGGCACAGCGGTGGTGTTCGGATAGAGTTGCGCGCTGAACGCACCAATTGCGACCGTGACCGTAGTCTGTCCAGCAATCACTTGGCACGTGCCGATGACAAAGGTAGGCCAGGCAATCGTCACGCGGCCTGAAGCAAGCGAGCCGTCGGCGTTGTAGAGGGTGTCCGCGACAGTAGTTTTCGCGGGGCACTGCGCTGCTGCTGGCGTGGTCAGCGCGCAGACACAAGCGATCGCGCAAATCGCGAGCCCAACAAATCGAATTTTTGCAAACATCTATCCCTCCAAAAAAACTGGGGCAACGGAAAGAGGAGCGAAGGCGTGGCGCATGTGAAGAGCTACTCGCTGGCGTAGGCTGCGTCGATCGCGTCGCGCAGCTTGAGCAGGACGGACTTGAGCCGGGCCTTTTTTGCGGGATTCTTCACCACGGCGCGAATGACCGAAAGCGCCAGGGCCAGGATTGTGGATTCCATGACGGCATCACCTCCCTTCAACCTATGAATCTTTGCAACAGCCAGCCAAACACGGCGCCGGCGCCGGTCAACACCCAGAACAGGCGGTCGTGCGAGCGGACTTTATCTTCCAGCTGCTGGATACGGCCGGGCCGGCCGTTGCCTGCGAGGTCGACCATCATCGTTTCCAGGAGCGTCAGCTTCTGGATGACAAGCAACCGGAAATCGTGGCTGCGAACAGGAACTGCAGTCGTGGAAGGTCTCAGCACGGATATTGCGCCTCCTCAAGGCGCGGGGTGGCTTGATCCATTCAAAGTGGGCAGCTCTTTTTGCAGCATGGGAATCTTGCTGACTAGCCAGTCGAGCATCGAA
>CAZIWR010000092.1:0-10397 GCA_964542805.1 uncultured Acidobacteriaceae bacterium
ACGATCTGGCAGGACATTCGCTTTGGATTTCGCATGCTGGCGAAGGGCCCTGCGTTTACGGTGATCGCGGTGCTCACGCTGGCGCTGGGCATTGGCGCGAATACCGCCATTTTCAGCGCGGTGAACGCCATCCTGCTGCGCCCGCTGCCCTACGAGAACCCGGAGCGCCTGGTTTTTCTTTCCGAGTGGGCTCAGCAGGTGCCCGGCATGAGCATCTCCATGGCGAACTTCGGCGACTGGCGGACCATGAACGCCGTATTCGAGTCCATGGTGGCCTACCGCACGAATAACGTCGTTCTCACCGGCGAAGGCGAGCCGGAACGCCTGCAGATGCGTCAGGTCACCGCCGGACTCTTCCCCACGCTGGAGCTCAAACCCATCCTGGGACAACCGATGACTCCGGAAGAAGACAAGGTGGGTGCCGAGCGTGTAGTGCTGCTGAGCGAAGGATTCTGGACGCGCCGCTTTGCCCGCGATCCCGGCGTGCTCGGCAAGAAACTCACACTCGACGGCGAGATTTACACCATCATCGGCGTGCTTCCCACCGCGGGCTTCCACAGCACATGGCGCCAGTTCGATCTCTTTGCCTCCCTGTGGCGTATGGAAGACAGGGACGGCGGGCCGACGCGCCGCGGCAATCATCCCGGCATCTACGCCTTCGCGCGGATGAAGCCCGGCGTCACCGTAGGCCAGGCGCGCGCCGAGATGGTGGGCATCGCCAAGCGGCTCGAGCAGCAGTATCCAAACTCGAATACAGGAAACAGCGTCACCGTGGAGCCGCTCTTGGAAGCCATTGTCGGCGATACCCAGGGGCAATTGTTCGTGCTCATGGGAGCGGTTTTCTTCGTCCTGCTGATCGCCTGCTCCAATGTGGCCAACCTGCTGTTGGCGCGGGCGTCGGAACGCCAGAAGGAAGTGGCGGTGCGCGCCGCATTGGGCGCCGGCCGCTGGCGGCTGGTGCGCCAACTGCTGACCGAAAGCTTGCTACTGGCGCTGATGGGCGGCGCGCTCGGATTGCTGGTGGGTGTGTGGGCCACCGATGGGCTGGTGAAAGCCGCGGAGGGAAACGTGCCGCGCATTCAGGACGTGCGCATGGACGGCTCAGTGCTCCTTTTTACGCTGGGCGTTTCGCTGTTCACGGGTCTCTTCTTCGGCGTGTTCCCTGCACTGCAAATGTCGCGCACGGATATGCATGAAACGCTCAAAGAAGGCGGACGTGGAGGCGGGGCAGGCGCAGGGCGCCGGCGGCTCCGCAACGCGCTCGTGGTGACGGAAGTGGCGGTGTCGCTCGTCCTGCTCATCGGCGCGGGTCTCACCCTGCGCAGTTTGTACAATGTTCTGAGCACTAACCCCGGTTTCGACCCCGCGGGAGTTTTGGTCGGCAACTTCACCCTCCCCGAAGCGAAGTACAGCGACGCCGCCAAGCGGCGCATTTTCGTGCAACAGGTTCTTGAGAAAGTTCAGGCTCTGCCCGGCGTGGAAGCGGCGGCGTTTAAGAACCCGCTGCTCGGTGACTGGCAAACCTCCTTCATCGTTGAGGGGCGGCCCATGCCGCAACCCGGGCAATTCCCCTCGGTGGACATCGGGCGCATCACGCCCGACGGGCTGAAGGCCATGGGCACTCGTCTCGTTCGCGGCCGCATGTTTTCCCAGCACGATCACGAGAACGCGCAGCGTGTGTGTATTGTGGATGAGACTTTCGCCAGCACGCACTGGCCTGGCGAAGACCCGCTTGGCAAGCGCATTGATTTTGACGGCAACCTGCGGACTGGCCAGCAGCCCGAGTGGATTACGGTGGTTGGCGTTGCCGTTCACGTCAAGCACTACGGTGTGGACCAGCCGTCGCGCGTCGAAATGTACATTCCGTTCGCGCAGAATCCCACACTCGGCGGCAACCTGGTGGTGCGCGTGTCCGCAGGCGACCCCGCAGCGCTGACCAACGCGTTGCGCGCCGCCGTGCTCTCCGTTGATCCGGACGTGCCCGTGTACAACATCCGCACGATGCAATCCATCGCGGAAAGCATCACCGCGCAGCGGCGGCTGGTGGTGATTTTGCTGGGCTCGTTGGCTCTGCTGGCGCTGGTGCTGGCGGCGGTGGGCCTCTACGGCGTGATGTCCTATTCCGTGACGCAGCGCAGCCACGAGATTGGCATTCGCATGGCGCTGGGCGCGCAGCGCAACGATGTGTTCCGGCAAGTGCTCGGTAACGCCTTAACCCTCATGTCCACGGGCGTCATCCTGGGGTTGGGTGGGGCTCTTTATCTACGACGATTCCTGGGCACATTGCTGTTCGAGGTGCGGCCGGACGACCCCACGGCGTTCTTGGGAATCCCAATCTTGCTGGTCGCCGTGGGCTTGCTGGCGTGTTACGTGCCTGCGCGTCGCGCCACGCAGGTGGATCCGATCATCGCGCTGCGCTACGAATAGCGCGCGAGATGCATGGGGGAACCATGGAGACGTTCTGGCAGGACGTGAAATACGGCATCCGGATGTTGCGGCAGAAACCTGCATTCACACTGGTTGCCGTGCTTACGCTGGCGCTGGGTATCGGCGCCAACACCGCCATTTTTTCCGTGGTGAACGCCGTCTTGTTTCACACCCTGCCGTTCCCGAATTCCGAACAAATTGTCATGGCCTATGCTCGGACCAGCGACCAGTTGCGCGACTTCGTCTCCTATCCGGACTTCCAGGACTGGCGGCGACAGAGCAAATCATTTTCGGTGATGGGCGGTTGGGTCGCGCAAAGTGTCAATTGGACTGGCACGGAGCAACCCACACGCGTCATCGGCGCATTCGTCTCCGCGGATTTTCTTCCCATGTTGGGCGTGCAGCCGGCACAGGGCCGCGGATTCCGTCCCGGTGACACCGAGCCCGGCGCGGCGGACAACGTGGTCCTCCTGGCGCACTCCTTCTGGCAAAACCAGTTGGGCGCCGACCCGGCCGTGCTGGGGAAGCCATTCACATTCAATGGCGAGGTGTTCACCGTTGCCGGCGTGCTGCCGCAGGAATTTCATTTTGCCTGGGGCGACGCCGACGTCTGGCTGCCGCTGCACAAGTATCCCAACTTTACGCTCGACCGCTTGAAAAATTCCTCGGCGGTGTTCGGCCGCCTGAAACCCGGAGTCCGCTTGGAGCAAGCCCAGGCGGAAATGGACACCATCGCCTCGCGCTTGGCGCAGCAGTATCCGGCTTCCAACGCCGGGCGTGGCATCCTGCTGGCGCGTTTTCAGGATGAAGTGGTCGATGACATGAAGCCCATGCTGTTCGTGCTGCTCGGCGCGGTGGGGCTGGTCCTACTGATTGCCTGTGCCAACGTGGCGAATCTGCTGCTGGTCCGCGCCACCGTGCGACAGAAGGAATTCGCGCTGCGCGCAGCGCTGGGCGCCGGCCGCGTGCGCATTGCCCAGCAGTTGCTCACGGAAACGATCCTTCTCTGGCTCATGGGCGGTGCGCTCGGGCTGCTCGTCGGCCGCTGGGGCATGGACGCGCTGGCCGCTGTCCGTCCGGGCGAACTGCCGCCAGGCATATTCGTGACCATGGATGGCAGCGTGCTTGCTTTTGCCGTGGGCGTCACGGCGTTGACGGGAATTCTGTTTGGGCTCGCGCCCGCGCTTCACTTTTCGCGCCCGGACGTGAACGAAGCGCTGAAAGAAGGCGGGCGGACGATTGGCGCCAGCGGCGGGCACGGCAGGTTGCGCGCAGCACTCATGGTTGTCCAGGTGGCCGTCGCACTTCTTTTGCTGGTGGGTTCCGGCCTGCTGCTGAAAAGTTTTGCGCGCGTGCTGCACGTGAATCCTGGGTTCGAGAAGGAAAAGCTGCTCACCATGGAATACCGCGTGCCGCGCAACAAATACCCCGAGCCGCGGCAGCAATGGGCCTTCCATCATGAAGTGGTCGAGCGCGTGCGCGCACTGCCGGGCGTGCGCTCCGCGGCAGTCGTGATGGCGCTGCCGTTCAGCGGCAATGGCGGCTCAACAAATTTCGTTTTGTTGGACCGCCCTGCGCCGGAGGCCGGAAAAGAGCCGCGCGCGCAAATGAATCGCGCGCATCCCGAGACATTCCGCACGCTGGGCATTCCGCTGTTGCGCGGGCGCGGCGTCACTGAGCAGGATCATGCGCAAGCCCCACCCGTCGTGGTCATCAATCAGCACATGGCGCGGCAGTATTGGCCGCAGGAGGATCCCCTCGGCAAGCAGGTCAAGTTTTTGCCGGGCGGCGAAATCGCCTCGATCGTCGGCGTAGTGGGCGACATCAAGCAGTACTCGCTCGAGGACCAGAGCATTGCGCAGATTTGGACGGTCTACGCGCAGAACCCGCACATCTTCGCCACCCTGGCCGTGCGCACCGCCGGCGACCCGATGGCCATGGCCGATGTCGTGCGCTCCGCCGTCTGGTCGGTGGACAAGGACCAGCCGGTTTGGAAAGTGCGCACGATGGAGTCGCTTCTCGACCGCGCCGTCGGCCAGCGCCGTTTTGTACTGCAACTTCTCGGAGCGTACTCGGTGGTGGCGCTGCTCCTGGCAGCGATTGGCATCTATGGCGTGATTGCGTACAGCTTCAGCATGCGCACGCACGAAATTGGCATCCGCCTGGCGCTGGGAGCGCAGGCCGGCGACGTCCTCGGTCTGGTTCTGTGCCAGGGGCTGCGCCTCACGCTGATTGGCGTTGCCGCAGGATTGCTGGCCGCGCTGGGGCTCACCCGCTGGATGGAAACGATGCTCTTTGGCGTCAAGGCCACCGATCCGCTCACGTATTCCGGCGTCGGCGTGCTGCTCACTGCGGTTTCCCTGATTGCCTGCTGGCTGCCCGCGCGGCGCGCGACCAAGGTCGATCCCATGGTGGCGCTGCGTTACGAGTAGCACAGGCTTCTAGCCTGTGCCGTCAGTCTTTGGGCAAAGATTCGCACAGGCTGAAAGCCTGTGCTACGTGGCCCTGCTTTGCGAATAGGAGACGTGATGGACACTTTCTGGCAGGACATTAAGTACGGTGTGCGCATGCTGGTGAAGCACCGCGGCATCACGGCCGTGGCCGTACTCGCGCTGGCGCTGGGCATCGGCGCTAACACCGCAATCTTCAGCGTCATTGAAGCCGTTCTGCTGCGCCGCCTTCCTTACTCGGAATCGGATCGCCTCGCCGTGGTCTGGGAAAACAACTTCAAGCGCGATCGCAAGACCAACGTTGTTGGCCCGGCGAATTTCATGCGCTGGCAGGAATGGAATCAATCCTTCGAGCGCATGGCGGCGTTCATCGAGTGGCCTGTGAACGTCACCGGCGCTGGCGAGCCGGAGCGCGTGCCGGTCGGTCTCGTGACGCCCGCCTTCTTCACCACGCTCGGTGTAAACGCTGCCTTGGGGCGCGCGATTCAGCCCGAGGATGGAAAGCCGGGCGCCGAGCGCGTGCTCCTCCTGAGCGACGGCTATTGGAAGCGCAAGTTCGGGGCCGACCCGAACATCGTCGGAAAAACTTTGGCCGTGAATGGAGAGAAACGGACAATCATTGGTGTCATGCCCGCAGAATTTCGCGGATTGATGGTCGTGGACATGTGGTCGCCACACGTGCTGACGGCGGAGCAACGCAACGCCGGCGGGCGCTGGATGGTGGTTGTGGCTCGGCTGAAGCCCGGCGTCTCATTTCAAACGGCCCAGGCGGAAATGAACCTGATCGCCGAACGGACTCGCGCGGACCTGCCCCAGTTCGACGCGGGCTGGGGCGCCACCGTTGTGCCGCTGCGCGAACAGCTCACCGGCGATGTGAAGCTGGCCTTGCTCGTTTTGCTCGGCGCCGTTGGACTCGTTTTGTTGATCGCCTGCGCCAACGTCGCCAATTTGTTGCTGGCGCGCGCGGCCACGCGCGAAAAAGAACTGGCCATCCGCGCCGCGCTGGGTGCGGGCCGCATACGGCTGGTCCGGCAACTCCTGACGGAGAGTATGCTGCTGAGTTTGCTGGGCGGTGCTGCGGGACTATTGCTGGCCGCATGGGGCATCGACGGCCTGCAGACCATTCTCCCCGCCGACCTGGGTCGCTTCACGGCCATTGAGTTGAACCGGGCAGTCCTCGGATTCACGGTGGTGCTTTCCATGTTCACGGGTTTGTTCTTTGGCGCGGCGCCGGCGCTCGCCGTGGTGCGACCCGCGCTGCAAGAATCGTTGAAAGAAGGAGGCCGCAGCTCGGGTGGCGCGGCCGCGCGGCCCTGGGTGCGCAATGCGCTGGTCATCTCGGAAGTGGCGCTTTCGCTGATGCTGCTCACATGCGCAGGGCTGTTGCTCAAGAGTTTCACGCGTCTGCAGAGCGTTCGCGCCGGTTTCAACCCGAAGGGCGTGCTCTCGATGCAGATTTCCCTGGCGTCCTCGAAATACGCCCAGGGCTCCCAGCAAACGCAGTTCTACAGCCAAGCAGTGGAGCGCATGGAACAATTGCCGGGCGTGACCTCGGTCGGCGGCATCAGTTGGCAATTGATGGGGCTCGGCTCCGCAACATCGTTTCGGTTTGGCGACCGCCCCGTCCCGGCCGCGGGCGAAGAACCCACGGGAGAGGTACGCATGGTCACCCCCGGCTGGTTCCGCACGATGGGTGTTCCTCTGCTCCGCGGGCGCGCCTTCACGCCGCGGGATTCCGCTCGGGCGCCGCTCGTTGTCGTCATCAACGAAGCGGCAGCGCGAGAGTTCTGGCCTGGCGGCGATCCTCTCGGCAAGCACGTGCTCATGGATTGGTTCACGGACCTCGACGCGGAAATCATCGGCGTGGTCGGTGACGTCCGCCTGACGGCTCTGAAGCAGCCGCCGCGCGCAACTCTGTATTGGGCCGTGGAGCAGGTTCCCAACGCGTTCATGACTTTCATGATTCGCTCCAGCGGCGATCCCATGCAGTTGGCAGGCGCGGTAAGAACGGCCATCGCTTCCATTGATCCGGACCAGCCTGTGGCCAAGATGCAAACGATGGATGAGGTCGTCGCCAATTCGCTCAATCAGCCGCGCTTCACCGCGCTGTTGCTCGCCATCTTTTCCGGCGTGGCCGTTACCCTGGCCGTCGTCGGCATTTACGGCGTGCTGTTCTATACCGTCAGCCAGCGAACGCACGAGATCGGCATCCGCATAGCGCTGGGCGCGCAAAGGTCCGACGTGCTGCGAATGGTCCTCAGTCACGGCATGGCGCTGACGCTGCTCGGCGTGGGCATCGGCCTGGCCTTGGCTCTGGCCGCTTCACGCTTTCTTCAGAAATTGCTCTTTGAAGTTCAGCCGACGGATCCGATCACCTATGCGGGTGTGGCGGTGCTGCTCGCCACGGTGGCGCTGGTGGCCTGCTACATCCCTGCGCGGCGCGCCACCAAGGTGGATCCGATGATTGCCCTGCACTACGAATAGGAGGGAACCGTGGAGACGTTCTGGCAAGACCTGAAATTTGGCGCGCGCATGCTGCTGAAGCAGCGTGGCTTCACCTTGGTTGCGATACTCTCGCTGGCGCTGGGAATCGGCGCGAACACAACGATTTTCACGGTAATCAACGCAGTTTTCCTGCGTTCGCTGCCGGTTGAGGAGCCTTCCCGGCTGGTGAACGTATTCACCACTGACGAGCGCAATAAAACCGCAGAGCAAAACTTCCTGCCCACTTCGCGATTGAACTACCTCGACTACCGGGACCAGAGTCAGAGCTTTTCCGGCATGGCCATGTTCGGGTTTGCGGGCCTGAATCTAACGGGCAACGGGGAACCCGAGCAAGTCGGAGCCATGCTGGTGACGGCGAACTACTTCGAAGTGCTCGGCGTAAAGATGGTGGCGGGCCGAGCGTTTCTTCCCGTGGAGGACGCAACACCGGGTGCAAATCCGGTTGTCGTGCTCAGCCACGCGCTGTGGACGCGCCGCTTCGGCGCCGATCCCAGCCTCGTCAACAAAACGATCAAGCTGAACGGCCTGCCGTTTACCGTGGTGGGCGTCGCTCCCAAGCTATTTCGAGGCACGTTTGCGCTGGGCGGCCCCGATTTGTGGATTCCATCGATGATGTACAAGCAGGTTGTCACGGGCCCGCTGCAGAAATTCTTTGACGAGCGCCGCCCGCTCATGTTTTTCGTCTTCGGCCGGCTGAAGCCAGGAGTGAGCTTGGAACAGGCGGAGGCCGATTTGAAAACCATCGCCACACGTCTCGCGCAGGAGTATCCCAACGACGACGGAGGGCGAAACGTGGCGGTGCTGCCGCTGGCACAATCCACTTTGAATCCCAACCAACGCAGCGCCTTCCTCAGGGCAGGCGGCCTGCTCATGACCGTGGTGGTGCTCGTCCTGCTTATCGCATGCGCAAACCTGGCCAATCTTTTACTGGCCAGGGCGTCGGGACGCCAACGAGAAGTGGCCATCCGCATTTCACTGGGCGCAAGCCGGGGGCGGCTTGTTCGCCAGTTGTTGACCGAAAGTCTTCTCCTTGCTTTCTGCGGAGGAGCTCTAGGTCTACTGCTTGCCTATTGGGGACGCGATGTGCTGTGGGCTTTTCGGCCGCCTTTCATGGAGGAGAATGACCTTAGTTTGACCCTCGATTCAGGCGTGCTTGCTTTCACTTTCATTGTTGCAGTGCTGACGGGACTTCTTTTCGGTCTTTTGCCTGCGTTCCAAGCTTCCCGGCCGGATTTGAACGAATCCTTGCAGAAAGGTGGAGGGCGGGGCGGCGCGGGCGGCGGACGCCACCGCCTGCGCAGCTTGCTGGTTGTGTCCGAAGTCGCGCTGGCGCTCGTGGCGCTGGTAGGCGCCGGGCTTTTTCTCCGCAGCCTACAAAATGCGCAGCAAATTGATCCGGGCTTCAACACCAAAGACCTGCTAGTGATGAGTTTCGATCTTGGCGGCCAAGGCTACGACGAGGCGCGCGGACTGGAATTTCACCGGCAGGTGCAAGAACGGCTGAAATCGCTGCCCATGGTGCAGTCGTCGACGATTGCGACCCTGCCGCCGTTCAGCGCCGGCTTCATGCGCACCGTGTTTCCCGAGGGTGTGGACCCCACCGACCGGCGCAACGGCGTGCTGGTTCTGATCGATTCAATTTATCCCGGCTATTTCGGGACCCTCGGCGTTCCGGTCCTGCGAGGACGCGAGTTCACGGAAACGGACCGCGAGAATGCCCCCATGGTCGCCGTGGTGAACCAGGCGATGGCGGACAAATTCTTTCCGAATCAGGATGCTCTCGGAAAACGATTCCGGTTTTTCGGCGAAAACTGGATTCTCGAAATCGTCGGCATCGCGCGGGACAGCAAATACGTTACCGTTGGGGAAGAGCCGCGACCTTACATCTATCTTGCCATGTACCAGCATTACGCTCCGGCAGTCACGCTGCATGTGCGCACGGCGGGAGACCCTGCCGCTTCGCTTGGCGCGGTACGCAGCTCTGTGCAGGAACTCGACCGCAACCTTCCGCTGGTGCGAGTGCGCACCGTGCAAACCCTTCTCGACCAAACGCTTTGGGCGGCGCAGCTCGGCGCCGGGCTGCTGATGGTTTTCGCGCTACTCGCTTTGGCGCTCGCGGCCATCGGCGTGTATGGAGTGATGTCCTATTCCGTGAGCCAGCGCACGCATGAAATCGGCATCCGCGTGGCAATGGGAGCGCAGCAAGCGCACATTCTGAAACTGATTCTGGGGCAGGGATTTCTTTTGATTGGAAGCGGCGTGGCGCTGGGTTCGATGGCGGCCTTCGCAGGCTCCCGGCAGCTCTCCCAACTCCTTTTCAATGTGCGCGCGGGTGATCCACTCACATTTCTGGTCACGCCATTTGTGCTGGCTGTGGTGGGGTTGGCGGCTTGCTACTTGCCCGCGCGCCGCGCCACCAAGGTCGATCCCATGGTGGCGCTGCGTTACGAATAGGGCCGCAGCCGGGAAGTGCGCAAGAAGAAAGGTGAGAATGATTCAACTGCGAAATGTCGAAAAGTTTTTTGAAGTGGGCGGCGGAAAAACCTACGCGCTGCGCCGCATCAATCTGGACGTCCGCGAAGGCGAATTCATCACCATCATGGGCCCGTCCGGGGCAGGCAAGTCCACGCTGCTGAGCATCCTCGGGATGCTGGACGGTGCGTGGGCTGGCGAGTTCGACTTTTTCGACCAGTCGGTCCACAAGCTGAACGTCAAGCAGCGCAACGAGCTGCACAAAAAATACATCGGTTTTGTTTTTCAGAGCTATCACCTGATTGACAGCCTCACCGTCTACGAAAACCTCGACATTCCGCTCTCCTATCGCAACATCAACCGCAAGGAACGCGAGAGCATGGTGGCCGACACGCTCGACCGCTTCCAGATCGTGGGCAAGAAGGATCTCTTTCCCGCGCAGCTTTCCGGCGGCCAACAGCAGCTTGTGGCCGTGGCTCGCGCCGTGATCGCCAAGCCTCGCCTGATTTTGGCCGACGAGCCCACCGGCAATCTGCATTCCGG
>CAZIWR010000093.1:0-6704 GCA_964542805.1 uncultured Acidobacteriaceae bacterium
GCGACGCGTGCGGGGAGCGCGCGAATCACGATGTTTTCGTGCTGCGCGTGCGCGCCTTCGCCGACGCCACCCAATCCGTCGAGAGTAGGGACGCCCAGCGCTGCGGTGAAATTGCCGTCCGAGCCGCCGCCGACGAACGACTCGTCCAGCTCCATGCCCATGTCGTCAGCGAGGATTTGCGCGTGGCGAAAAAGCGCGGCGGAGTTCTTGCGTTCCATTGGCGGACGATTGATTCCGCCGCGGATTTCGAGCTTCGCGCCCGGGAGAATCGGCTTGAGCGCATGCAATCGCTTTTCCAGCGCGCGGGCATTGGCCATGGTGGTCGCGCGCAGGTCCACTAGCGCGCGCGCGCGGTCTGCGATGACGTTGCTCCGGCCGCCACCCTCCACCACGTTTACGCTGACGGTCGTGCCGCGCTGCGGCTCATTCAGGCGCATGATGCGCTCAATTTGAAGCGCCAGTTCGTGCACCGCGTTAATGCCGTCTTCAGGGTTGAGCCCGGCGTGCGCCGCACGCCCAGTGATGATGATCTCCGCTTCGCCTACTCCTTTGCGCGCCGTTTTCACTTTGCCGGCAAGCCCTGTGGAAGGCTCCAACACCAGCACCGCATCGCTTCGCCGTGCCTCGCGCTCGATGAATTTCCGCGAGCTTTCACTGCCGATTTCTTCGTCCGTCGTCCACAGGCAGACAATGCGCTTCTTTGGAGCCATTCGTAGCTCGCGCAACATCTGCGCGGCGAAAAGCGCGATGGTCAGGCCCGCCTTCATGTCGAAAACGCCCGGGCCTCGCGCGCGTCCGCCGGTGACCCGCCAGGGCATCCGATGGAGCGTGCCGACGTCGTGCACAGTGTCCATGTGACCCAGAAGCAGAACCTGTCCTTGCGGCCGGGCCGGACCAAGGCGTGTGTCCACGAACAGGTGATCGCCGCGGCGCTTTTGACGCAAGAATTCCACGCGCGCGCCGCGGCGCCGCCATTCCGCGGCCAGAATGCGCCCGCAGCGATCCACGGCAGCCTTATTGTTGCTGGGCGATTCCGCCCGCACCAGGCGTTCGAGCACGCGCAGGAGTTCCGATTGGTGGCGTCGCGCGAGGCGCAGAAGCTCTTTCATTGGTGGCATGGCTCCGCCCATGCTAACAACCGCACGCGGCCGGAGCAACCGCGTTTCCGTGGGAGCGAGATTCGCTTATACTTGGTAGCTTCGGGAGTCTCCAAAACGCGCGTCAAAGCAACTGAGGGAGGACGATGATCCTCGACATCAACGGCATCCAGAAGATTCTGCCTCACCGCCCGCCTTTCCTGCTGGTGGATGCGATCGTGGAAATGGAGCGGATGAAGTCCATCGTCGGTATCAAGAATGTGACCATCAACGAGGACTTCTTCCGCGGGCATTTCCCCGGCAAGCCGATCATGCCCGGCGTGCTCATCGTGGAGGCCATGGCCCAGACCGGTGGTGTGCTGTTGCTCCAAGAAGTGGCCGACCGGGAGAAAAAACTTCTCTACTTCGTGGCCATTGACGACGCACGCTTCCGCCGCCCGGTGGTTCCGGGCGACCAGATGCGCATCGAGGTTAGCGTGCTCACCTGGCGCAGCACGTTCTGCAAGCTGGCCGGAAAAGTCACCGTGGAAGGCGACGTGGCCGCCGAAGCCACGCTGATGTGCAAGATGGTGGACCGCGAATCATGAGTGAGATTGACGCACGCGCCGTGGTTGCGCCTTCGGCCCGCTTGGGCCGGGACGTCCACATTGGCCCGTTCGCTGTAGTCGGTGAAGAGGTCGAGTTGGGCGACGCTTGCGTTCTCCATCCGCACGCCGCCGTGCGCGGTCCGGCGCGCCTGGGAAAGGCCAACGTAGTGCATCCGTTCTGCTCCGTGGGCGGCGATCCACAGGACCTCACGTACGGGGGCGAGCGCACTGAGTTGGCGGTGGGCGACGAAAATGTGTTTCACGAGTTCGTTACCGTGAACCGCGGCACCGCTAAGGGCGGCGGCGTGACGCGCATCGGCAGCCACAATCTGTTCATGGCCTACGCGCATGTGGCGCACGATTGCGCGGTTGGCGATTACACGGTTTTCACCAACGGCGCCACGCTCGCCGGGCATGTCACCGTGGAGGACGGGGCGGTGATCGGCGCGTTCAGCGCGGTGCATCAGTTTTGTCGCGTCGGAAAATACTCCTACATCGCGGGGTACACGGTGATCACGCAGGACGTCACGCCGTTCTCCAAGGTGGCGGCCCCGCGGGAAACGAAATGCTACGGCGTGAACAGCGTGGGGCTCGAGCGCCGCGGGTTTTCCAGAGAGCGCATCAAAGCCGTCGAGCAGGCCTTCCGCCTGTTGTTGCGCTCCAAGCTGAACACCTCGCAGGCCGTCGAGAAAATGAAAGAGACGCTGAACGGCTCCTTGGACGTGGAAGAACTGATTCGCTTCATCGAGTCGGCCGAACGCGGGCTGACCAAATAAGAAAGCACTCACGGCGTGTAGAGCTTTAGCCTAGATGTTGAAATGACATCCATCCATCCGCAAAACACGGAACAGTGGGCGCTCATCGCGGGTAACGGAAGATTTCCGTTTCTCGTGCTGGAAGGCGCGCGCAGCCAGGGCATTTCCATGGTGGTGATTGCCATTAAGGAAGAAGCGTTTCCGGAGTTGGAGAGTGTAGCGCCGCGACTGCATTGGGTGAGCCTCGGCGACCTGGGCGGCACGATTGACCTGCTGAAGAAAGAGCATGTCACTCGCGCGGTGATGGCCGGGCAGGTAAAGCACAACAAGATTTTCAGCCCCATCAAACCGGACTGGAAGATGGCCAAGCTGCTGATGTCGCTGGCAACGAAGAATACGGACTCGCTGATTGGCGCGGTGGCCAAAGTGCTCGAAGAGGAAGGCGTGCAACTGGTGGACTCGACGGCGTTCCTGAAGCCGCTGCTGCCCGCTGCGGGAGTGCTCACGCGCCGCGCGCCAGACGCGGGCGAAGCCGCGGACATCGCGTACGGCCGCGAAATCGCGCGGCAGATTGCCGGGCTCGACCTGGGACAGACGGTGGTCATCCGCGACCGCGCCTGCGTGGCCATTGAAGCCATGGAAGGCACCGACGATACCGTCGAACGCGCCGCGCGCCTGGCTGGCGGCCAGCGGCTCGTCGTGGTGAAGGTTAGCAAGCCTAAGCAGGACATGCGCTTCGATGTGCCCGTGGTGGGATTGCCCACCATGGAAGTGATGAAGCGCGCCAACGCCACGGCGCTGGCCATCGACGCCGGCCGCACGCTGCTGATGGACCGCGAGCCCATGCTGGACGCGGCCAACGCCGCGGGCATCGCCATTCAGGCCTTTGAAGCTGAACAGTAGGGGCGGACGCGTTTGTCCATCCTTGCAAAGGGAATCGTGTCACATAAGAAAATTCGCGTAGCGGTGATCGGCGTGGGCGACTTCGGGCGCAACCACGTCCGCGTCTATCGCGAATTGGAAGAAGTCGAACTCGTCGGCGTAGTGGATAGCAACGCCGAGCGCGCCAACGCCATCGCCGCGGACTTCAACACAGAAGTTTTGCCCTCGGTCGAATCGCTTGCCGGCCGCGTGGACGCTGTCAGCCTCGCGGTGCCCACCATCGAGCATGCGCGCATCGGCTGCCGCCTGCTGGAGCAGGGAATCGACGTGCTGGTGGAAAAGCCCATGGCGGCGTCGGTTGCCGAAGCGGACCAGCTCATCGCCGCGGCGGAGAAACACAAGCGCGTCCTGCAAGTGGGCCACCTTGAGCGTTTCAATCCGGCCATTGTCGCCGTGCAACCGCTGGTGACCCGGCCGCTTTTCTTCGAAGTGCACCGCCTGGGCGTTTTCTCTCCGCGCAGCCTCGATGTGGATGTGGTGTACGACGTGATGATTCACGACCTGGACATTCTGCTCGCGCTGGTGGGCGGCCCGGTGAAGGAAGTGAAGTCGGTGGGCATTCCCATCCTGACCGAGCGAGTAGATATTGCGCACGCCCGCATCGAGTTCGAGACTGGCGCGGTGGCTAACGTCACCGCCAGCCGCGTCTCCACCGAGCGCGTCCGCAAGATGCGTTTCTTCCAGGCGCACGAGTACATCTCCGTGGACTATGCGCGCCGCGACGCCCTGCGCGTCCGCGTGGCCACGCCCGCGCGCGACGGCAAGCAGCCCGAATTTGAGTTTGAGAAACTCGAAGCGAAGCCGGAAGAGCCGCTGCACGCCGAGCTGTCCGCGTTTGTCGATGCTGTGCGCACGCGCCGCGCACCGCGCGTGGACGGCGCCGCCGGCCGCCGCGCGCTTGCGCTCGCCGACCGCGTCATGGCGGGCATCCTCGACCACGCGCGCAGCGTCCAATTGGGCGACGTACCACCGATGGCGCCACGATGATTCCGCGCATTCTGGTCCCGACGCAGCTTCTGCCGCTGGCGAAGGAATCTGCCGCCCCGGCGAAGCGCGTTTCCACTTCGCTGGACTCCCGCTCGGTCGTGCCGCAAGACCTTCCCGTGGTGCCGCTCGACGGCCGCACCAGCATCCCGTCGCACATCCCGCTGGAAGTGCTGGGTGCGCGTGTACTCGTGCCGCGGGACATGCCCACGACACCGCTTGAGGCACGCAGCGCCATCCCCTCGCACGTGCCGCTCACCGTGCTCGATTCCCGCGTAGCCATTCCCAAGGACGCTCACCCCGCGGAGCTGCACATGGCGGCGCGTCTCTCCATGGACGCGTTCCGCAACGTCCTCGTGCCCGATGTGCTGCTCACCGGCGAAGTGAACTTGCTGGTCAAGCCGGTCGAGGATCGCGACGTGGATACCCGCTGGCTATCTCAGACGGGCACGCTGCTGTTCCACATGATGCTGGTGGCGTCCGCGGTTGTCTGGCCCACATTGTTTCCGCCGCGCATGCCGACGCAGTCGGAGCTCGAGCTGGCCAGCCGCTCGCTAGGCATGGTGTATCTGCCGCCAACGCGCGACCTCGCGCCTTACGTGCCGCCCTCGGCGCCGCCCAGCCCGCGGATGAGCATCGACCCGCGCGTGCTTCGTCAGGTTGCACCGCCCAACATTGAACCCGCGCCACTGCCGGGCCCGCCGGAAAGCAAGCCCCAACGCGAATTGCCTGCCGCGCCCACGCCGCAGGTACCCGTTGCGCCGGATCGCGAAATGCGCGCCGAAGCACCGCGCGAAACGATGCGCCTGGAATCGCCGGATGCACCCAAGCCCGGCAAACCCCTGTTGCTCCCGCGCATTTCGCCCGGCAAAGCGCTCGAAGAATCCATGAGTGGCGGCTCGCGCGGCAGTGCTTCCAATCAGGGCGGCTTTATGGATCCTATCCCGCGGCGTCCGGGAGCAGGCGGCGGTGGTGCTCCGGGCGGAGGTGGAAGCGGAGACAACTACGTCGGTGCCGGCGTACAGATGCTCACGCCCGATGAA
Source organism: uncultured Acidobacteriaceae bacterium (assembly GCA_964542805.1). Taxonomy (GTDB): domain Bacteria; phylum Acidobacteriota; class Terriglobia; order Acidiferrales; family UBA7541; genus JACQDE01. The sequence continues at coordinate 5,409 of CAZIWR010000093.1, forward strand.
GGGGTGGACTTCACGAACTACCTGGACCGCGTGCTAGCCAGCGTAAAGCGCAATTGGTACGCGGTGATTCCCGAATCCGCGCGCATGGGCGATAAGGGCCGCGTGGTGCTGCAATTCCGCATCCTGCGCGATGGCAACGTGCCCGCTCCCGAGCCCAACCTCCTGCTCACTTCCACCAAGGAGCCGCTCGACCGCGCTGCGATTTCATCCATTCGCGCGTCGAGCCCCTTCGAGCAGTTGCCTCCGGCCTTCAGCGGGCCCTACATCGAGCTGCGTTTCATCTTCCTGTATAATCTTCCACTCGAAGCCGCCCGGTGAAACTCAACCGCACGCAAATCGTCGGCGCCCTGCTGTTGGCCCTGCTGTTACTCATCTTTCTGATGGCGCGCTACTGGAATTACCTGGGATGACTTCCTCTGTATCGCTTGCTGTTCCGCTGGTGGCCATCGTCGGCCCCACCGGCGCGGGCAAATCCGCGCTGGGCATCGCCATGGCCGGGCGCTTCGGCGGGGAAGTGGTGTGCTGCGATTCCACGCAGGTTTACCGGCGCTTTGACATCGGCACAGCCAAAGTGCCTCCCGCCGAACAGCAGGGAATTCCTCATCACCTGATGGACCTGCTTGATGCCGATGAAGTGTTCACGGCCGGCGACTACCGCCGCCGCGCGCTTGGCGTCCTGGAAGATTTGCGCCGCCGTGAAAAGCTGCCGGTCTTTACCGTGGGCACCGGCCTGTATCTGCGCGCGCTGCTCGAAGGGCTTTCCGACGCACCCACTCGCTCCGATGAGCTGCGCGAACGCCTGCGCCGCGTGGCGGACGCGCGCGGCCATGCGCATCTGCACCGCATCCTCGCCCGGCTCGACCCCGCCGCCGCTGCGCGCATCGCTTCGCGCGACGTCGCCAAAATGATTCGTGCGCTCGAAGTCCGCTTGCTTACCGGCCAGCCCATCACCGAACTGCATCGCGCGGGCCGCCCGCTGCTCGAGGGCCACCATGCCATCAAAATCGGGCTGGCCCCGCCGCGTGCCGCGCTCTATCAGCGCATCGAACGCCGTGTGAACACCATGCTCGCCGCCGGCTGGCTCGAGGAAGTGAAACGGCTGGTAGAAAGCGGCGTTCCCACGGGCGCCAAGCCATTTCAGTTTATCGGGTACGGCGAGTTGCGCACGCACCTGGCCGGGGTGGTTACGCGCGACGCGGCCGTATCCGCAATTCGCCAGGCTACGCGGCGCTACGCCAAGCGCCAGCTCACTTGGTTCCGCAAGGAGCAGGGCGTGCGCTGGTTCGAAGGCTTCGG
>CAZIWR010000093.1:6804-10286 GCA_964542805.1 uncultured Acidobacteriaceae bacterium
AGCGCCGGAGCCCAGGTGGCCGGCAGCCTGCTGCAAATGCGCGACGCCATCGACCCCGCCACCATCGTCGGCCGCGGCAAGCTCGAAGAAATCAAAATCGAAGCGCAGATGCGCAAGGCGCCGCTGGTGATTTTCGACCGCAACCTCACCCCGGGCCAGCAGCGCAACATCGAGAAGGCCACCGAGTGCCGCGTGGTGGACCGCACGCAATTGATCCTCGATATTTTCGCGCGCCACGCGCGCAGCCGCGAGGGCCAGCTGCAAGTCGAGTTGGCGCAGTTAAACTACATGCTCCCGCGCCTGAGCGGGCGCGGCGTGGAAATGTCCCGGCTGGGCGGAAAAAGCGGCGCCATGGGCGGCGGCATCGGCATGCGCGGCCCCGGCGAGCAGAAACTGGAGACTGATCGTCGCCGCATCCGAGATCGCGTGAGCAAAATCGAGCAAAACATCGATCGCGTCCGCCGGCAGCGCGCCGTGCGACGACAGGCGCGGCAGGCCGTCCCGCTGGGCATGGTCGCGCTGGTGGGCTACACCAACGCCGGAAAATCCACGCTCTTCAACGCGCTCACGCACGCCGGCGTGCTCACCTCCGAAAAAATGTTTGCTACGCTCGACCCCACGATTCGTGCGGTGCGCCTGCCTTCCAACCGCAAGGTGCTGCTCTCGGACACGGTCGGCTTCATCCGCGAGCTGCCTCCCGGACTGATTGCCGCCTTTCGCGCTACGCTCGAGGAGGTGCAGGAGGCTTCGCTCATACTGCACGTGGCCGACGTGGCCAACCCGCGGCACACCGAGCAGGACGCCGAAGTAGAAAAAGTGCTGGCTGAGCTGGGCGTCGAGGATCGCCCGCGCTTGCACGTCTTCAACAAGCTGGACTTGCTCTCTCCGGAGGAAGCTGCAGCGCTGCACAGCGGCAATGGCAACGTTTTCGTCTCCGCACTCACCGGCGCGGGACTCGAGGAACTCCTCCGCCGCATCGACGAGGCCATGCCCGTGGATCCCACCGTGCGCGTCACCCTGCAACTCCCGCTCGCCGACGGGCGCACTCTCGCGCTCGTCCACGCCTGCGGCCGCGTGTTGCATTCGGAGGTGCAGGACGGCCACATGTGCCTCGACGCCGAACTGCCCGAATCCTTCGCCCGCCGATTGCGTGATGCCGCAGTCGAAATCCGCAGCTAAGCGCGACTGCAAGGAAACATCTCTGCCCTCGATTGCGTATCAAACAGTGAGGAGCAAGGAGGTTTGTCTCATGGCAAGTTTTTTTCTGTGGTGCGTCCTGCTCGTGGTCTGTTGGCCGCTGGCCCTGATCGCACTGGTGCTTTATCCCATCATCTGGCTTCTGTTACTTCCTTTCCGATTGGTAGGAATCGCCGTCACCGGCGTGTTTGAGCTGCTTCGCGCCATCATTTTGCTGCCCGCACGCGTGCTCAGCGGGCCAAGTCGCGCTTGATCGCCGATTTCCGCTAATCCACTGATCCCTCGCCGGTTGCGCCCACCTGTGGAAAAGTGCGTGGAAATCTACCCGGTGGTTTGCCGCGCGCTCGGTTTAACTCTTAGAATACACCATACACGACACCGCCTATTTGCTTCTGTAAAGCATAGAAAATACAGTAGATATTCGACGTTGCCCGGATTCAGAAGAAAGTGTAGATGAAGCAAAACTGCGGTAAATGCAGCAGAAGTTTTTGCACAGATTTGGGGCAGCCGTGTTCACTTTTAGTTACGCTAGCGAACGGTTCATCGGGCATTCCCTATCTGCTTATCACGCTATGCGCGAAGGCCCAATTGCTTCGACGAGTCGATTGACTCGTTCCGGGGCCGGGGCTATAGTGAGCTTGCCCGGCCGCTGATGTGCTTTTGTGCGGTGGCCTGACGGTCTCCGATAAAACGCCATGAATCTGCCCAACAGTCTGACCATCCTGCGGATTTTTTTCGTGCCGCTGCTGGTGGTGGTGTTGCTCACGCGCGAGCCCAACGTGGAAATCTGGGGTCTCGCCGTCAATTTCGAGATTTGGGGCGTGTTGATTCTGTTGCTGGCTGCGTCCACCGACTGGGCGGACGGCTACCTGGCGCGCAAGCGCGGCGAAGTCACCACGCTGGGCACGCTGCTCGACCCCATCGCCGACAAATTGCTCATTTCCGCCGCGTTTATTTCCCTGGTGCAGACGCAGCCGCTGCGCGTGCCCGCCTGGATGGTGGTGATCATCGTGGGGCGTGAGTTCACCGTGATGGGGCTGCGCAATATCGCCTCCTCGGCAGGCTTTACCATCGCCGCGTCCACGCTGGGCAAGACGAAGATGGTGCTCCAGGTAGCCGCTGTGTGCGCGCTCATCCTTGGCGCCCGGCATCCTGTGCTGCACCAGTTCTCCATGCTTCTGCTCTGGCTCGTTGTACTCAGCGCGATTGCCTCTGCGGTGCAGTACTTCATGAAGTTCTGGACCAAAGTGGACGCCAGCGTGAAGCAGCGCCGCCTGCGCCTGCGCATCCTGGCGCGCCGGAAGAAGCAGCAAGATGTTGCCACTCCCTGAGGCCGAACGTCGCGCGCTGCTCGAGCTGGCGCGGCGCGCACTCACCGAAACCGTCCTGCACGGCAATGTGGTGGACGTGCCTTCTCCGGCCGGACTGCTGGCTCAACCCGCCGGCGTCTTTGTGACGCTCCATCATGCGGGTCGGCTGCGCGGATGTTTGGGGCAAGTGGAGCCATTGCTGCCGGTGGCCGAAGCGGTGGCGCAAATGGCCATTGCCGTTTCGCGCGCGGACCCGCGCTTTGAGCCGGTCACTGCCGGCGAGCTTTCCGGCCTGGAGATTGAGATTTCCGTTCTCTCGCCCATGAAGCCCATTGCCACGGAGCAGATTGAAGTGGGCCGCCACGGATTGCTGGTGCGTCGCGGCGCGTTCCGCGGCTTGCTGCTGCCGCAAGTCCCCGAGCAATACCACTGGTCCCGCGAGCGGTTTCTCGAAGAAACCTGCGTAAAGGCCGGCCTGCCTCGCGATGCCTGGAAAGACTCTGAAACGCAAATCGAAGCCTTCACGGCGGAAGTGTTCTCCGAGGCACAGCTTCACGCGGAGCGCCACGTCAAAGGCGCCTGAATCCTTCTCGCCCATGGATGGACCTTCTGGCCGCCCAAAAATCAGGGACACAAGTGATGCAACTGAGGATGTAGAGTTTTAGTTAGGTTTCTCGCGGAAGCCCTGCGCCCGACGGTTCAGTACGTCGCGCCAGCCGGCACCCAGATCAAATCCACACGACGATTTTGGGTGCCCGCGCCGGCCTGTCCCGTGGCGGGGCGAACATCGATTCGCGAGCTGGCGATTCCGGTGGAAGCCAGATACTCACGGGCATTGGCCGCGCGCTGAGAAGATAGCCGGGCCGCTGCGCTTTCGCCGGGATCGGAGTAGCCCACCGCCACGACCGTGGCGCTCGGCTCGCTCTTCATGCGGATGGCGAGATCATCCAGCACGCGCTTGCACACGTTGTCCAC
>CAZIWR010000094.1:0-10236 GCA_964542805.1 uncultured Acidobacteriaceae bacterium
GCGCGGGGCGGCCGTGAACTTTCTTGGCGGAGTAGGGCGGCGGCATCTGCGCAAAACGGCCAACAAACTCCGCTGCGAAGGCTTCCGCCTGCTCGAAAGAAATTGCCGGAGCGGCGTCGGGGCCGGCCGGCGTGCCGTCCGCGTCATAGGTGTCCGTAGCGAAACCGAAACGAATGGCGCAGGCATACCGCTTGCGGCGGCCCACATAAAAGCGGGCGAGGCGCGTGGCTCGGCCGAGCAGCAGCGCGAGCACGCCGGTGGCGAGAGGGTCCAGCGTGCCCAGATGGCCAATTTCGCGGAACCCGAGGATGCGGCGGACCGCGTCCACGACGTCATGAGACGTTTTTCCGGCGGGCTTGTTGATGAGCAAGGCGCCTTCGACAGACGGCGCAGGGCGTTTGCGAGGCATGGGGAGTGTTGAGAACCGTTTCAGGATTCTTGCTGTTTTTTTGATTCGCGCAAGAGCTCGTCGATACGCTGCTTGTACTCCTCGCTGCGGTCGTCGATAAAGAGCAGTTCGGGGCTGCGACGCATTTGCAAGCGCACACCCAACTCGCGACGCACAAAACCGGCGGCGGCAGCGAGGCCTTTGAGCGTCGAAGCGTGCTCCTCTTCGGAGCCCAGCACGCTGACGAAAATGCGAGCCAGCTTGAGGTCGGGCGAGACGCGAACCTCGGTGACGGTGACCAAGCCGATAATCCGAGGGTCTTTCAACTCACCAGCAACCATGACGCTGATTTCGTGGTGAATTTCTTCGGCGATGCGTTCGTGTCTGTGTCCGGCGACGGTCATGAGCGGCATCCGTAGTCAGAAATCAAAGAACTTCAATCTCCTGGGAGACGAGATCGCGGCCGAGGAGACGCTCGGCCTCGGAGGCCACGTGGTCGAGCGATTCGCGAAGGTGGTGCTCATCGTTGGAAAGGGAGACAACCCCAACCACTGCGCGCTGCCACACGTCCTGATGTTCCAGCTCGGCCACAGCAACATTGAACTTGCCCCGCAGGCGATCCTTCAGGCTGCGAAGCACCTGGCGCTTGTCTTTCAGCGAGCGTGCGTCGGGGATGTGAATCTCGAGAGTGAGGAGGCCGATCGGCATTTCCGATCACCCGAAGAATCGCTTGCGCCCGGCGCGTAGCTACCGGACCAGCGGATTAAGCGGAAGTCCCCGCGACGACCAGTTTCTGCACCGTAAAGCATTCAATGATATCGCCGACCTTCACGTCGCTGAAGTTGGCGATACCGATCCCGCACTCGAAGCCGGAGCGAACCTCACCCACGTCGTCCTTGAAACGACGCAGCGAGCCGATGCGCCCGGTGAAGATGACGACGTTGTCGCGCAGCAGACGAACTTCCGCGTCGCGCTTCACCAGGCCATCCTGAATGTAACTGCCGGCAATAGCGCCGACGCCCTTGACGCGGAAGGTGTCGCGGACTTCGGCGCGCCCGAGATAGGTTTCCTTGAAAACGGGCTCGAGCATGCCGGCAAGAGCCTTCTTAATCTCGTCCACGAGCTCGTAGATAATCGTGTGGGTGCGAATTTCGACGTCTTCCTGCTGGGCAAGGTCGGCGGCCTTGCGGTCTGGACGGACGCTGAAGGCGATGATAATGGCATTCGAAGCGGATGCAAGGAGCACATCCGTTTCCGCGACGGCGCCGACGCTGGCATGGATGATCTTGAGGCGCACCTGATCGGTGGACAACTTGGGGAGCAGCTCGTTCAAAACTTCGACGGAGCCCTGCACGTCCGCCTTAATCACGACGGGGAGTTCCTTGACTTCGCCGGCCTTGAGTTGCTCATGCAACTGGTCGAGGGTGATGCGCGAGCCGAGCGAGCGGGCCAGCGTGGCTTCGCGGCGCTTGGACTGACGGTAATCGACGAGGTGGCGGGCCCGGGCTTCGTCGGCCACCTGGAATTGGTCGCCGGCCTCCGGTACGCCCTGCAGGCCGAGGACTTCGACCGGCGAGGAAGGAGGAGCCACCTTCACGGGGCGCCCGCGGTCGTCAAACATGGCGCGTACCTTGCCGTACACCGCGCCGCAGATGAAAACATCGCCCACGCGGAGCGTGCCATTCTGCACGAGCACGGTGGCTACGGGCCCGCGGCCCTTGTCCACGCGGGATTCGAGCACGGTGCCGGTGGCGGCGACATCGGGATTGGCCTTCAACTCGCGGAGTTCGGCGACGAGCAGAATGGATTCGAGCAGGCGGTCGAGATTTGTTTTGTCGCGCGCGGACACTTCGACGACGACGGTTTCGCCGCCCCACTCCTCGGGCGTCAGGCCGCGGTCGGCAAGCTGACGCTTGACGCGCTCGGGCTGCGCGTCGGGTTTGTCGATTTTGTTGACGGCCACCACGATGGGCACGCCCGCTGCTTTGGCGTGATCAATGGCTTCGAGAGTCTGCGGCATGATGCCGTCATCGGCAGCGACGACCAGCACGACGATATCGGTGACGCGGGCTCCGCGGGCGCGCATGCGCGTGAAGGCTTCGTGGCCGGGCGTGTCGATGAAGACGACGCGCTTGCCGTTCACGTCCACCTGCGACGCGCCGATGTGTTGCGTGATGCCGCCGGCTTCTCCCGCAGCCACTTCGGTGCTGCGCACGGCGTCGAGCAAGCTCGTCTTGCCGTGGTCCACGTGGCCCATCACGGTGACCACCGGCGGGCGGAGCGCAGTCATGCCGGGGGATTCGACCTTGGCGATTTCTTCGACGGCTTCCTCTTCAAATGAAATGACACGCACAATGCCGCTAAACGCCTGGGCCAAACTGGTGGCGGTTTGCGTGTCGAGGGCCTGATTGATGCTGGCAAAGACGCCGCGGTCGAGCAAATTCTTCAACAAGTCTTTCGCGCGGACATCGAGTTTCTCGGCGAGCTCGCGAACGGTGACGCCTTCGGTGATGGTGATTTCGCGCGGCTCGCGCGGCACGGGCGCGACAACGGGTTCCGCGCGTGTGGCGCGGGCGCCCGCCGCGCCGGGGCGAGAACGCACCGGGTGCAGCTTGCGCTCGCCTTCCTCGAAGCGCTTGTCCGCAGTGGGCCGGGAGCGAGGCGCAGGTTTCCGCGAGTAAATGGGTTTGCCGGGCTCGGCCTTCGGGGGCACTCTGTCCGCCGGCATCATCGGAGCAGGACGCCCGCCAGCACGCTGTTGGCCGGCGCGCGGGGGCTGTCCGGGGCGCATGGGATGGCGCGGAATAGGACGTCCGCTGGCAGGAGCACCCGCTGGGCTTGCGGCCGCGGGGCGCACACCTGACGGACGGGCATCCTTGAATAACGGACGAGAAGACAGCTTTACGATCGGCTGGCCGGGCGAAGCCAGCGGTTTTGCTGAAGGCGTCGAGACCGGCGCAGGTCGTGGAGCTGCCGACGCACGCAGAGGAGTCGCCGAGCGCACTGCTGGAGGAGCACCAGCACCCGGAGCAGGCGTCGGCGCGGTCTTCAGCGGGGCAGCGGCAGAGGGACGAACTCCCACAGCCGGGGCGGACGGCGGCGGAACTTTTGGAGCAACGCCAGGAGCGGGCTTCGGCACAGGCGGAGGTGCAACCGCGGCAGCAGGAAGCACGACGGCCGGCGCAGCCACCACAGCAGGCGCGGGGGCTGGTGGCATGGCGGGGGGAGCAGTGGGCTTGGCAGGCACAGCCGCCGGGCGGGAGCGCGCCGCTTTAGCTGCCGCTTCCCTGGCCACTTTCTCGGCTGCGGCAGAGGCCTCGGCCTGGGCTTCCGCATCTGCGATGGCGCGGAAATGCTGGCGCACTTTGACAGCAGCCGATTCGTCGATGGAGCTGGAGTGGGTTTTCTTCTCGGTAACGCCGACTTCGGGGAGCACTTCGATAATGGCCTTGGACTTGACCTCGAGTTCGCGGGCCAGATCGTTAATGCGAATTTGATTGGGATGCTCAGACATACGCAGTGGATCTAGTCCTGCTCCTCGGCGGGCGCCGGCACAGCAGGCGTCTCGCCTTCCGCGGCGATTTCTTCCGTCGCAACTTCCGCGACCACGTCTCCGGACGCCTCCGCAGGCGCAGCGGCTTCCTCGCTCGTGGATTCAACTGCTGCCTCCGCTGGGACCTCGGCTGCAGCGGCTGTTTCTGCGGCGGCGGCTTCTGCGGCAGCGGCGGCTTGCTGGGACTCCAGCGTTTCGAAATAGGTGGCTACCGCGAGGCGGATTTTTTCCACCATCTTTTCGCCGATGCCGTCGATTTCCATCAACTGCTCTGGCGTCATCTCCGCGAGCTTTTCAATTTGCGTGACACCATGGGACTCGAGTTTCTCGATGGTTTTGGGGCCAATGCCGACGAGCTCCGAAAGCGGGGTGCCGGGAGCGGTGAGAGCCGCCATCTGATCTTCGATCTCGCGGCGCTTTTCTTCTTCGCTCTTGATGTCAATGCTCCAGCCGACGAGCTTGCTGGCGAGTCGCACGTTTTGGCCCTTTTTGCCGATGGCCAGGGAAAGTTGCGTATCCTCGACGATGACCTCGAGGCGCTTTTCTTCGGGGTCCACAATCTGCACGCGAGTCACTTTGGCCGGGCTCAGAGCTTTCTGCGCGAAGGCCACGGTTTCTTCGTTGAAGGGGATGATGTCAATCTTCTCACCGCGGAGTTCGCGGATGATGGACTGCACACGCATACCCTTCATGCCCACGCAGGCGCCGACAGGGTCCACATCCTTGTCACGGCTGGAGACGGCGATCTTGGTGCGCTCGCCGGCCTCGCGGGCCGTGGCGCGGATCTGCACGGTGCCATCGTAGATTTCGGGGACTTCCATTTCGAAGAGGCGCTGCACGAGCATTCCGTCCGCGCGGGAGACGATGACTTGCGGCCCCTTGGCGGCGCGCTCGACGGCACGGATTACGGTGCGGAGGCGATCACCGACGTTGTACGTCTCCAAGCGGGACTGCTCGCGTTTGGGGAGGCGCGCTTCGGTGCGTCCGAGGTCCACAATGAGGTCGGGGCCTTCCGTGCGCTTGACGATGCAGTTGAGCATTTCGCCGACGCGGCCGTTGTATTCGTTAAAGATGGTGTCGCGCTCGGCTTCGCGCACTTTCTGCATGATGACTTGCTTGGCCGTTTGCGCGGCGATGCGACCCAGCACGTCGGTGGGCTTAGTGAAAAGAACTTCACCACCCACTTCCGCGGCCGGATCCTGCTTGCGGGCTTCACCCAGCGTAATCTCTCGCTTGGGGTCGGAGACTTCTTCGACAACGAGGCGGACGGCATACACATTGACAATGCCGGTTTCCGGATTGAATTTCGAGCGCAGGTCTTCTTCCGTCTTGTAGTACTTGCGCGCAGCCACAACCATGGCATCTTCGATGGCCGCGACGATGATCGCAGGCTCGATGTGCTTTTCCCGGCTGATCTGTTCGATTGTCTGAACCAGTACATTGGACATTGTGTCGTACCTCGCGAGGCCGCAGCCCAAGAGCTTGGGAACGGCGCCCCGACAACCTAGCTAAAACTCCACCACCAACTGGGCCTTGCGAATGGCCGCATACGGCAAGTCAATGCGGCGACCCTTCACTTCGATCTGCACGATGCCGCCGGCGAAACCTGCCAGGCGGCCCTCAAAAAACGTTGAATTCTCCACCGGCGCTTCGAGCGTAATGCGCGCCAGGCGGCCGACGAAGCGCTCATAATCGGCCGGCTTCAGCAGCTTGCGATCAAGGCCGGGCGAACTGACTTCCAAAATGTACCGGGGGCCGGGAATCAGATCCTCCAGGTCGAGGATCACACTCAGCTGCTTCGAGACCGCTTCGCAGTCGCTGTGACTGACGCCGCCGGGCTTGTCGATGTAGACGCGGAGGAAGCGCTGCCTGCCAATCTTCCATTCGACGTCCACAACTTCCAGAGACTCGGACCGGGCGACCCGCTCGGCCGCTTCGCGAATTTTCTCGATTTCCATGTCCGCCAACAGCGGCAACTCGCTTCAGCCCGCCTCAGCGAACCAAAGACAGAGCCGCCCCAACGGGGGTTCAGCCGCCCCCGGCAGGGACAAGCCAAGACCGATCGGGAAGCCACCCCAGTTCGCCGGCCAACAAAAAAGTGGGCTCGCGCCCACTGAATTGTGCGACCGGCTTCAAGCGGAAAAAGTATAGCCCTCTCACTTGGGAAAAGCAAGATAAACGAGGACGCCGATTGAGTGAGGCTGCCACATGGCTTTGTATAGACACCCTGTGGCTAGCAGGAGACAAATTTACAATGAGGAATATGCTGCACGAGTGAAATGAGCTGCAAAGTGTGGTAGATGCAATGATTCGAAATGGAATGAGGAGTGCAGTGGAGTTCTGACATGAGCGGCAACAGGGGTGCGGCGATTGCAACAATCGTTGCGGTGGCTAGCTTGGCTCTGCTTCTCAGCCTGGCTGCGGGAGCACCGCAGGCCATCCGGGCAAACGGTCGAATGAAGGGATTACCACAGATTACGCTGTGGGCATGGGAGCGACCCGAAGATCTGCGGTTCATAGAGTCAAGCAAGGTTGGGGTTGCGTTCTTGGCGCGGACGGTCTTCCTGCGAGATGGAGAGGTGGCGGTGCGACCCAGGCTGCAGCCACTCCGGGTGCCGCCGGGGACGACGCTGATAGCCGTGGTAAGGATCGAGTCGGCACCTGATTCCGGCGGAACGTTTCAACATACTCCGTTGCAAACCAAACAGGCTGCGGCGCGTATTGCCGATGTCTTCCACATGGCAGGCGTGATCGCCGTGCAGGTGGATTTCGATGCGGTGGAGTCCGAGCGCGATTTCTATTGGGAACTATTGCTTGAGGTGAGGCGCGAGCTGCCGGAAGGGATGCCGCTATCGATCACGGCGCTGGCGTCCTGGTGCATGGGGGATGCCTGGCTGACCGGCCTGCCCGTGGATGAGGCAGTGCCGATGCTTTTCCGGATGGGACCAGACAGGAGAGAAGTACTACGGCGACTGGCGAATGGCGAGGAATTTCACGCGAACGCCTGCCGGCAGAGTGTAGGGGTTTCGACGGATGAGCCAATCGGTAGATTGCCACGGGCGCGACGTATCTACGTGTTTCATCCGCGGGCTTGGACGGATGAATCCGTGCGAAAGGTTTTCTCAGAGGTGCGGCCATGAAGCGAAGTGCAATACGAATACTCGTGGCGTGTGCAGTGTTGATGGCGCTGCTCGTTGTGCCGCCAACGCAGTATGGGTGCGGACCGTGGTTTCCGGTCGCGATCTTCTCCTATTCCACGCATCCTGATTTGCCTCTAAAGGATTACGCGCGCGGCCAGCTTGGCATATTGCAGCCAACATACTGGCGAAAATACCTTTACATTGCGTACCGCAACTTGAGCGGCCTGGGATTTACGCCCGCAGAGATTAAGATTCTTACTTCCGAATACCCGGAGGAGGGCGTGCGCAGTTCTGCAGAGATGCAGAAGGTGCAGACTCCCGCAAGAACGTGGCTCGAAACGCGGAACCAAATTCCGAACTTGCCACTGCCCAGGTACATTCAGTCGTTTCGGACCCAAGTTCCTGGCTACGGGGAGAATTTCTGGGAGTACTTCGGCTATGAAAACTGTCTGGCGAATTCTTTTGAAACTGCATGGAAGACTCTTCAACGGCGGATTCAGCAGTTTGGAATCGCAAGCTCCGAAGTGCGATCGTGGGTCGAAGCGCAAGACAAGGTATTCGGTCATTGCGGCGGTTGGTGGGCGACCAAGAATATGGATGCGCCCATGCCGGAGGAAGCAAAGACCACTGACCACCCGTTGATCCGCGCCGATCGCGCCTACCAAATGGCAGCAGCAAATTTTTACGCGAAGAAATTTGATGTATCCCAGGCAGGGTTCGAGAAAATCGCTGCCGACGAGGCATCGCCCTGGCGGGGAATCGCGCCGCTCCTAGTTGCCAGGTGCCTTATCCGCAAAGCAACGTTGACCGCACCCGCAGGCCAAAGCGAAGCGGAAGCTCTCAAGCTAGCCCAAGCACAACTGGAGAGTATTATTCGCGACCCAATGCAGAGTGAACACCATGCGTCTGCAACGGGCCTGCTGGGATTTGTTCAGGCCAAGTTGAACCCAGGCGAAAGGTTGCGCGAAATTGCGGGAAACCTGATGCGCCGCGACATCCAATCCACTATCAAACAGGACCTGATTGACTTTACGTTTCTGCTGGACAAGGGCACTGCGGTGGGCGAGGGGCTGGAGGCTGATACCTCCTATGAGAAACAGCTCGCTCGCGCGAGAGCCACAAAATACGAAGAACTCAGCGCCCTTCGAACCGGACACGACATGCTGGATTGGGTTCTCAGCTTTCAAGCACCGGGCGATTCCGCCTTAAAACACTCGGTGGAGCTGTGGAGAAAGACGGGGGCGCAGCCGTGGTTGGTGGCGGCATTGACTAAAGAAAGGGCAGGAAATCCCGAGGTTGCAGAGTTGCTTGCGGCCGCGGAGAAGATTCCACCTGATTCTCCCGCATATATTAGCGTGACGTTCCACCGGCTGAGGTTGCTGGCCGAAGAAGGCAAGCCAGGCGCGGCTCGAACCCAGTTGGATGATTTGCTTGCACGTCGGGGCGCCAGGCTTTCGCGCTCCACGCTGAATCTATTGCTTGCTTTGCGCATGAAGCTGGCGCAAGACCTGAACGAATTCCTGCGATTCGCGCCGCGGGTTCCGGCCACGACCTCCTATAACGAGGACGGAAGCGAAGCGCCTGGCACTGCAGAATCTTTTGGATTTGCCGGCGCGCGGGGTGCCCGCTGGAATGAATTGCTCGCCGGCAAGTCAGCATTCGACTCGGACGCAGCCGTCGCACTCAGCGAAAAGCTGCCACTCCGTTTGTTGTCACAGTCCGTCAGGAGCACTGTGTTGCCAGCGGGACTTCGACGCGAGCTTGCCGTGGCAGCATGGGTCAAGGCTAATCTGTTGGAAAATGACAGCATCGCCGCCGAGCTGACGCCGGCGTTGGCTGAGCTGGCTCCCGAATTGAAAGGGAATTTGGGCAGTTACCAAGCGGCGCAGACGCCCGATTCGAGGCGCTTCGCCGCGGTGTTTGCCATTCTGCATTTGCCGGGAATGCGGCCGCAAATCGTCTCTGGAATCGGGCGCGACGTTCCCTACGCGAAAATCGACAGCTATCGGGACAATTGGTGGTGCGCGGTTGTCCCGCAAAAGGACCAATGGTACGGGACAGACTATGAAAGAGGCAGCGCACTCAGCAGGCCATTGAAATTCCTATATCCTGAAAACGAACTAAGACTCCCTGCGTTTCTGAACCGAGAGGAGCAAGCCCTTGTAGAACAGGAGTGGTCGCGACAAAGAGTACTGCCACCTGCGCCGAATTACATGAGCACGATTGTGCTCGAATGGGCGAAAAAGAATCCCGACGATCCGCGCGTGCCGGAGGCCTTGCACCTGGCGGTGCGGAGCACGCGATACGGCTGCACCAACAACGAGACCTCCAAGTATTCGAAGGCGGCGTTCAAATTGCTCCACCAGAACTATCCGAAAAGCGAATGGACGCAGAAAACGAAGTTTTGGTTTTAGGTCTGCGGAGAGTGGTGTAACTGGAAATGAAAAAGGGGCAGGCACGGTGGCCTGCCCCATCGAATTACTTTTGCGAATTACTGCTGCGGCGGTTTCTGGGCCGGCGGCTGCTTGGCCGGAGGCTGCGGACGCGGCGTGCCGGGCTGTGCCGGCGTGCTCGTGGGAGTAGCGGCGCCCGCGCGAACCGGGAACGCCTGGTCGTAGAGCTTGATAATGTCCTGGGTGATGTCAATCTGCGGAGCGGCGAAGACGACGACGTTCTGCGTAGAGACGTCAATCACCAGAGTGAAATTGTTCTCGCGCGCATAGCGGCCCATCACGTCGTCCATCTTGCGAGCGATGCGCTCCAAGACGTCGGCCTGGGCAGCCTGGGCGTCTTCCTCGAACTCCTGCTGCTTGCGCTGGGCCTGACGGGAAAGCAGCTCGCCTTGCCGCTGGAGACGCGCCTTTTCCTCATCGCTGAGCGTGCGGCTTTCAGCGTTCAGGCGAGTTTGGATCGTCTCCATCTGTTTGCGCAGGGCATCCAGCTCGCTACTGCGCGGCGCAAACTGGGACTGCAACTCGGCAAGAGCCAGCTTGCCTTCCGCCGTGGTGAAGACGGCTTGTCGGACATTCAGGATGCCGATTTTCTGCGCGGCGGCCGCAGCAGGGGCGCCGCCGGCTTGCGCATACACCTGGGCGGCGGTCACCAACAAAAGTGCGGCCGCGGCGAACATTGCACGTTTCACGTTCATGCTCACT
>CAZIWR010000095.1:0-10194 GCA_964542805.1 uncultured Acidobacteriaceae bacterium
TCTTGGTTCTTCTGCTGGCAGCCGCGCTTTCCAGTTGCGGCGGCGGCGTGAGCACGCCATTTACTCCGCAAGCCTCTAAGGTCGGCACTTCATTCCTCATTGGCCAGGACGCCCCGCTGGGCAGCGTCCTCTCATTCCAGATCACGTTGACCGGTCTGACGGCCAGCGACGGCACCAACACCGTCTCCCTGATCACGCAACCCCAGGACGTCGAATTCGCCAAGCTGAACGGCCTGCGCACGCTTCTGGACATCAAATCCGTTCCGGCCGGCACCTATACCAGCATCACCGCCACGATTTCTTCGCCGGTGATCAGCTTTCTTGACACCTCCAATTCGCCGCCCACAGTGGGGACCAAGAACGGCACGCTCACCCAATCCAGCGTCACGGTGCAACTGAATACGCCCATGGTGGTCACGGACAGCGGCCTGGTTGGCCTGCATATGGACTTCCGCCTGGGCAGTTCTATCCAGGTGGATGCAGCCGGCCAAATTACCGGCACCGTTAATCCTAAGATCGCCTTCCGCGCTATCCCGCCGGATGCGCCGGATGCGGAGATTGACGAGCTGCGCGGCGGCGTGGTCAGCGTCAACGTAGCCGGTGGATCGTTTGTGATGCAGGGGCCGCTTGGCAGGCAATTGACTGTCACTACGGACAGTAACACGCTGTTCGAAGTTGGCGAATCACTTAATACGTTTGATACGAACACCATCGTGGAAGTTTCCGGCAAGCTCCAGCGCCAAACGCTTTCTTTATTGGCCAGTTCAGTACAGGTTGTTTCCACGCATCGCTTCCTGTTGGGCGGGCTGATCACCGATGTGCGGCCCGCTTCTGGCCGCGCCGACCAAATCGACCTCCTGGTTCGTACCGAAATCCCCGACCTGGCCAACGCCCAGATCGGTCGCATCACCACGCTGGATTTCGACGGGAACGAGATCTTCTTGATTCATCACTTCCGCCTGCCGATCAGCTTCTTCCTCTTCAACCGCTCGAGCTTGATGCCCGGCCAGCGAGTTTCCGCGGGCGGCTTGCTCGTCTCGACAACCAACCCGCCGAGCTTGGACGTGCGGCGCGTCACGCTGCACCGCCAGGGCGTCGCGGGCGACTGGGTCGTCGGCAGCACCAACATCATCAACGGCAACAACGGCAGCTTCCGCCTCAATGCTCACGGCCTGACCGGCATCCTGTTTGGCACCTCGGCAAAGGTGACCACCTCGGACCGTACGCGATTTATCAACCTGCCGGGCGGGCTCGCGGACCTGAGTGGCGCGTCGCCCTTGCCCATTCGTGTGGTGGGTCTCGTGCTCCAAGATCCAAACAATGGCCAGCCCATTATCCTTGCCTGGGCGGTGGAAAAGCTCGTACCCATTCCGTAAGACAATTCGACATGTGGGTTCTTTCGGGCCGCTGAATTCCCGCAACGCGGAGAGCAGCGGCCCGAGGCATTTTTGGCAGGCTTACAAGCCAGCACCGAGGACTATTCCATCTGCACAGCCAGAACTCGATTACCCCGGATTTGCACTTCGATCATGAGTGGCGGGCGCAGGCCGGCTCCCTGTACCACATGGCCGCGAACCCATGTGCCGGAAACGGTGCCTTGCTGCAGTGGGTCGAACACCGTGCTGGAGCACGGTTCCACCACCATGGGATGCTGCGCGCGGTAGCCGTAATCGCTGCGCAGTTTTTCGAGGTCGGTGACCAGCTCCAGCTCGCACTTCCCGTAGCGCGACTTCAATGCAAATGCCCAATAGGAATTGGCGCTCCTGGCCGAGCCGCCCGGAAGCCGCACCAGCATTGCCGGCACGGGGCCCTGCGACAGATTCTTCAGGAAGGTGAAGCGCCTGGACGACCACGGTTTTTCCATTTCCTCTGCGGTGGTCACTTCATCCGGATAAATCGGCGGCACAGCTGCGGTCACAGGTTTCGGGCTGGAGGCTGCTGCGGCAGCGGGCTCCGGCAAAGAGGAGGCCGCAGGCGCGGGAGTCGCTGGCGGAGCGGCGGGGGCAGACGGCCGCATGAGTATCGCGGCGAGAATGATTCCGAGCACCACGGCGGCAGCCGCGCCAATGGCTAGTTGTTGCGGTGTCAGCTTGCTGCGCAATGCAGGCTTTTCCGGCGCGGTTTCCGGCGGCGGAACGGCAGGAGCATCGCTGACGCCGGGAATGCGCGGTTGCGCCGGCTTGAACGGATCGAATTTTCCTTGTGGGTCCGTCATAAAGCACTTGCGAGCGAAGTGAAGTCGAGCGAATCCGCCGAATCACGCCTTTTTCATGTGGATTTCGGTGCCGCCGCGCTCGAAGCGCACTTCATCCATCAGCTGGTTGATCAGGAAAATGCCGCGGCCGTGCTCGGAAAAAACATTTTGCCCCATCACCGGACTGGGCACGGACTGGGGATCAAAACCGGCCCCGGGGTCGCGCACGACAATCAGCATGCCGCGGGCTTCGTCGCAGGCCACGCAGAGCTGCACGTTTTTGGAGGCATCGTGCTTGGCGCCGTGGACGATGGCGTTGGCCAGCGCTTCGCGCAAGGCCATTTCAATTTCGAAGTCCTTGCCCTCGGAACACTTCATGTCGCGGACGATTTCCATCACGCGCTCGACCAGAGGCCCGATGGCACTTATGTCGGCGGCCACCAACACGTCCAGGCGGAGCAGGAGCTCGCGGCTGTTGAATTCGCAGCTCGGCAGCGGTTTGCTGGTCATGCCGTCACCTCGTCCGTCGTGCGCTTTCATCTTACGGTGCGGGAGGCGGGAGGGCAATAGTACCGCGCCGCGTGGCGTCCGATGAGTAGCGGCGAGCTTCGCCGGCTGTTACTCGATGTGGATGCTGCCGGAGGACGTACTCACATCGAGCAGCGGCCCGCCGCCGCGCACTTTGCCATTCAACTCGCGCCGGCCAATGGTGCCCTGCACGGTGATGGGATGCGCCGTCTGTATGCTGCCGGAGCTGGTGCGCGCGGCCAGGTCGAATGCCGCGCCCTGCGGCAGCTGCACGGTGACGCTGCCCGAAGAAGTATGCAGGCGCCAATTGCCTTTCATTTCGCCTTCGGCGCGGATGCTGCCGCTGCCGGTGCGCGCGTGAACGCCTCCGCGGACGCCGCTCACATCGATGCTGCCGGACTCGGTCTCGGCATCCACGTCGCCTTCGCCGGATTGCTGCACCTCGACGTCGCCGCTGCCCGTGGAGCCGTTGAAGGCGCCTGCCACGCCCCGCGCGCGAATGCTGCCGCTGCCGGTGTTGGCGCGCACGAGGCCCTGAATGGAGTTCAGTACAATTCCTCCGGAACCGGTGGAGGCGCGCACCTCGCCGGCGATATTGGATAGCGTGACTTCGCCGGAGCCGGTGCCGGCCTCGACGGGGCCGCGCACACCGTCGGCCAGCACGCTGCCGGAGCCAGAATGGCTGCGCAGCTTGGTGTCCGCGGGAACCACCAGCTCGTAACTGATGCTGACGTTGTTGAGGAGTTCGCGGTCCTCGATTTGGCCGATGCGGATGATGTTGCCGGTCTGCGCGATGGGCGGGTTGGCTTCGATTCGGCGAACCTTTTCCGCGGCGCCGATGCTGCCGCGCCAGGATTCGCGGGCCTTGATTTTGGCGTTGACTTGCACGGTGCCCGTTGCGCCGGTGCGCACGTTGATGCTTCCCGAACCAGTCTTGACGTCGAGGTCCACCGCGCCGCTAGTGACTTTCAGCGTGCGCGCAAACGAACCTTCGACGGTTCCCTGCGCGCGCGCGACGCCGGCGTTCAACAGCAACGCGACCGTTGCGAACAGCGTTGCGATTCTCTTTGTTCCTCGCAGATCCATTTCATCCTCCCTCGAAAACCGAATCCCGAAGCTTCGGAACGAAAATCAAAAATCGGGCTCGCCTACACTTTCCCTTGCTCATAGGTACGCAGGCAGGCCGTCACATGTTCAGACGCGGGAGAGGGAGAAAACGTCAGGAGCAATTTTACGGCGGACAAAACGAGAACTGCTAATTCGCCGCAGAATCCGGGCCGGGTTCGTTCGAGGTGCGCGACTGAATCTGATCCACCGCCTGAAGCAAGTCGGCCACGGCCGGCGAATCGGCGGAAATCCGCTGGGCATCGATGTCCGCGGCAATGGCCTGCGCCAGTTGGATGGCGCGGCGCACGCGCTCCGACGCCAACATGGGCAGCACGGAAGCCGTGTCGCGGTGGCGAGCCTGGCGCTCCTGCCATTCGTACACCACCCAGGCGGTCTTGCGGGCGTAGTCCACGGCGTCGCGGAAGTCGCGCAGCACCTGCTGGTCGACGCCGCCGGCGCGCAATGCCTCTTCGAGCTTCACCAAATCGTTGCTCGCTTTTTTGATGCGGAAAGACAGTCCCCAGAAGGTCTCGCTGGCCGCGATCAGCTCGACGGCCATGCCCTGCACCTCGCCCTCGGGTGAATGGCGCAGGGCGACCGCTTTGGCCTGGCAGGTCTGGCCGGTAGCTGTGTTGGTGATGGTGAGAATCTGTCCGGGGGCAGGGAAATTCAACATGTGCAGCAAGCCGCCTGTCGCGCTGACCTCGCGCGCGTAAGCGTCCTGCTGGAAGGGAGAGCCGCCCGCGGTGTGCCACTCCACTTTGAGAGGCAACACCAGGGCAAAGCGGTGACTCCGGCGCAAATCCATGCCTTGCGCAAGCACACTCCCAGGAGTCGAGGCTGGTTTCATCATTTGACCTCGTACGGACGCGCAGCAGCTGACATATATACCCATCGAGGCACGAAATGGAACACTAAACTTTCCACCGTGTGCGGAAGAGCGCAAGGGTTGGAACCGCAGTCCGATTTCCGGACTCCGGTGGAGTCCACCGGACTCCCGAAACCGGAGATAAACGCAGATGGCAGAGTGACAAAGTTGCAGAGACGAGGCCATTCTTGCCACTTGCCCATTGGCGTAATCGCCCCCCCCTCCCCCCCCATGTTTTTGCAAAAGAGTCCGCAAGCGGTAGAAAGGACAGAGGATAGCCCTAAAAAAGAGTGCGCGCGCAGTGACAAAGAGTCCGTAAATTGTTGAATAGGCAGGGGTTGAGCAGTGCACAAGGCCACGGATCAGCCTCGATGCAAAGGTCGCGAGGCCCACAAGCAATTGCAAGGCAATGGGATGGGGAATTTGCGCAGAGGGGCGGCTAGCCGGGGATAGCGGGACTGGGGCGATTCGCGAATGGCTACTGGCGGCATTGTGGAATAGCTATTAGATAATCGCGGCAGTCTAGCGTGGTGAAAACCGCAAGTCAAGTGTTATTTTATGTAATTATCGTCTGGCTATTTTAGGAGAAGGCGGCTTGGCTGGCGATGTACAAGGGGGAGTGCCCACCCTTTGCTGCGCAAAGGATCCCTCGGCTCGCTCCCCTCAAAAAGCGTTCCCCTCGAAAAGCACTCGGGGCAAGCGGGGCAAGCCCTTCGACTTCGCTCAGGGCGAGCCCTTCGCTTCGCTCCCCTCGTTTCCACTCGGGACAAGCTGGGCAAGCTTGACAAGTGGGGCACCCGGCCATTTTTCCGAGCTTCCATCCACAATGAAACGTGAAACATTCGGTCCCCGGCTATCGTATGCATCTTTGGGCGTCAACGACACAGTGACGATGTCGGAAGTGCAGCACATTGTGTGTGTGCCGTGCGATGGGGTTTGGCCGGCCTGCTGCTCATGGCAATGCAATGAAGACGAGGAACGCCCGAGGCTTCAGCACTTTTGAAAAGAAATCTACAGGAGGACAACATGTTGAAGTTATCGAGGTATTGCTTCCTTTTTGTGGTCGCAGGCTGTCTGCTCCTGGCGCACCCCTTGATGGCGGCAGAAGGAATCAAAGGCAATCTGGTCAGTGTCAATTGGCTTGAAAAAAACCTAAAGAATGCCGATGTTCTGATACTTGATGTGTCACCCGCTCAGATCTACACGACACAACACATTCCCGGCGCAGTAAGCGCCGGCCTATATGGCTGGTATGGTCTCCAGGAAAAACCGATCGCTGAGATGGAACAGCTTTACCAGTCGTGGGGAATCAGTTCCGGGAAAAAGATCGTGATGTACGATCCGGGCGGCTCCATGATGGCCACCCGGCTCTTTTTCAACCTCTATTATCACGGCTTCCCCGCCAATGACCTCTTGATCCTGGACGGCGGGCTCTTCAAGTGGCAGCAGGCTGGATTGCCGGTGACGAAGGACCCCACACCTGTTCCCAAGAAAGGCTCTTTCAAGGTCGCGAAGATTAAGGAAGATGCGAGAGTCTGGCTGCCGGAATTCCTTACCGCATCCGGGGACCCGGCCAACAATTCATTAGTCGAGGCGCTCGACGCCAACTGGCATTTTGGAGAACTTGCTGTCTTTGACAGGAGCGGGCATATCCCGAATGGCATCCTGGTGCCCAGCGTCGACTTTTACAATCCGGACAAAACGTTCAAATCCGCTGAAGAAATAAAGAAAATGATGTCCTACTTGGGAGTCAAGCCTGAACAACAGGTCTACACCTATTGCGGGGGCGGGGTGGCCGCCAGTGTGCCGTATTTCGCGCTTAAGTTCATGCTGAATTACCCCAAGGTAAAACTGTACAAAGAGTCGGAGATGGGATGGCTGTCCGATGAAAGAGAACTTCCTTACTGGACCTACGATGCTCCGTTTTTGATGCGGGAAACAAACTGGCTGCAGTTCTGGGGCGGACAGAGAATCAGGACGTTCGGAGGCGCACAAATCAGCATCGTGGATGTGCGCCCTGCTGACGCATTCAACCAGGGACATGTGCCGTTTTCGCTGAACATCCCTGCCGATGTGTTCAAAGCCAATCTCACCCATCCCGACAAGTTGGCGGAAATCCTGGGTCCGGCCGGCGTCAACGTGTCGCTCGAAGCAGTGGTGATTTCCGGCGCAGGGTTGACCACAGACTCGGCCCTGGCCTACGTCATGCTGGAGAGACTGGGACAGAGAAAAGTATCTGTCTTCATGGACTCCCTCGAGAAATGGGCACAGCGTGGGTTCGCCGTGACAAAAGATGGAACGGTTGTGGGCCCCCCAACGGCGCCCCAGGACCTATCCATTCCTCCCACGACGTATCCCGGGAATGTCCGCAAGGACGTGATCATTACGGACCCAAAAAGCACGCAGGGACCGTATCCCAAGGTGTTTATTGCTTCGGGCAAGATTGTGCCTGCTAAAGCTCAGGACGGCGCAGTTGTTCATGTACCGTACACGGAGTTCCTGAATGCCGACGGCACGCCTAAAGCCGCGAAAGATATCTGGAACATTCTCGCCAAGGCCGGGGTCCCGAGATATGCGGAGCTGGTTTGCTTCTCCGATGATCCCGGTGAAGCGGCAGCCAACTATTTCATCCTCAAACTGATGGGCTACCCGGATGTAAAAGTGTTGGTGATGTAACAGTATCCACCTAACAGCGATGGATATCGGCCGGGCGCCGGAACTGGAGGAGCCAGTGAAAAGCATCAATTGGCCGCGCGTTGTCGCCAGCGGAGCGCTTTGGATGGTGATTTACAACCTTGTCTGGCGCGTTGCCTGGTTCGCATTCATGCGCAGGGAATGGCTGGATGCAGTGGCCGCCATCAGGCGGCCTCTGCCTTGGACCGCCGAGGTCTGGTTCGTGATGGTGCTGCTGAGCTTGCCAATCGGCGTGGCGATTATGGCGCACTCTGCAAGCCGCGCGCGCTCCGCCCCTGCGCCGAAGACCGCCCTCTATGCGAGCCTGTCAGTGTGGGTGCTGATGACGATGGGGATGGCCGGGTGGGGCTGGCAGGATTCGCTCTCGATGCGCGTGATCGCGCTGGATTCGATTGTGAACCTCGTCGGTATGGTGGCGGCGTCGCTCGTCGGCAGCTGGAGCCAGCGCGAGGCGTAGCGCACCAAGCACGCTCGACTCAATCGCTTGCATAAGGAGTGGGCACACATGACTCGCACGACGAACGCAAGAATCGCTGGCTTCACGTTCCTCTTCTACATCGCTGTCGCCTTCCCCAGCATGGTGCTGCTCAACCGGGCGAGCAGCGGGGAGGGGATCGCGGCAAAGCTCGCGAGCATCGCTCAGCACGCGGCAGACGTGCGCGTCGCCGTCGTGCTCTCCCTGCTGGGCTGCTTCTCGGCCCTGGTGCTGGCCGTGACGCTCTACGCGATCACGCGCGAGGTGGATGCCGATCTCGCCATGCTGGCCCTGACATGCCGCGTCGCCGAGGGCGTGATTTCCGGCATCTCCATACCGGAGACGCTCGGACTGCTCTGGCTCGCCACGGCCACCGGAGCAAATGCACCGGACCCAGCGGCAGCGCACGCGGTCGGCGCGTACCTTCTGAGGCCGCCTTCTGAGGGCGTGGCCGTCACCGCAACCTTCTTCGCAGTGGGCAGCACGCTCTTCTCCTACCTCTTCTTGCGCGGCCGGATGATTCCCGTCGCGCTGGCCTGGCTCGGCGTGCTTGCATCGGTTCTGCTTGTCGTGGGGCTACCGCTGCAGATCGCAGGCGTCCTTCGAGGCTCCGTCACTCAACTCATGTATTTACCAATGCTCGCGTTCGAAATTCCGCTCGGACTGTGGCTGCTCATCAAGGGGGTCGCTGCCCCAGCGACTCGATGAGCCCGCGCGGCGGTTCGTCAATGGCGAAATAAGGAGGGAGAGGGCATGCACCCAACCGACAAAGCTGCACGCATCGCAGGGGCGCTTTATCTATTACTCGTAGTCACCGGCGTCTTCACCGTCATCTATGTTCCTCGCACTCTGTACGTGCCTGGAAACGCCACCGCGACTGCCAGCAACATCCTGGCTCACGAGACGCTCTTCCGTCTCGGCATCGTCGATGGGATAATTTCCACGGTCATTTTCATCTTCCTGGTCATGGCCCTGTACCACTTGCTCAGCGGCGTGGACAAGAAACATGCTTCGCTCATGGTGGCCTTGGTCCTGGTCTCTGTCGCCGTTGGGTTAGTGGATGTGGTGAATAACGTCGCCGCCCTCGTACTCGTGCGCGGCGCCGATTTCCTCGCCGTATTCGACAAGCCGCAGCGAGACGCTTTGGCCATGCTGTTCCTCGGGCTGGATGGCCAGGTACTTGTAAACCAGGTGTTTTGGGGTCTATGGCTCTTCCCCTTCGGGCTGCTGGTGATGCGATCGGGTTTCCTTCCGCGCATCCTGGGCGTCTGGCTGATCATCAATGGCTTCGCCTATCTCACCATTAGCTTTACGGGCTTACTGTTACCGCAATACCAGAAAATGGTCTCTAGCATCGCCTTCCCCGCCCTCCTCGGAGAGGTGGCGATCATGCTGTGGCTTCTGATTAAGGGCGCAAAGGTGCAACCGTTGGCCGCCCCAGCTTCCTCGGCGGCGGGTGGTTAGGCTGCACTGCTGGCGTTTGACAAATCCGGCGTTAGGCCTCATGGGAAGCCGCTCGCCGTTACCGGAGGACTGCCATGTTGAACCAGATCCTTCCCCGGCACGTTGACAACACCTATCACGGTTACAAGCTCGCGCTCTGGCTCTTTGCCTTGATCGTGTTCATGAAAGTTGCCATGAGCCTGAACTCCATCTTCAACGGCTACTTTGTGGCGAGTTCGGCAGACGGGATTCCACTCGACACATTCACGCCAGCCGGCGCACAGGCAGTAGTTTCTCTTTTTGCGGCCTGGGGGCTGGCCCAGCTCATCATCTGCTTGCTATGTATATTGGCCTTAGCTCGATATCGCGCCTTGGTTCCCTTCATGTTTGCCCTAGTCCTGCTGGAACACCTGAGCAGAAGGCTTATTTTTCAGGTCATGCCCATTGTCAGGACCGGAACACCACCCGGCTTCTCCGTGAACCTCGTACTCCTCGCTCTTATGGTCGTTGGCCTAGCACTGTCCCTACGGAGCCACGACAATCTTCAGGCAAAGGCGTGACCTGTGCCGGGTAGGTTTGAAGACTCTTGGAGGAAACTCATGAAAGCGATTGTTTATCACAACTACGGTTCACCCGATGTTCTCAAGTGCGAGGAGATTGAAAAGCCGACCGCTGGGGACAATGAAGTTTTGATCAAAGTCCGCGCGGCTTCCCTCAATGCACTTGACTGGCGCCTGATGAGAGGCAAGCCGGTGTTTATCCGCCCAATGATCGGGGGGCTGCGCAAACCAAAGATCACACGACCCGGGCGTGATGTGGCCGGCCAGGTGGAAGCGGTTGGCAGGAACGTAACCCAGTTCAAACCAGGCGACGAGGTGTTCGGCG
>CAZIWR010000096.1:0-10186 GCA_964542805.1 uncultured Acidobacteriaceae bacterium
CGGGCGCTGGCGGGCGTGTCGCTGGAAGTCGAGCGCGGCGTGATCTTCGGCCTGCTAGGACAGAACGGTGCGGGCAAGACGACGCTGGTGAA
Organism: uncultured Acidobacteriaceae bacterium; assembly: GCA_964542805.1. GTDB lineage: Bacteria > Acidobacteriota > Terriglobia > Acidiferrales > UBA7541 > JACQDE01. Next base: position 93 of record CAZIWR010000096.1, read on the forward strand.
GTTACTGCTCAGCCTGCTCCGGCCAACGCGCGGCACTGCGCGCGTGCTGGGGCGCGACCCGTTCGATTCGCGCACGCGCCGCCGCATCGGCTACTTGCCCGAGCAGATGCGCCTGCCGGAATACATGAAGGCGCACAGCTTTCTGCGCTACATGGGCGAGTTAAACGGCGTGAACAGCGCGACGCTGAAGCAGCGCATCCCCGCGCTGCTCGAGTTGGTGGGTCTGCCCGGCGAGAAAAAAGTCTTAAGCGCCTACTCGAAGGGAATGCAACAGCGCCTCGGGCTGGCGCAGGCGCTGCTCAACGAACCGGATTTGCTTTTTCTCGACGAGCCTACCGAAGGGCTCGACCCGCTGGGACGCAAACAGGTGCGCGACCTGCTGGTCAGCTTGCGCGCCGGCGGCAAGACTATTTTCTTGAACTCGCACCTGCTCTCGGAAATCGAGCTGGTGTGCGACCGCGTGGTGATCTTGAACCGCGGAGCCGTGGTGCGTCAAGGCACACCCGCGGAGTTTGCCAAACATACCGGCGAATACCGAATCCGGCTGGCCGAAGCCGGCGATGCGGTGTGCGCCGCCGTGGACAGTGTGGTGCCCGGCGCGCGATGGGAAAACAGCACGGCTTATCTTTCGCCGCAGAATCGCGCACAACTGAACGCGCTGATTGATCGCCTGCGCGCCGTTCCGGTGGAGATCGAAACCGTCGAGCCGGTGCACTCCACGCTCGAGGAATATTTCATTCAAGTCGTTACGGAGAACCGCGCGTCATGATCACCGTGCTCTGGCACACGTTGCGCGAATCGTACAACCGCCGGATGGGGCTGGTGCTGCTGATCATCTCCGTTCTGGTGGGCGGGCTGTACCTGTGGTTTCCTCGGATCGTGACGCAGCCCGACGGCAGCATCGTGGTCTATATGGGCGAGCGGCTGCAGGGCAAGGCGTCCGCATACGCGGATTCCATGTTCATGAACCTCCTGCGGCTCAGTGGAACGCTGTGGGTTATGGTTGGCGCATTTGCCGCCGCGCCGCTGCTGACCTCGCACATGGAGAAAGGCTGGGTAGACCTGCTCCTCTCGAAAGGCGTCGCGCGCTGGCAGATGTTTCTGGCGCGGTGGCTCGGCGCCCTGGTCCTGTTCATCGCCAGCATGGCGCTGATGACCGGCATCCCCGCGCTTTACTTCTGGGTGCGGGCGGGTGTAACTCCGGTTCGCTTTTTCCCAGCCGTGAGTGTGATCGTTCTCAGTTTTGCAGCCCTGCTCGCGCTGATGGCGCTGATCTCGATGGCGCACGCGAGCCAGGCCGTTCCCATCACATTTGCAATTCTCTACACCGCGATGGCCCCGATGCTGGCATTCCGCGAACACGTGCTCTACGACATCATCAAGGCGAAGTGGGCCCATTGGCTGATTGACTGGATCTATCGCATCCTGCCAAAGACGCATGAACTCGGCCAGATGGCCAGCGTCTACCTTCAAACCGGCGCTATCAAGGAATGGTGGCCGGTGTGGTCGAGCGGGCTGTTCATCCTGGGCGCGCTGGCGCTTTCCTGCTGGCTGATGCACCGCAAGTCGTTCTGAACTCCGACGCAAAAATGCATTCCTGATATTTTTCGGTTTCTCCGACGTACTTGTTGATGGAGCTGCTTTACACGCATTAGTGTGCGTCGTATAGTTGGCGCCAGCCGAGCGGTGGGAGTCGAATCCCGGAATCGAGGCACATCCGATGATGATTGCGTTGATTGTTCTCGCCGTGCTGGTCGTGGTGGTGATCGGCATCTACAACAGCCTGGTGCGGCTGCGCGTGCAGTGCGACAACGCCTGGGCGGACATCGACGTCCAGCTCAAGCGCCGCTATGACCTGATCCCCAACGTAGTGGAGACGGTGAAAGGCTACGCCGCGCACGAGAAAGGCACGTTCGAGGCGGTGATCAGCGCGCGCAGCAAAGCCATGAGCGCGCAGGGACCGGCGGCCAAGGCCGAGGCGGAAAACATGCTCACCGGCGCGCTGCGGCAACTGTTTGCGCTGGCGGAGGCCTACCCGCAACTCCGCGCCGTGGAGAGCTTCACCAAGCTGCAAGGCACGCTGGGCGAAATCGAAGAGTTCGTGCAGAACGCGCGGCGTTACTACAACGCCGTCGTGCGCGACCTCAACACCAAGATTGCCGTTTTCCCCTCCAACATCATCGCCGGAATGTTCGGCTTCACCGCGCGCGAATTCTTCGAACTGAAGGACGCGGCACAGCGCGAAGCGCCCAAGGTCAGCTTCGGCGCGGCGCAGTAAAACGAGGTAAACATGCTGCGACGCGTCCTGCTGTGTGCGCTGCTGCTGGTGGCGCTGGCTGCGCCGGGCGCGGCGCGCTCGCTGGTGATTCAAAGCTTCAACGTCCGCGTGGAAGTGAACGTGGACGGCAGCATCACCGTCACTGAAATCATCCGACCGCGCTTCAACGGCAAGTGGAACGGCCTCTACCGCACCATCCCCGTCGAATACAAAACCCCGCAGGGCTTCAACAAGACGTTTTTCCTGAATCTGGAAAGCGTCACCGACGGCGAAGGCCATTCGCTGAAAGTGGAAAGCACGCGCGAGCGGCACTACCGCAAGCTTAAAATCTATGTGCCCGGCGCGGAGGACGCCGTGCGCACAGTTATGATCCGCTACACGGTGCCCAACGCGCTGCTCTACTTCGAGGACCACGACGAACTCTACTGGAACATCACCGGTGACGAGTGGGATGTGCCCATCAACGACGCCAGCGCCATCATCCAGTTGCCCGCGGGCGCCACCGGAATCCGCACGCTGGCCTTTACCGGCGCGTACAGCTCCAAGGAACAGGACGCCGACGTCAATGTAAGCGGCAGCGGGATCAGCTTCCGGATGAAGCGCAACCTGGCGTTTCGCGAAGGGCTCACCGCCGTGATTGGCTGGGACAAGGGTTTGGTGCGCGAGCCTGGGGCCGTGCAAAAGGTGTTTCTCTTTCTGAAGAGCAATTGGCCGCTCTTTATTCCCATTGCAGTTTTTGGGCTGATGTTCTGGCGGTGGTACACGCGCGGGCGCGACCCGCGGCTGCGACCCATTTCCACACGTTACGATCCCCCGGAAGGGATGACGCCGGGCGAAGTCGGTGCGCTGATTGACAACTCCGCGGACATGCGCGACATCACCGCCACGCTCGTGGACCTCGCCGTGCGCGGCTTTATCCTCATCGAGGAAAAAAAAGAAGAGCACTTGATGGGGCTGCTCTCCAACACCGATTACATCTTCCACCTACTGAAGAAATCAAACGAGTGGGGTGGCCTGAAGGCGCACGAGAGAAAACTGCTCGAGTCGATTTTTTCGTCCGGCCACGGCGACACGGTGGAACTCTCCCACCTGCAAAACAGGTTCTACAGACACCTACAGGGCATTAAAGACAATATTTTTGATGCGCTGCTGGCGCGCAACTACTACGCACAGCGCCCGGGAGAGGTGAGGTCAGGCTACTTGATCGGCGGCGTGGTGCTCGGTGTTCTGGGCTCGTTGGGCGGCGGAATCATGTCCGGCGCGACCGGCATACAGCCAGCGCCGTTCATCACCGCGGCCGTGTTGAGCGGCGCCATCGTGTGCGGCTTTGGATGGATCATGCCGGCGCGCACACTCAAGGGAAGCGAAGCGCTGGAGGGCGTGCTGGGCTTCGAGGAATTCCTCGGGCGCGTGGAAACGGACCACATGGAGCGCATGGTGAAGACGCCGCAACTCTTCGAGAAATACCTGCCCTTCGCCATGGCCCTGGGCGTGGAGAAAAACTGGACGAAAGCGTTCGAGGGTATCTGCAACCAGCCACCGGATTGGTATCGCGGCGGGGACTTCACTACGTTTCGCACCGTCAACTTCGTGAACAGCTTGAACCGCATGTCCACCGTGGCCGCATCGACGATGGCCTCAGCGCCGCGTAGCTCGGGCAGTTCGGGCTTCGGCGGGGGCGGAGGCGGCGGAGGATTTTCGGGCGGAGGCGGCGGTGGCGGGGGCGGCGGCGGGTTTTAGAGCGACGGCGCGCAGCGCAGCCATCGTCGGGCGGGAATTCTGGAAGCCTTTACTTGATTGCAGTGGGTTCAGGCTCGATCTTTGAGTTGTGCATGTTGAGCAGCAACCAGCGCTCGCCGCTCTTGCGGCAGACGCCGGTGCCGCGGCCATCAATGCGGCCGCTGGGAAGCTCGATCGAGTAGTCGTAGTCATACCAGGCGGCGGCACCAACGATGTGCACGCTCTTAATGCGCATTTCCATGTGCGGCAGCGGCTTGAGTGCGAAATAATGCTGCTGCACGTAGTTCAGCGTGACCTTTCGCCCGCGATACTCTCCCCACGGCGTGAACAAAACCACTTCGGGGTCGAGGCACTTTTCCAACCCGGTCAAGTCGGCCTTGTTGAAGGCTTCCAGGCAACTTTGCTGCGCTTCGGAGTGGCGTTTCACTTCCGCTTCGTCCCCTGAATCCGCGCTAGTGTCGCTCACGCGCGCAACGCGGCGCTTGAGGTCAATCGTCAGACCCATCTTCTCCATCAAGTCCACGCCGAAAATTCCGTCAATGCGGCTGCCACAGGCCTCGCCAATCGGACTCAGGTCAATGGCGGGCAATTTCAGATTGGGCAGGCGGAAGCGCCCCAAGGCCAGCTCCGGCAACGTGACCTCCCGCGCGCTGGTGGCGGCAGTTCCGCTCCAGGAACTGATGCGAATGGACTTCGACCGGCCTTTGGCAAATGACTTGATGTTCAGAATGGAGGTGGCTCCCGTATCCAGGAGGAAGCGCATGCGGGCGCCGTCGATCTGTACCGCGACGACCGGCAGGCGGTCGCACTTTTCGATGGGGATTTCATTCGGACTCGTCGCATCCTGGGCCAGCGCGGGAGCCGCGGCAAAGAGAATCCAAAGAAAGAGAATGAAGCGACGAGACGGGCGCAGCGCGGACATGCGAATCATTCTAGCACGCCGGGCTCAGCGCACTCGCCGATCCCCTGTGCAGACACGGGATCGGCTGGTAGAATCGGTCCAACGCCCGCTCGTGAGGTGACGGATGAGCAAAAATATCCAGAAGCAAATCCTCCATCTGGAACGCGAACAAGCCGCGGCCATCAACCGCGGGAACCTCCGCGGGGCCGTGCAGATGTTCGACAAGAGCTTTGTGGGGTTTTCCTCCACGACGCATGGGCGCATCCGCGGCCTTGCGGCGCTGGGAAAAACGTTCCAGCACTACTGGCAGTGCGCGCCGAAAATGAGTTACCGCATCGAGCAGCCGCAAGTGCACGTGAGCGGCAATTCCGCAGTGGCCACGTTCTACTGGACGGTGGGGCTGGGCGCCGGCCGCACCGTGCGCGGCCGCGGCACGCATGTCTTCGCGCGCAAAGGAAAGAACTGGCGCGTGGTGCACGAACACTTTTCCCGAGCGCACTGAAATCCTTCGCGGGAGTCCCGCCCAGCACGCCGTGCTTCAACTGGCAAACAGGCCGCGATTCGTGTAGCGTGTCCCGCCGTCGCGGAAAGCGGAGAAGCACCATTGATCTCACTCGTCGTGCCGACGTACAACGAACGGCAAAACATCGAGCAATTGGTGGAGCGCACGGGTAAGGCGCTTGCGGCTGCGGGCGAACCGTTCGAGCTGATCATCGTGGACGACAACAGCCCGGACGGCACCGCCGGCGAAGTGCGCCGCTTGCAGGCGGACCGCCCGTGGCTGAAGCTGCTCGTGCGCGTGGACGAGCGAGACCTCTCCACGGCGGTGCTGGCGGGGTGGAAGATGGCGCAAGGCGAAATCCTGGGCGTGATGGATGGCGACCTGCAACATCCGCCGGAGAATTTGCTGAACCTGATCGAGCCGATCCGCGACGCGCGCGGCGAAATCGCCGTCGCCAGCCGCTACGTGGCGCGCGGCGGCGTGACCGATTGGAAATTCCGGCGGAAGATTATCTCCTGGACCGCGACGCTGCTGGCAGTGGTGCTTCTGCCGGCGAAAATTCGGCGGGTGAAAGATCCGATGTCCGGATTTTTTCTGCTGCGGCGGTCGGTGGTGGAAGGACGGGCGCTGAAGCCTTTAGGCTACAAAATCCTGCTGGAAGTGCTGGCGCGTGGCAATTACGCCAAAGCCGCGGAGGTGCCGTACGTGTTTGAAGAGCGCGCGCGCGGCGGAAGCAAGATGGACCTGGTGCAGGTATGGCGCTACCTGGTCCACCTGATGCGCATCCGGCTGACGTCCTGAATTTCGAGCTGGGTTTTTCACGGCTTGGCAGCCAGTCTTTTCTGAACCATCTCGCTTGTCAATTCGCGCAGTGCGTCGGCAGCGATCCAGCGTGTCGCGGGGGTGCCCAGCGCGCGAACCGCTTTGCCCGTGGCAATCGCTGATTTGTTCAGCCGCGCGTTGCGCTTGCCGATTTGCCGCAGCGCCCAGTTTACCGCTTTCTTCACGAAGTGACGCTCATCGCGTGCACTGTGCCGGATGATCGGCAGCAGCCGCAAAAAATCTTTTTCTCTGGCTCTCTTGTCATGCACAGCGAGATAGGCCATCAGCGCAAATCCCGCGCGCTTGACGAACTCCTCTTCTCGGCGACTCCAGGCAAGTGCCTTCTTCCACGCGTGCGGCGTGTATACGAACAGGTGGCAGCAGCAGCCGTCCACCACATCCCAGGAAGCGAAGTCGCGCGCCCAGCGCTCCATCTGCGCGGGCGTGACCTGCGCGGGGTCGCCGACGAGCGCGGCCAGATGCCGCGCGTCGTGGATGCCCGTGGTCCACAATTGCTGTGAGAGTTTCTGGTCCATGCCGATTTCGCGCGCGAGTTTGCGCAGCGCAGGCGTGGATACGCCGTACGCTTTTTTCACATGCACGCCGAAGCGTGCCATGCCCGCGACATTTGCAGGGTTGCCCAGCGCCTTGAGTTGGGCGAGTGCGACGCGGAGTTTTGATTTGTCGGTGGTCATGATCCATGTAGCCCGCCTCTTCAGAGGCGGGGGTACTCAGACAAAAGGCCCCGCGTCTAAAGACGCGGGCTACAGCACCCTGCGAAATGCGTGTTGCGTTTTAATGCGCGTGTAACCGAGTTGTTCGTAAAACTTGTGCGCGGGCGCGCGGATCACGTTGGAGCGCAGCGTAACGGCGGCCAGGCCTTTTTCGCGCGCCCAGTCTTCGATGCGCGCCATCAGTGCCTTCCCTACCCCGGCGTTGCGGCAAGACTCGTCCACCACTAACCCGGCGACCTCCGCGCGCAAGTCGCTGCCCACAAAATGCAGTGCGTACACATGCGCCCAGCCGACGACGTGGCCCGCGCGGTCTTCGGCGACAAAAACCGCGTGGCTGCCGTCCTGCGGCAACTCGCGCAGCCGCCGCTCGACTTCCTCCGGCGTGGACGGATAGGTGAGTTGCCCGGCAAGCGCGGCGATGCTCAACGCATCTGCGAGAGCGGCTTCACGGACCGTCAGATGTTTGGAGCCGGCCTGCGCCACGGCAAGAGGATAATACGAATCCGGGTCAAAAGAGCTTTTCGGAATCGACAAGAAGGGTCACTGAACCCACCTGAAAAAGAAATCTCCAGGGGCTACGCTAAACGTCTCAAGTGCTTCAGATCCTTGGAGTCTAAGAAACGGTAATAGACCTCCGATCCTTCTCGAATTGTGCGGTCAAACAACTCCGCCACGCCCAGCACCTCTTTGAAAAGCCAAACTACTTTCTTGCCGTACATGTTTTTGTAATCCTGTTTCGAGGCTCTGCCGAACATGGCAGCCTTCTTTCGAGCTTCGCTTGCAGAGCGCGCTCTGCAAACTATGATCCGTTCCTCGAATAGCGGCGGCACACGCCTTTCCTCCGGATGCAACGATTCAAATAGGATGCGTATACCAAACCAATTGATTGGTCGCGCTTTTCCTTTGATGTTTTTTCTGCGAGCCTTCAAAGGTTCCTCCATTCCAGACGGTTGGCGCTTCTTAAGAGCCACCTTTACAACATCTTTTCCGAATCGAGAAGGATGGTCACCGGACCATCGTTGGTCAGCTCGACGGCCATCAGGGTCTGGAAAACGCCGGTCTCCACGCGCACGCCGAGGGCGCGCAACGCAGCGCAGTATTCCTCGTAGAGGCCGCTGGCTTCCTCGGGCGGCGCGGCTTTCAGGAAGCTCGGCCGGCGCTGGCCGCGCGCGTCGCCGTAAAGCGTGAACTGCGACACCACCAGCGCGGCGCCGCCGATATCCACAAGCGAGCGGTTCATCTTGCCGGCGTCGTCGGCGAAGATGCGCAGGTTGGCGGTTTTTTCAGCGAGGTATTTCGCGGCTTCGGACGTATCGCCTTGCCTCACGCCCAGCAGCACCACAAGGCCCGCACCGATTTCGCCCGAGACGCGGCCCTCCACCAGAACGCGTGCTTTGCTCACTCGTTGGATGACGGCTCGCATCTTCAAACCTGATTCTGCCACAGAGACACAGAGGCACAGAGAAGAAAGCGAAAAGAGAAAATGGAAAATAGAAAATAGGCCCCGATGGTAATGAACGCCATGGCATGGTTGGTGGTCCCCATTTTCTATTTTCTCTTTTCTATTTTCTGGTTTTCCCTGCCGGGCTATTTTCCCGGACGGAAAGGTATGTTAGAACGATTGCGCACATTCGGAAGGCCGAGTCATTTGAAACTCGCACTCATCGGAACGCATGGCGTGGGCAAGACCACACTGGCCTATGAAGTCTGCACACTGCTGAAGAAATCCGACCAGAATGTCGAGCTGGTGACGGAAGTGGCGCGGCGCTCGCCCTTCCCGGTGAATGAAGCGACCACGCTCGAAGGGCAGCTCTGGATTCTGCACGCGCAAGTGGCCGCGGAGCTGGAGGCCGCCAGCCGCGCGCCCAACGTCATCTGCGACCGCGCCGTGCTCGACAACTACTGCTACCTGGTGAACAAATTCGGCCGCCAGCCGCACCTCGAGCCATGGCTGGAGTGGTGGATGGACACGTACGCGCTGCTGGTCGCCGTGCCGCCGTTTGCCGACGGCATCACCGCCGACGGCTTCCGCTCGGAAAATGTGCAGTTCCAAAAGCAGATTCACGAGCAATTGAATTTGCTGCTCGCCGCGCCGCCGTTTTCGCGCCTGAGCGACCGTGTGCTCCAGCTGGAGGCCCATGCGCGCGGCGTGTGGGGCGCGCGGATTTTCGCCGCCGCCGCGCCGCTGCTCCCGCCCTCGCCCACGAGCGGCACGCAGCGCGTGCTGCCCATGGACGTCCCTGCCGCAACGACGGGTGCGGATTGAATCTCGTTTCGACTCGCATGCAGGAAAATGTCCGCGCACTCTTAACAGCGCGCCACCTCTGGCGCGGCTGAGGGTGCTTTCCGCTACCGAGATGGCTTTCGGGTTCGTGGAGTCCGCTGGCAGCGCGGGCAGAAATAGCTGCTTCGTCCGGCGACGATCACCCGGCGAATCGTTGCGCCGCACCGGAAACATCCCTTCCCTTCCCGGTCATACACGCGATGGCGCAACTGAAATTCACCGGGCAGGCCGTTCGCGTCCACAAAGTCGGAGATGGACGAGCCGCCGAGGCGAATAGCGGCGCGCAGGACGTGCCGGATGGCTTCTAGCAGGCGGTGTGCATCGGCGAAGCTGAGGCGCGCGCCGAGCCGCGCCGGGTGGAGTCTTGCGCGCCAGAGCGATTCGTCCGCGTAGATATTGCCAATGCCGCGGAGGAAGTGCTGGTTGAGCAGAAGCGCCTTGATCATGGCGCGACGCCCAGCGAGCAGGCGGCGGAAGTACGCTTCGCTGACTTCGAGAGGCTCGGCACCAAGCCGCTCGAATGCCGCTGCGAATTGCGCGCCGGAGAACAAAGCGATGCGGCCGAAGCGGCGGGGATCGATGTAGCGCAGCTCGCGACCGTCGTCGAGCGCGAAGATTGCATGCGTGTGCAGTGCCGCAGGCGCATCGGCGCCTTGCACCCCTAGCCGTCCGGTCATGCCCAAGTGGATGATGAGTCGAAGCGCATCACCGCCGCGAGCGTCGCGTTCTAGCGGCAGCACGATGTACTTTCCGCAGCGCCGGACGTCCGTGATGCGGCAGCCGGGCAGGTCGCGCTCCAGCGCAGCGGGATCGTCGATGAAGTCCGTTTTCCC
>CAZIWR010000097.1:0-1844 GCA_964542805.1 uncultured Acidobacteriaceae bacterium
AGCAGAAAATTCCGCGCGTCGTCGAGCACGATGCGCACCCGCGGATCGCGCAGCACGTTGCGGTTCAGCGTCACCAGGAAATCCGCCGCGCCAATCACAGCCGGCTCGATCTCCACGCAGGTGATGCTTTCGATTTCCGGATAGAGCGCCAGCGCAGAGACGGTCATCCCGCTGCCGAAGCCGATGACCAGCACGCGCCGCGGCGCGGGATGCAGCACGGCCCCCAGATGCCCAACGAGCAGTTGCGTGATACGGTCCTTGTTCGACGCGTCCACCTTGCCGTTGGTGCGGATGGCCAGGTAGTCCTCCGTGCGCGCCACGCTGATCGTGGCGTTCAGCCCGTCGGCCACGTACAGCACATCGGTGGTGGCGGCCATTTCCGGAATGGTGAGCTTTTCGCCGTAACGGTCGTAATACAGCATGGCGCCGAAGGTGGCCAGTGCGCGGTTGTAGAAAATGCCCGAGGTGGCAACGAAAACAACGGCGGCGACCATGATCACGTTAACCACCGATTTGACGATGGCCGGCGGCGCGCGTCGCGTGTGCAAAAACGCGGCCAGCAAAAAATTCAGCGTAGCCAGCAGTGCGACAAGCCGGAACGCGCCTATCGCGGGCACCAACCAGAACCCCGCCAGTGTCGCGCCCACAATCGCTCCCAGCGTATTTGCCGCATAGGCGCGGCCCACGGCGGCGGCGTAGTGCCCGGAGCTTTCCCGGCGTCCGGCGATGAGCACCGTCACTACCGGAAAGTTGAATCCGAAAACCAGAGCGGCCGGCAACAGCGCCAGCGCGCTGGTGGCCAGCTGTGCGAGAAGGAGCCCCCGGAACGAAGCGTGCGTCTTGCGCAGGATCACCGGCACAAGTTCGGGGAACTGCTGGAAGAACACCAGGAAGAGCAGCGCTGCCACAGCCGTAAGCGTCTGCGTGAGTGCGAAGGTGGCCAGCGAAACTTCCTTGCGCCGCGCGAACCAGAAGTCGAACAGCGCGCTCCCCAGCACGAGGCCCCCGAGAAACGTGCCCAGCATCAGCGTGAAGGCATACGTCGAACTGCCCAGGGAGGTCACCAGCAGGCGCGTCCAGCAGACTTCGTAGCCGATGGCTGTGCCCCCGACAATTCCGAACGACACGAGAAGATACCGCGGAATCTCCGCGCTCGCAGGCAGACTCGGCAGCGCCGTGGCTCCGGCAGTTTCGTTGGATGGCGCACTCGATGGCGCGGCGCGCGCCAGCAGCAATGCGATGACGCCGGCGAGCAGATTCAGCGCCACAGCCAGCGCCACCGTCTGGCGCAAGCCCAGCGCGGGAAGAAACACGAATCCCGCCGCAAACGTGCCGGCCACTGCGCCGAGCGTGTTGATCCAGTAGAGGCGGCTGACGCGTGCGCCCAATTCAGCGGAGCGGCGTGTGAGCCCGCTGACCAAAATCGGCAGCGTGCCGCCCATCAGAAACGTCGGCAGCAGCAGAACTACGGCCGCGCCCACGAAGCGCAGCGCTACCAGTGTGGGCATGAAGCCGGAGACCACCGGGTACGCGGCGAAGTACAGCAGGCGAACGCCGGCCAGGCCCACCAGCGAGAGCGCGCCGGTGGCGGCAATCGCCAGCTCGATCCAGCCGTACAGCGCGACCGCGTTGGGGTAGCGCTCGCTCCAGCGCCCCAGGTACGCGCTGCCCAGCGCCAGCCCGCCCATGAACACCGCCAGAATCGTGGAGATGGCGTAGACCGTATTGCCGAACACGAGCCCCAGCGCCTTGCCCCACGCCACCTGGTAGATGAGTCCTGCCGCGCCGGATAAAAAGAAGCAGAGGAGAATGCCCGCAAGAATTGGCCGGGGAATGGAGGAGTC
>CAZIWR010000097.1:1944-10007 GCA_964542805.1 uncultured Acidobacteriaceae bacterium
GTGGAAAAAATTTGGTGCGCGCCGGGTAACGGAGGCATTTCGCAGGACGCCGAATGCGTGCCGGCAAATGCTGGCGATGTGGCCGGCTTGTTGGCACTGGCCGAACGCCTGCGCCCGGACCTCACCGTCGTCGGCCCCGAGCTCCCGCTGGTCAACGGAATCGTGGATGCCTTCTCCGAACGCAAAATGAAAATTGTGGGCCCGTCGAAAGCGGCGGCGCAGCTCGAAGGCAGCAAGGTCTTCGCGAAAGAGTTCCTGACGCGCCACGCCATCCCCACAGCCGCCACCTACGGCATCCACGACTCGGCCGGAGCGGCCTATTCTGCGCTCTGCGCAGTGGACTGGCCCATGGTCATCAAGGCCGACGGCCTGGCCGCGGGCAAGGGCGTGCTCGTGGCGCCGACGCCGGACGACGCCACCGCCTTCATCGAGCGCCTCATGGAAAAGAGAGAATTCGGCGCGGCCGGCGAGAAGGTTTTGCTGGAAGAAGCGCTGGAGGGCGAGGAGCTTTCCTACATTGTCCTCACCGACGGCCAGCACGTCTTGTCCATGGCCCCCACGCAGGACCACAAGCGCGTGTTCGACGGCGACCTCGGCCCCAACACCGGCGGCATGGGCGCTTACTCCATTGATGGCCTCTTGCCTGCGGAGCTGGAGTCAGCCATCCGGCGGACGATCGTGGAGCCAACCATCGCCGGCCTCGCCGCCGACGGGCTGCCCTATTGCGGGTTCCTCTACTTCGGCTTGATGATCACGCCGCAAGGGCCAAAGGTGCTGGAGTTCAACTGCCGCATGGGAGATCCCGAAGCCCAAGCAGTGGTTTTGCGGATGGACTTCGATTTGGCTGCCGCATTAATGGCCGTAGCGGAGAAAAAGCTAAGCCAGGTAAAAGCAAAGTGGAATCCTGCGGCCAGCGCCTGCGTGGTGATGGCCGCCGGCGGATACCCGGGTGAGTTTGTGGCGGGGAAGAAGATCGAGGGCCTGCCGCTGGGCGGAAATGAGGCCGTGGTTTTCCACGCCGGGACGAAACGGGAAGGTGATATATACTACACATGTAGTGGTAGGGTCCTTGGCGTGGCCGCGGCGGCCCGCACTCTCCCCGAGGCCATTCGTCACGCCTACCATGCTGCTGGTAGCATTCGCTTTGATGGTGCGCACTACCGCAAGGACATCGGCGCAAAAGCCTTGAACAAAGCTCACGGATCGGGAGCATAGCCAATGTCCACCGTGCTTCGCCTGTACCTTTGCCCGGTCTTAGGTCAACCCGTGCGCGAGGTAGCTGAAGCAAAGGCGCTGGCAGACTGGGGCCTAGACGGCTGTGCGCACGCGCGCCGCGGCAGCAAGCGCCAGGTACTACTGATGGACACCGAGACACTCACAGAGATGGATCTGCACCCTGGCCAGGTGAAGGAAAACGTGCTGACCCAGGGCCTCAACATCCGAGCGCTCACGCCCGGGCAGCGCCTGCGCATCGGCCAAGCGCTCATGGAAGTGACCATCCCGTGTACTCCGTGCAACATGTTCGAAGCCATCCGTCCGGGCCTGGAAGCAGAAATGCGCGGCAAGCGCGGCATGCTCTGCCGCGTCCTTAAGGACGGCCTGATGCGTCCAGGCGATCGCATCGAAATACTGGCGCAAGAAGCCGCCGCGCCTTCGTAGGGGCGGACCGGCGTTTACCCTGAGCGTAGCCGAAGGGTGTCCGCCCTGTAGCGGGGGCTTTAAGACCCAGCCCGGGGTTTGTCCAGGGGGAGCATGAAGCGCGTGCTTGGATACCTGGTTGTTATCCTGATCGTTTACGCGAGCCTGCTGGTTGTTCTGCGCATTTTTGAAAACCACCTGATTTTCTTTCCAGACATTCCCGGCCGCCTGAGCGGCGATTGGCAGCCGCACGGTCTGCCGCTGGAAGACGTATGGCTGCACGCCGCCGACGGCGTAAAGCTGCACGCCTGGTGGATTGCGGCCCCCGGCGCGGAGTTCACCTTCGTAGCCTTCCACGGCAACGCCGCGAACATCGCCAACCGCGCGGACATCTACGACTTCCTGCGCAGCGTTCCGGCCAACGTGCTGGCCGTTGAATATCGCGGCTACGGCAAGAGTGAAGGTAAGCCGGACGAAGCAGGCCTCTATCTGGATGCGCAGGCCGCGTACGAATACTTGGTAAAGGACCGCGCCGTGCCGCCCGGACGTGTCGTCCCCATCGGCCATTCACTGGGCACCGCCGTCGCTGTGGACCTGGCAAGCAATCACCGGGTAGCCGGCCTGGTTCTTGAGGCGCCGTTTCCCTCCGGGGCTGCCGTGGCCCGGCGCGTCTATCCGTTTTTGCCCGGGCTGGGTTCGATGTTGAAGGCAAAATTTGAGACAGGGAAAAAGCTCGCACAGGTTCGCGCGCCGGTTTTGGTGGTGCACTGCGCGGATGACCCGGTGATTCCATTCGCGCTGGGCGAAAATGTGTTTCGAGCCGCCAACGAACCGAAGTCATTCCTGCGTATTGAAGGCGTCTGCCATGAAGAGGCATCTCTGATCGCCCCGGAAATCTACCGCGCAAAGCTCCGCGAATTCCTCGCCGCCCTTCCGGGGAGATGATTCGATGAAGAAATGAAGAAGTGAAAAAATGACCGTCGCCGTGCCGCCAGCGGACAGTTGATTTGCGAATTCGGACAGCGAGTTGGAGCTAGACTTCGGAAACGTTGGACTTAGCTGTGGCCCTCGGCGTGCTCCCCCTGCCGTGGAGAGGACCATGTTCAGCCTTCCCAGTGATGTCCTCTACTCCCTGCGCACGTTGCGGCGCAATCCGGGGTTTGCTGCGACCGTTGTGATTTCCCTCGCCCTCGGAATTGGCGCGTGCAGCGCCATTTTCACTTTACTGGACGCATTTCTGTTCCAAACTCTTCCCGTCGGTGATCGCGAGCGGTTAGTCCAGATTACGACGCCCAATCCGCAGCAGATCGGTTCGGGTAGCAACCGCAACTATTATTCCTTCCCAATGTTTGTGGACCTGCGCGATCGCAATCAGGTCCTTTCCGCCCTCGCCTGCCGCGCCCGGAGCACCTCCAACTTCAGTTATCGCGGTGTCTCCGAGCAGGTGAATACGGAGCTGGTTTCCGGCGAGTTTTTCGACATGCTTGGCGTACGGCCGGCTGCCGGCCGCTTGCTTCTGACCCGTGACGCTAATGAAGTGCAGTCCGCGCCGGCGGCGGTATTGAGCTACGGCTACTGGAAGCGCCGCTTCGGCGCCCAACCCAACCTAGTGGGAGAAACCGCGCTCCTGAATGGGCGGAGTTTCACCATCGTGGGCGTGGCCGAAGAACGTTTCCAGGGTGCCGTGCTCGGCTCTCCGCCGGAGATTTACGTTCCGGTGACAGCCGCGCAGTTCCTCTTCCAACACGATCCTTTGCGCGAACGCCGCAACACCTGGCTTCAGCTTCTCGGCCGTTTGAAGGACGGTTTTTCATCGGTGCAAGCGGAAGCCGCGCTCAATTCAATTTTTCGCCAGGTGCTCCAGGACGAAGTCCGCGAAGTGGGGCCCCAGTACAGCGAAGTGATTAAGCAGCGCTTTGTGCAGCAGACGCTCGAACTTCGCCCGGGCGGGCAGGGAGTGGACTCATTGCGCCACCAGCTACGCCTTCCGCTGAGGATTCTTTGGGCAGCCGTTACGGCCATCTTGCTGATTGCCTGTGCCAACGCCGCTGCTCTGCAACTCGCGCAAGCAGCGCGCCGCAGGAAGGAGATTGCGGTTCGCCTGGCATTGGGTGCGACCCGAACACGCCTGATGCAACTTTTGTTAACCGAGAGCCTTGTGCTGGCGACCCTTGCGGGGCTGGCCGGGCTGTTCCTGGCATGGTGGATGTTGGCGGGTCTGGACGCGATGGTCTTCGCCTGGATTGGACGCACCGAGCCTCTGACGCTGAATGCGCGCGTACTGGGCCTCACCGCGTTGATCTCGCTGGTCTCCGCGCTTCTCTTCGGACTGGTCCCGGCCTGGCAAGCTTCGCGCACCGATTTGCAATCTGCCCTAAAGAGTGAAGGAGGAACGAGCGTTCTTTCGGCTCGTGCGCGCGCGCGGAGTGTCCTGGTCTGCGCGCAAGTGGCGCTTTCCATCCTCCTGTTGGCCGGCGCGGGGCTTTTTCTCCGCACCCTGCTCAATCTGTACCACGTGGAGCTGAACTTCCCGCGCGACAAAGTGTTGCTGGTCACTTTGAATCCTGCGTCCAACAAGTATTCGCCCGCGCGTTCACAGGCCTTGGTCGAAGAATTCCAGGAACGCGCGCGGGCCCTGCCCGGCGTGCGCAATGCGTCGCTCGCGCAAACCAGCATTCTAGCCCCCGCCGGATGTTCCTATATCTCCGTCGAAAACGATTCCGCGCATGAAGGTGAAGACAACTTTGTCTGCTACAACTGGGTCACCCCCGGCTATTTGGCCAGCCTGGGCGTCCCGATGCTTCGTGGCCGCGACTTCACATCCGCCGACTTGCATGCGCCTCCGCGCGCCGCTATCGTCAACGAAGCTTTCGCCCGCTATTTCTTCCGCGACCAAAACCCCATCGGCCGGCGCTTCGGATTTCTCGGACCTTCCTCCAAGCGCGATATCGAAATCATTGGCGTCACGCATTTCCTGCGACGGCACGACGCCCCCTTCATGTTCCTGGCGCTCCACCAGGAGGCCTTTCAGTTTCGGGTCACGTTGCATCTTCGGATCGATGGCGATAGCAATGCTCTAGTCGCTGCCCTGCGGCGCGAAATGACCTCGCTGGATCCGGCCCTGCCGCTGTACAGCATCCAGACAGTGGCAGCGCAGATGGACCAGAGTGTTTCCAGCCAGCGCCACTTCGCCTTGCTCACCGGAATCTGCGGCGGGATTGCCACGCTGCTGGCAGTAGTGGGTCTCTTCGGGCTGTTGTCGTTCACCGTAACTTGCCGCACGCGCGAAATCGGCATTCGCATGGCCCTCGGCGCCGAGCGCGCCGCCGTCGTTTGGCTGGTGGCCCGGCAGACGCTGCTGCTCACCGGCATCGGCATCGCCATCGGCATCAGCGCGGCGCTCGCTTTGACGCGGCTCATCGGCAGCATGTTGTACGAAGTGCGTCCCAACGACCCGCCAACTCTCCTTTTGGCCACCGTGCTGTTCGCTCTGGTTGCTTTCCTGGCGGCCGTGGCTCCGGCGCGCCGCGCCGCCGGCGTCGACCCCGCCGCAACACTCCGCCACGAATAAAGCAGTTTTTCCGTTTTTCGTCCCGAGGCTTCGGGATCGATTTTCGGTCTGCTACTGGGGCGGCTTGCGCAGGGTCGGCGCCCCGGGCTCGCGGGGCTTGCGCTCTTCGGCTTTCTGTAGAGGGGGCGCGGCGGGCGGCGCGAGGATCCACTCAAAACCGCGCTTCTCGCTGATGACGCCCACAATCTGCAGCGTTTTCGGCTCCGCGATGGCGTCCAGCGACGCACGCAGGAAGACCACGGCGTCGTCGAGCAGCGCTTTGTTGGATTCGCCGCTCGCGAGTTTCTCTGCCGCGCGCGCCACCTGCGCGTTGGACGTGCGCAGCGGCGTGAGCCGCGCATCGCTCTGCTGCAGCAGTTCGAGCAGCGCCGGTCCGGCGTCCTCCGGCGGATAGCGCACTTCCACCAGCGTGCGCGGCTGGCCCTTTTCCGGCGGATAGAGCTGCGTATAGCTCGGCCGCAGGACGCGGCTTTTCCAGTAGTCGCCGCGCAGCGGCTCCTGTGCCAGGCGGTATTGCAGCAGCCACACTTCTGGTCCGTACTCTTCTTGCAATCCCACCAGCAGCATTTCCACCAGCGGGTCGTCCGGCGCGAGGTTCATCTTGCGCGTGAGCTGCGGCACCACCGTGCGCAGCGGCTCCAGCAGCGCCGTGCCGATCGGCTCGAGGTCAGAGGTCTGTTCCTGCTGCAGCCGCGGGCCCGCCTGGATCTGCCTGCCGATGGCCCGCGGAAGCTCGACATCCAGCCGCAGCGGCGGGCGGCCCGTGCCCGGTAGCACCCATTCCGCCGCGCCCAGCAGAATGGCGATGCGTTTGGGGGAGAGCTGCACGACCAGCGGAGGCCGTGATTCCGCTTCCACGCGGCTTTCGTTCGCGGCGATGACCATGCCTTCCTTGGCCACGTAGATCACCACGCGCCCCGCCGACAGATTGGCCACCACTTCCTGCCCCGCCTCCTGCGAGTAAACTGAACAGCAGAAAAGCCCCAAATGAACACACACGAGCGCGAATAAGGAAAAAACCGAAAACCGAAAACCGAAAATCGAAAATCGCAAAGCGCTTGGCCGTTTTTCGTTTTTCGCTTTTCGTTTTTCGGGTTTTCGTTCTGCGTCCATCTGCGTGTATCGGCGGTTGCTTTCGAACTACGCTGTTTGATGCGCCGAAGCCCGCCGCGCGATGGCTTGCACGGCGGTAATGGCCACCACGTTGGCGATGTCCTCGGCCGAGCAGCCGCGGGAAAGGTCGTTCGCCGGGCGGTCCAGGCCCTGCAGAATGGGGCCCAGCGCGACGGCGCCGCCCAGCCGCTCGACCAGCTTGTAGGCGATGTTGCCGGAATCGAGGTCCGGAAAAATCAGCACGTTCGCGCGCCCGGCCACCGCGGAGCCCGGCGCTTTGCTCGCGCCGATGGCGGGCACCAGCGCGGCGTCGGCCTGCAACTCGCCATCCGCGGCCAGCTCTGGCGCTCGCGCGCGGAGAATGCGTAGCGCTTCGCGGACTTTGGCCACCCGCGGATGTTCGGCGGAGCCTTTCGTGGAGAACGAAAGCAATGCCACGCGCGGCTCGACTTCCAAGAATGCGCGGGCATTCTCGGCGGTCGCCGCCGCAATTTCCGCCAGTTCCGCAGGCGACGGGTCCGGCACCACGCCGCAGTCGGCGAACAGCAGCGCGCCGGACGCGCCGAACTCCGCGCGCGGCAGCACCATCAGGAAAAAGCCGGAAACGAGCTTGTACTGCAGCGCAAGACCGATACAGTGCAGCGCCGCGCGCACCGTTTCCGCAGTGGTGTTGGCCGCGCCGCCCACCGACCCGTCCGCGTGCCCCGCGGCCACCATCAGCGAAGCGAAGTACAACGGCTTGGCGGCCGTCGTGCGCGCTTCGTCGAGCGTCGTGCCGCGCGCGCGCCGCCGCTCGAAGTAGATTTGCGCGTAGCGGTCCAGGTGCGGGCTCGCGCCGGGGTCCAGCAGCGTCACGCCGGCCAGCGAAGCGCCTGCTTGCGCTGCGGCAGACTGAATCACATTCGGCCGCCCCAGCAGCGTCAGCTTCGCATAGCCTTCCGCGGCAATACGCGCCGCGGCCGTGATTACGCGCGGGTCTTCGCCTTCCGGCAGCACAATGTGCTGCGGCACCGCCCGCGCCCGCGATTTCAGCATTTCCAGCACGTTCATGGCTGCTTCAAATTACCACAAAAGCCATCGCTTCGACTTATGTAGCGGCGACCCGCCTGTTTTTGGGGCGGGTCGCCACTCTTCGATTCGCCGTAAGCAGCGATTTTCGTTAGAATGGAACTTCACAAATTCATTTCCACTGAAGGGGAACTATGGGACTCCGCAATCCGAGAGGTATCTCTCACAACCAGCAGCGCCTCAGCGACATCCTGGATGCACACGCCAAGCACGTCCGCGGCGAAGCGGGCGGCGCGCCCGCGGAACTCGCCGGGGCCAATCTCGAACGCGCGGACCTGCGCGGCGCAAATCTAACCGGCGCCAATCTGCGTGGTGCGCGGCTCGAAGAAGCGGATCTACGCGAGGCCAAGCTCACACGAGCGGATTTAAGCGGTGCCCATTTGCGCAAAGCGCTGCTCATGAACTGCGATTTGACGGAAGTAAACGCGGAAGGCGCGGACCTGACCGGCGCCAACGCCAGCGGCGCGGAAATGTTTCGCATCAACCTGGCGGGT
Organism: uncultured Acidobacteriaceae bacterium; assembly: GCA_964542805.1. Lineage (GTDB taxonomy): Bacteria > Acidobacteriota > Terriglobia > Acidiferrales > UBA7541 > JACQDE01. The sequence goes on from CAZIWR010000097.1 coordinate 9,829, forward strand.
GCGAAGCTGGTTGGCGCGATGATCCGCGGCTCGAACTTGCGCGCGGCAAACTTTCACGGCGCGGACTTGCGCAAGGCGGACCTGACCAATGCTCTCGTTTCGGAATCGAATCTATCAGAGGCAATCACCGAGGGCGCGGATTTGTCCACCAGCGTCGTCCGCGACATGAAGAAAGTAGC
>CAZIWR010000098.1:0-10001 GCA_964542805.1 uncultured Acidobacteriaceae bacterium
TGAATTCGATGGAGAGGTAGTAGAGCCGCTTGGCGTCGTGGCGCTGGTAGCGCTCTTCGGTTTCGATCATGCGGTCAATCAGGTCCTCGCGCACGGCCAGCGCGATGGCCCGGAAAACTTCTTCGTGAGATGCATCTGTCTTCCGGCGTCCCACGGAGTAGCGCAGGTGATGCTCCGTGCGCGCGACAAACTCTCGCACGGCCTCGTCGCTCGGCGGCTTGCCCGGGATGGTAGTAGTTGCCATGTAGAATGCCCTCACCTCATTCAGCGCGCATCTTAGCAGAACTCGCGCCGTCGGAGCAGACTCCGGCGGACAGAAATCCGTGGCAGCGCCTCCGTCGTTTCTTCTGCAGCGTTTATCCGTGCTAGATTGATGAGCCTTCGCCGCCCGCCGCGATGCTGCGGGAGCGGCGCGGCTGTAAGGGGGGCGTGTGGCCTACCGAGATCTGCGCGACTTTATTCGCAAACTGGAACAAGCGGGCGAGCTGAAGCGCATCACCGCGGAAGTGGATCCGGTGCTTGAGATCACCGAGATTACCGACCGCGTCACCAAGGCCGGCGGCCCCGCGCTGCTCTTCGAGCGGCCCAAAGGCTCCAAGATCCCCCTCCTTATTAATATGCTGGGCAGCGAGCGCCGTGTGAACCTCGCGCTGGAAGTCGAAAAACTCTCTGACGTCGCCGAGCGCATCAATTCCTACCTCGCGCTGCAATCTCCGCAAGGCTTGATGGACAAGCTCAAAATGCTGCCCAAGCTGGCGGAAATCGGCGCGTTCTTTCCCAAGACGGTAAAGTCCGGCCCGTGCAAAGAAGTAATCCGCAAAGATAATTTCTCGCTGCACGAGTTTCCCGTGCTGAAGTGCTGGCCGCAGGACGGCGGCCGCTTCATTACCTGGCCGCTGGTCATCACCAAGAATCCGGAGACGGGAAAGCGCAACGTGGGCCTCTATCGCATGCAGGTGGAAGGCGAGCGCGAGACGGGAATGCACTGGCAGACGCAGAAGCATGGCGCCGAACATTTCCGCCGCGCCCGCGCGCTGAATAAGGAAGGGAAGATCGAAGTTGCGGTAGCTATCGGTTCCGACCCGGTCACATGCATTGCCGGCGCGCTGCCCATTCCGCCGGACCTCGACGAAATGATGTTCGCCGGCTTCCTCCGCCGCGAGCCGGTGGAGATGGTGCCCTGCGAAACGCTCGACCTGGAAGTCCCCGCCAACGCGGAGATCGTCCTGGAAGGCACCGTGGACCTCAACGAATTCCGCACGGAAGGCCCCTTCGGCGACCACACTGGCTTCTACTCTCTCGAAGGCGAGTATCCCGTTTTCCGCGTGCACTGCATCACGCAGCGCAAGGATCCTATTTATCTCACCACCATCGTCGGCCCGCCGCCGCAGGAGGATTTCTTCATCGGCCACGCCATCGAACGCATTTTCCTGCCGGTGATGAAGATGCAGTACCCGGAGATTGCAGACGTGGCGATGCCCGCGGAAGGCATCTTTCACAATTTGATGATTATTTCCATTCGCAAGTCATATCCCGGCCACGCGCGGAAAATCATGAATGCGATCTGGTCGCTGGGCCAGGCCATGTTCACCAAGGTCATCGTGGTGGTGGACCACGACGTGGACGTGCACAACTACAGCGAAGTGGTCTGGAAGGCGCTCTGCGCGATTGATCCTGAGCGCGATGTCCAGTTTACCCTCGGCCCGGTGGACACGCTGGACCACGCTGCGCGCACGCAGGACTTCGGTTCGAAAATGGGCATCGACGCCACGCGCAAGTGGCCGACGGAAGGATTCTCGCGGCCCTGGCCCGACGAAATCAAGATGGATTCGAGCGTTAAAGCTCGCATTGACCAGCTCTGGAAGTCTCTCGGTTTGTAGCGCCACGCTCGGGGGATTTCGCTCGCAGGAAATCTGATAATGTTCGGCCCCAGCGGCGAGCGCCGCAATCAATTTCGTGCCACGCTCTGGCCTGCCGCAGTGGCCAAAATTCTCCGAAAAGGTGCTGGCCACGCAATGCCAACATATAGTGGTGCTTTTCTCTGATACCACTACTATTTGCGACTATTGCCGTCTCTTACCCCCTAATTGCCGAGAAAAACCGAAGTCTTGAGCACAACTCCCAAACCGTTTGCTTGACACCCCCCTATCCCCAGTGACATAACCGCCCGAAGAGAAGCCCATCCGGCCGGGCTTTGGACTGCTCAGCACGAGTGGAAAAGTTTTGCGAGGGCTGGATTGACTTACGATACGGGTCGGCGCGTCCGGAGGGCGTTAGGGTGGAAACCTTGGCGGTTGAATCGCGCGAAGTAATGAATATCCGCGAGGCTTCCCAGTACTTGGGTGTTTCGCCAGACACGTTATATCGTTACATTTACGAAGCCCAGATTCCGGCCTTTAAGTTGGGCAACCGTTGGAAGTTCAAGAAGACGGTGTTAGACCGCTGGATGGAAAAGAAGATCAGTACTTCCAGCGGCTTGAAGAACAGAAGGAAGTAGCATTCCAGTGTCCGCCGCGGCGGACATAGAGAGGCCGCCACATGTTTGGTGCAAAGCAAAAAGAGCTTGTGGGACTGGACATTGGCTCCAGCTCGATCAAGGCCGTCGAGTTGAAGCGCTCCAAGCAGGGCTACGAGCTGGTCAGCTACGGCATGAAGCGCCTGGAGCAGGATACCGTGGTGGATGGCGCGATCATGAACGCGCCGGAAGTCGCCGACGCCATCTCCAAGCTCTTCGACGAGCAGAAGATCAAGACCAAGAACGTGGCCACCGCGGTCTCCGGCCACTCCGTCATCGTCAAGCGCATTACCCTGCCTTCCATGACCGAGGAAGAGCTGTACAGCCGCATCAACGACGAGGCCAGCCAGCACATCCCTTTCGACATCTCCGACGTGAACCTCAGCTACCAACTGCTGGAGGCCATGGACACGCAGATGGACGTCCTGCTGGTCGCGGTGAAAAAGGACAAGATTCTGAACCACACCAACGTCCTGGCGCAGGCCGGCAAGACCCCGGCCGTGGTGGACATTGACGCCTTTTCCTTGCAGAACTGCTTCGAAGTGAACTACGATCCCGACCCCGGCCAGACCATCGCCCTGCTGAACGTGGGCGCAAGCGTCATGAGCATCAACATTGTGCGCGCCGGGATCCCCCTGTTCACCCGCGACGTCTCCGTGGGCGGCAACCAGTACACCGACGCCCTGCAGAAAGAACTCGACCTGGGCTTCGAGGACGCCGAAAAGCTCAAGATGGGCGGCAGCGTGACTGGCGTGAGCGAGGAGCAGAAGGCCAACATCCTGCGCTCTGTTTCCGACATTCTGATCCTTGAAATCCAGAAGACTTTCGACTTTTTCCGCGCTACAGCCAGCGGCGAAAACATCCAGCGGATTTTCCTCGCCGGTGGTACCGCGCGGGTGCCCGGCCTGATGGACCTGTTGCGAGAAGAGTTTGCCATGCCTGTGGAAGAGCTTTACCCCTTCCGCAGGGTGGTGATCAATCCCGGCCGTCATAACGAGGACGAGATCCGCGAGCTAGCGCCCCGCCTGGCGATTGCCGTTGGGCTGGCGCTGAGGAGTTTTGACACGCCATGATCCGCATCAACCTGCTTGGCCAAAAGCCTCCCAAAAAGCCTAGCCGCGCAGTTCCGGCGGGCATGACGGTAACCCTCGTGCTCCTCGTCGGCAGCCTGGTCGTGGCCGGCGGCATTCTGGGGTTTTTCTACAAAGACAAAGTGGATCAAATCCAGGCCACCCAACTCGAAGTGGATAACCTCAAGCGCGCCATCGACAGCTTGCAGCAGACCAAGGCGCAAGTCGAGGCCATGAAGGCGCAAAAACTCGTTCTCGACGGACAGTATCTGGTTCTCGATCAGCTCAGCAAGAACCGCTCCGGCGGCCAGGAGTTGATGGAATCCCTGGCCGGCACCGTCGTTCGCACCGACGCCGTGTGGCTTACCGCCATGGAGAAAAAAGGCGGCACGCTCATGCTCGAAGGGACCGCGGGCTCGATCAACGCGGTGGCCAATTTCATCACCGAATTGAAACGTTCCGGCAAGTTCGGCAAGGTGGAGATTTCTGAATCCCGGCAGGACGAGCGCACCCCCGCGGTGGCGACGTTCCTTTTCAAGCTCTCGGCGGAATTCACTCCGGCGCAGAGCAAACCGGCCGCGCCGGCGACGAGTTAGGGAGAGACGACATGGCAATGAACCTTCGCGAGATGTCGCTTCCGCTGCAGGCGCTACTCTTTGCCGTGCTGGCCGTCCTGTTGATCGCTGCCGGCCTGTATGCTCCCTTCTCGCCCGTACAGGCGAAAGATGCGGAATTGAAAGCGCTCACGGATACCGCCGGCCAGTTGAAGGCTGAGAAAGCGCGGCTGGAGGTCTACAAGGACCAGCGGGCATTGGTGGAAAGGGACATTAAGGCCCGCCAAAGCGAGATTGAAAACCTTCGCAAAATCATTCCTGCGGACAAGGATGCCGACGAATTTATTCGGCTGATGCAGGGCGCGGCGGCCGCCGCCGGTGTGAACATCCGCCGCCTGAAAGCCTTGCCCGTTGCGGCCCGCGACCAGTATTTTGAAATGCCATTTGAGGTCGAAGTTGACGGGCCGTACTATGCCGTCTCCGATTTCTTTGATCGCTTGAGCAAAGTGTCCCGCATCATTAACGTGGGAGACTTGGTCTTCAAGAGCACCGCGGATGGCGCCGGACGCAAGTATCCCCTGCGCCCCGGTACCACGGTGAGTGGCACCTTTGTGGCCATCACATTTTTCAGCAAGGTGTCGGAAGCGCCGGCGCCGCCGCCGGCAGTTCCTCCGGCCAAGCGTTAGGCAGAAAGGGCTGACGATGCGATTCGTAAAGCCATCGGCGACATTGATTGCGGCACTCGCCCTCTACGTTGCGAGCGGTCCGGCGGCATTCGCACAGGCCAAGCCCGCTCCCGCGCCACAGGCTCCTTCCAAGGCTCCGGCCACTGCTGTAGCAAAGAAGCCGGCCGCCAAAGCCGCCGCCAAGGTAGTCACGGCACAGACTTCCGCACCAGCTCCCCGCCGCGACCCCTTCCTGCCTTTGATCAGCAAGACAGCCACCGGGAAGGGAGTTCCGGAGAATCTGCCTCCTGGCCCGGGTGGTTTGGTGGTGTCCACCTTGCGCTTGGAAGGCATTGTGCGCGCGCCCAGCGGGATGATCGCCATCATCGCCAACCCGCAGCAGCGTGTGTACTTTGTTCGTGAAGGCGCCGCTTTGTACGATGGCTCGGTGGAAAAAATTTCCCTGGATTCCGTCACGTTTCGGGAGCGGGGACAGGACCCATTTGGCAAGGCAGTTGATCGCCCGGTTGTGAAACGACTCTATCCGAGAGCAGGAGAACAGTGATGAAGAATAGCAGGCAGGCGTATTGGGTCGCATGGCTGGTGCTAGCGACCGTGGTGTGCTTGGCCACTCCGCTCGTGGCCGTTCCCGGCCCGTCTGCGCGGTTATTGCGGGTGGAGGCGTCGGTGACACCCAACGCGGTGCGCATCGAGGCGAAGGCCTCCGCGCCGTTTGATTTCACCACCTACCGGCCAAACGAGAACCTCTTTATCGTCGACTTGGCGGGTGTGGTTCCTGGTGATACCGGACTGGCCCGCGTCCTGAAGTCCGACATCGTCAGCAGCTACCGCGTGCTCTCCTATCGCGGTGGCGACAAGTCCATGACTCGCCTCGAAGTCCTTCTGCACATGGCCGTCGAGCCGCAGGTGGAGCGCCTTGGCCCGGACCACATGGCCCTGACTTTTGCATTGCCGGGCGCTGCCCAGGTGGCTCCGGTCAAGCTGTCTCAGCCCATTGCCAGGCCGGAAAAACCCCTGAAGGCTTCGGCCATGAACACGCCAGCCACTTCCATTGAAAAAGTGGCAGTTCATTCCACGGAAAAGTCCGCCGAAGTGCAGATTGAGGGCAACGGCCGGTTGGCATGCGAAGTCATGCGCCTCACCAATCCGGACCGCGTCGTCCTGGACTTTGCCGGAGTGAGTGCACTGCACGCGGAAAAGGCAATTGCCTCGGCCATCGTGCCCGTGAAAGGTATCCGGCTGGCCCGCTTCAAGGCCGATGTCGTTCGCGTGGTGATCGATCTGGATCGCAACGAGCCGCATCGCGTGCGCGCTCGCGGCAACGTGGTTACAGTCGCATTCGGTGCGGAAACTCTGGCAAGCCAGCAAGTCGAAACGCCTGCACCGGTCGCAACTGAGGTGCCCGCACCAGTTTCCGCCGTCCCTGCTCCAGTGCAATCCCGAAACCTCGGGACGGAACCGGCTGCCCTTCTGCCGACGCAGAGCCGCGCAGCGGCTCCGGAAGCGGCTTCGACCGCTCCAATGAACACCGAAAAACTTCCTTTGCCGGAAAATTTGACCCAGACCAATTCTGCTCTGGCGAGTCCAGCCCCGGCCAAGTCAAACGAACCTGTCAATGTGGTTCCGGATGAACCCAAGCCGGTCGCCGCAGTACCGGTTGCTCCCGAGCCGGCCCGCCCCTCGCAGGCAGGCAAGGCGCAGGGTGAGCCCATCTCGGTCAACCTAAAGGATGTGGACCTCAAGGATTTCTTCCGTCTGATTCACGAAATCAGCGGGCTGAACGTGGTGCTCGACCCCAACGTGCGCGGCTCGGTCACGCTGGTGCTCGACGACGTACCGTGGGATCAGGCTCTGGACATCGTGCTTCGCAACAATCAACTGGATAAGCAGATCGAGGGCAACGTGCTGCGCATTGCCACTCGCGCGACCGTCAAGCAGGAAGCCGAAGCCCAGCGCGATTTGGCCAAGGCGCAAGCCGAAGCCGTGGACCAGATCACCACCACCCGCACACTGAGTTATGCCAAGGCCGCCGGAATGCGCGACACCCTCAAGCGCTTCCTCTCCAGCCGCGGAGAAATTCTCTCCGACGACCGTTCCAACACGCTGATCATTCGCGACATTCCCAGCATCATCCCTGACCTGGACAACCTCATCAAGCAGCTCGACCGTCGTGGGCAGCAAGTGGAAATTGAAGCCCGCGTCGTGGCCGCCTCGCGTGATTTCTCCCGCGAGATTGGCACCCAGTTCGGTTTCGCCACCACCTCTACGGGTGGCCGCACCGTCTTTGGCGGCTTGGTAGGCAATGCCGCCTTCAATAGCCCCATTAGCCGCGGCACGGGCCTGCCCACTCCGCCGCTCGTGGCCAGCGGCACAAACTCGATTCCGCTGAACTCGAACCTCGGCGCCACGGTGCCGACCAGCGGCGCGTCCTTCGCCCACGCCTCGCCCAATCTGGCATTGGACTTCATCATCAGCGCGGCGGAGAGCAAAGGCGTCGGCAAGCTGCTCTCCAAGCCCAAGGTCATCACGCAGAACAATGAGAAGGCCATGGTCAAGCAGGGCACCAAGATCCCCGTGCAGACGGTGATCAACAACACGATTACCGTAACGTTCGTGGACGCCGTGCTCAAGCTGGAAGTTACCCCGCAAATTTCCGCCGACGGCACCATCTACATGGACGTGGTGGTGGAAAACACCGCCATCGACACGGGCACTCCGCGCGTGGGCGGCATTCCCGCGCTCACCACGCAGTCCGCGGAGACCAAGGTGCTCATCAATGACGGCGGCACCGTAGTGATCGGCGGGGTCATCATCTCCACGCAGGCCACGGACATCCGTCAGGTTCCGCTGTTCGGCAGCATTCCGATCATCGGACACTTGTTCAAACACACCACCACTCGCACCAAGTCTCAGGAGCTGCTCTTCTTCATTACCCCGCGCATCGTTCCCAGCTAGACCGGGGTCAACGGTTCAAAATGAGGGAGGAGGCTACGGCCTCCTCCCTGTTTTTTATGCGGCCACCCTTTCCACAACGACTAGCGCGTCTACGTGCCCTCCTGCAGGCGTCTGAGCTGGATGCCTGCGTCACCCTGCATCGCCCGAATATCCTCTACCTGTGCGGCTTCTCAGGCTCCTCCGGGGCCCTTGTCGTTGAACAACGGGGCGCTCGGCTCTTCACGGACAACCGCTATGCCATTCAGGCCGCAGACGAGGTCCACGGCGCCTCTGTAGGGATTGTCCAGGGCAACTTGCTCACCGCCGTGGGTGACCTCCTGCAGCGGCCAGGCGCACGGCTGCAGCGAGTAGGCTACGAAGCCGCGCGGGTGTCTGTTCAGCAGCTCAAGCAACTTCGCAAAGCTGCCGGCGCTCGCGTACGCTGGCTACTGGCACACAGCATGGTGGAGGGCCTTCGTGCGGTTAAAGATCCCGGAGAGATTGCCCTGATGAAGAACGCGGCGCTTCTGGGAAGCCGAGTCTTCGAACAGGTCCTGCCCCTCATCAAGCCCGGCATCCGCGAATTTGAGCTGGCTGCGGAGATTGAGTACCGCATGCGGCGACTGGGGGCCATCGGCCCGGCATTTGAGACCATCGTGGCCTTCGGCGAGCGCTCCGCCCTGCCGCATGCACGCCCCACCGGCCGCCGCCTGAGGAAAAACGAGTTGGTCGTCCTCGACCTGGGTGCTATACTCCAGCACTACTGTTGTGACCTGACCCGCACTGTGTATGTTGGCAGGGCCCCGGCCAAGATACGGGGCTGGTACCAGGCGGTTTTGGAAGCCCAAAGCGCTGCTCGCCATGCCCTCCGGGCTGGCGTAACCGGCAGCCAGGTGGACTTGGCGGCGCGAAACGTCCTCCGCAAGCATCGGCTGGACAGGTTCTTTACCCATAGCACAGGGCATGGCTTGGGACTCGAGGTTCAAGAGGACCCGCGCTTGGCCGCAGGGCAGACGCAAAAGCTGCAATCATCCAACGTGGTTACTCTCGAGCCTGGCGTTTATGTGGAAGGGGTCGGAGGGATTCGGATTGAAGATGAAGCGGTGGTCACGTCCGGGGCGGCGAAGATTCTAACCACCGCCCAACGGGGACTCCTCGAACTCTAAATGGCAAAGAAACCCAAGCAACCCGCAAATGCCGCCGTGCCGGCCCAGCCATCTGCCGGGGCCGACCTCTCTCACCTGGAGCGCATGCTTGCCTTCATGGAGCAGCATGGCCTGGAGGAGTTTGAATACGAGAACGCCGGCTTGCGCGTGCGGCTGAGGAAGCCCTCTGCCAACACACATCACGCGACAGCCCTTCCGGCCCGAGCGTTCGGCATGGGGGCCATGAATCCACCGGAAATCCTCGTCGCGGGCTCGGCGAACCCCGCTGCAGAATCCGCCTCTGGCGCTGCTTCACGTTCCGAGTCAGCCGGCCCTGCGACTGCGGACGCCGAAGACCTGCACCTGGTCAAGTCCCCCATCGTGGGCACATTTTACGAGTGTCCCAGCCCCGGTGCCGCGGCCTTCGTGAAGGTAGGCGACCAGGTCACTACCGGCCAGGTGCTGTGCGTCATTGAAGCCATGAAGCTGATGAATGAGATTGAATCCGACGCCGCAGGTGAGATTGTTCGGCGCTACGTCGAAAACGGTCAGCCGGTTGAGTACGGCGAGTCCCTGTTCGCCATCCGCACCTCGCGAAAAAAGTAGTTCGCCCCTGCGGACAGCAAAGATCTCTGAAACGGTTCACCTTCCCTTATGTTTCGCAAAGTCCTTGTCGCCAATCGCGGAGAGATTGCTCTGCGGATTATCTGCGCCTGCAAAGAATTGGGCATTCAGACCGTCGCCGTCTATTCTGAAGCCGACCGCAACTCGCTGCACGTCCGCTTTGCCGACGAGGCTATCTGCATCGGTCCTCCGCGCAGCAAAGACAGCTACCTGAACATCCCGCAGGTCATCAGCGCCGCAGAAATCACCGACGTGGATGCCATCCATCCGGGCTATGGCTTTCTCTCCGAAAACGCCAATTTCGCCGAAGTCTGCGAGGCCTCGCAAATCACCTTTATCGGCCCCACTTCGGAATCCATCCGCATGATGGGAGAGAAGGACCGCGCGCGCAGGGAAATGGCCAAGGCCGGAGTTCCCATCATGCCCGGCACGGATGGCGCAGTGGCCGATGAGGATGCCGCCGTCCGCGCCGC
>CAZIWR010000099.1:0-9946 GCA_964542805.1 uncultured Acidobacteriaceae bacterium
TGGACTGAGGGCGCTCTCAGCTTCCTTTTTGTCCGGTCGGCAAGGTACCACATCGCTAAAGATGCGTCGGCACGCGGCCTCAGCAGGCCAGCGCGCGGCAGCCAGTCATGCTGCCAAAAGGAGTTCGATGAAGCACGCCGAGATTTTCCAGGCCTGGGGACGCATCCTCACTGGCCGCGCTCCTTCCATGTCCATCGAAATCACCAAGGAATGCCCGCTGCGCTGTCCCGGGTGCTACGCCTACGAGGATGCGCACCTCGGCGGCGGCGTCACGCTGCGCCAACTCTCCGACTACAAAGGGGACCAGTTGGTGAAAAGCGTGCTCGACGTGGTGGACCACCACAAGCCGCTGCACATTTCTCTGGTGGGTGGCGACCCGCTGGTGCGTTGCCGTGAGCTGGAAGTCCTGCTGCCACTGTTAAACGAGCGGGGAATTTTTGTGCAGGTGGTCACTAGCGCGTTCCGCCAAATCCCTGCAGCGTGGGCTTCGCTTTCGCGGCTGAACGTGGTGGTTTCCATTGACGGCCTCGAGGCGGAGCACAACGAGCGCCGCAAGCCCGCCACCTATGAACGCATCCTGAAAAACATTGTCGGCCACAAAGTCGTCGTCCACACCACGATCACCGGTCAAACCATGCGCCGCGACGGCTATTGGGAGGAGTTCCTGCAGTTCTGGACGCCGCGCGAAGAAGTCAAGAAGGTGTGGATCAGCCTGTTCACTCCGCAGCGCGGGGCCGCGCTGGCTCCCGAACACCTCTCCATCGAGGAGCGCGATCGCGCCATCCAGGATCTCTACCGCTTGCGCGAGAAATTCCCCAAGCTGGACATGGCCAAGGCGCTGATTAAGGAATTGGCCCGGCCGCCGCAATCGCCCGACGAATGCGTTTTTGCCAAAACCACGCTCACGCTTTCCGCGGACCTGCGCACCAAGGTCGAGCCCTGCCAGTTGGGGGGCGATCCGGACTGCGCGCGTTGCGGATGCGTCGCCTCCATGGGGTTGGCTGCGGTGGGAAACCACGTGCTCGTGCCTGGGCTGACGGCGGGAATGATTTTCCACGCGTCGGCGAAGATTGGCGGAATGGTCGCGAAACTTCGCGACGCTGGGCCCCTCGCCACGCCTTCCTGCGAGCAGGAACCGGAATCTTCTTCAGCCGCTTGAAACCCGAAGAATCGTATTTAGATCTCGTGAATTCCTGCCACTCTTATTTTGCCGCGTGGTGGCGGACATCGCGCCCCGCCACGATGTAGATCACGTCCTCGGCGATATTCGTGGCGTGGTCGGCGATGCGTTCAAGGTTTTTCGCCACCAGGATGAGCTCGAACGCCGGAAACACCACGCTGGAATTCTCCATCATGTAGGTGAGCAGCTCGCGAAACACCTGGTCGCGCAGGTGATCCACCTGATCGTCGCGCAGCATGACCGTCCGCGCCAGTTCTACGTCTTTGTTCACCAGGGCGTTCAAGCTGTCGCGCACCATTTCTTCAGCGGCCCGGCTCATGCGCGGCAAATCAATGTACGGTTTCACGTGGGGATGCTGCACCACCCGCAGCGCCGATTGCGCGATGTTCACCGCCTCGTCGCCGATGCGTTCCAGGTCCGCGTTGATGCGCGAGACGGCCAGCACGAAGCGCAAATCGGTAGCCATCAATTGCTGCAAGGCCAGCATCTGTACCACGCGATCGTCGATTTCCATCTGCATCTGGTTAATCGCCGGCTCTTCTTTGATGACCCCGTGGGCCAGAGACTCTTTGCTTTCCAGCACCGATTGAACGGACTGGTGCACGGCGCGCTCCGCCAGGCTGCCCATCCACAGCAGGCGTTCCTTCATTTCTTCCAATTCCTGTTCGAAATGGCGTTCCATGGTTCTCCTATCCGAAGCGGCCGGTGATGTACGACTCCGTTCGCCGGTCGGCTGGGGTGGTGAAAAGTTGCGGCGTCGGGCTGAACTCCACCAGAGTGCCGCTCAGCAGGAATGCCGTGAAGTCGCTTACGCGTGCGGCCTGCTGCATGTTGTGCGTCACGATGACGATCGTGTAGTTCTTTTTCAACTCGATCATCAGCTCTTCAATTTTCGCCGTGGTCACCGGGTCGAGCGCAGAGCAGGGCTCATCCAGCAAGAGAATTTCGGGATCCACGGCCATCGCCCGCGCAATGCACAGCCGCTGCTGCTGGCCGCCGGAGAGTGCATAAGCGGACTTATGCAATTGGTCTTTCACTTCTTCCCACAGCGCCGCCCGTTTCAGGCTGTGCTCCACGGCGTCGTCCAGCGATCCCTTCCAGCCATTGATGCGCAGTCCGAAGGCTACGTTCTCATAAATGGACTTGGGAAACGGATTCGGCCGCTGGAAAACCATGCCCACCCGCCGGCGAAGCTGGACCACGTCCAAGGCCAGAATGTCGTCGTTGTCGAGCAGGATTTGCCCCTCCAGCCGCACGTTTCGCACGGTTTCGTACATGCGGTTCAAGGTGCGCAGCAGGGTGGACTTGCCGCAGCCGGAGGGTCCAATCAGCGCCGTCACGCGGTTGGCGGCCACTTCCAAGTTGATTCCAAATAGCGCCTGCTTCTTGCCGTAGTAGAAGTTGAGGTTAGAGACTCTTACTCGCTTCGGCAATTCGGCCAACGCCGCACCGCGCCCTTCTTCCGTGTGTGCGCTGGAAGGCGGCTGATTCGATACCATCGGTTTGAGTGAGATTTCCATGGCTTCACGTTTTTGGGACGGAGATACCTCTTGAAAGCACTGCTCGCGCGACAATATTCGTCAAGAAAACCAGCCCGAGCAACACTAATCCGGCCGCCCACGCCTGGCGATGCCAATCATCGTAGGGCGCAATAGCGTAAGTGAACACCATGACCGGCAGCGACGACGTCGGGTGCGTCCAGCCATCACTCCAGAACCGATTCCCAAACGCCGTAAACAGCAGCGGCGCGGTTTCTCCAGCCACGCGGGCCAGCGACAGCAGCACCGCCGTCAGGATTCCACGAAAGGCCGCCGGGATCACCACGCGCTGGATCGTCTTCCACTTGCTCGCCCCCAGCGCCATGGAGCCTTCCCGCAACGGCTTGGGCACTGCGCGCAAGAATTCTTCCGTGCTGCGAATGGTGATCGGGATCATCATTACTCCGAGCGCGAAGCCTCCCGCCAGCGTCGAGAAATGGCCCATGGGCAGCACAATCAAGCTGTACGCAAAAATCCCGATGACGATGGAGGGCACGCCGTTCAACAAGTCTGTGGTGTACCGCACCAGGAACGAAAACGTCCTGCCGCCGAATTCCGCCAGATATACCCCGCCGAAAAATCCGATGGGAATTCCAATGCACGACGCGAGCAAAAGCAGCTTTGCACTCCCCACGATGGCATTGGCCATCCCTCCGCCGGCTTCTCCCACAGGTTTTGGAAGCTGGGTGAAGAAATCCAGATTGATGGACTTTCCCCCGTTCACCACCAGGTAGCCCAGGATGAAAAACAACACCAGCACGGAGCCCAGCGCGCAAACGCCGGTCATCGCCAGCATGAACCAGCTCAGACCCTTCCGCCAAAGGAGCCTCGGGCTCATTCGTGTGCCGTGCCTTTCTGCGTGGTTGCCAGAATCAGCAGCCGCGCCAGGCCATTCAAAATGAAGGTCAGCAGAAAGAGCACCAGGCCCAGCTCGACCAGCGCCTGCAGATAGAGGTCCCCAGTTGCTTCCGTGAACTCATTGGCAATCACTGCGGCGATGGTATAGCCCGGCGCCAGGATAGAAGCGCTGACGGCCGGCACGTTTCCAATCACCATGGTCACCGCCATGGTTTCCCCCAGCGCGCGGGCCAGCGCGAGGAAAATCGAGCCGAAAATTCCCGTCCGCGCGTACGGCACCACCACGCGCCAGGTGGACTCCCACCGCGTGGCGCCCAGACCCAAAGCTGCTTCGCGCTGCTCCACCGGAACCGCCAGCAGGATTTCGCGCGATACCGAAATGATGAACGGAACAATCATGATGGAAAGCACAAGCCCCGCTGTTAGAAAGGAAACCCCGTAAGTTGGCCCCTTGAAGAAAGGGATGAATCCAAGCGTTTTCTCCAGCGCGGGCCCCACGACGGTTCGCACAAACGGCACCACCACAAAGACACCAAGCAGGCCGAATATCACGCTGGGCACCGCAGCCAGCAGTTCAATCACAAAGGTCAGCGCATCCGATAGTCGGGCCGGCGCCAGCTCAGCCAGAAAGATCGCCGCACCCAGGCCCAGCGGCACGGCAATCAGCAATCCCAAAAAGGAAGTGACCAGTGTGCCGTAGATGAACGGCAGCGCCCCGAATTTCTCGAACACCGGGTCCCACGTCTGCGTGAAGAAAAACCTCCAGCCGAACGCTACTCGGGATAGCGCCGAATCCCGCCACAAGATGTAAAACAAGCATGCCGTAATTAGGATAACGGTCGCCGCAAAGGTCAGCGTAATCAGATGTGCTGCCGCATCGCCATTCGCCAGCCGCCGCAAGAAAGCGCGCGGAGCCCCTTCGGGCCCCGCGCGTGAGACGGTAGCAGTGGTGGTGGCCATTACCCGGTTATTTCACCTTCTCGATGGACGAAAGCACCCGCGCCGCCACTTCCTTGGGCAGTGGCGCATAGCCGAGTTGCGAAGCGTAGCTCTGCCCATCGGTCACCATCCATTTCAGAAAATCCTTGATGACGGTCTTCTTTCCGGAATCCTGAATGCTCGACGGCACCAGCAACCATGTAAAGCTGACGACAGGATAGGTGTTCTTGCCCGGTGCGTTGGTGATGGACACGCGAAAGTCCGCAGGCATGGATTTGGAGGCTCCGGCCGCAGCAGCAGTCGCGGTGCCCAGGTCGGCTTTCACAAACTCATTCGCGGCATTCTGCACGCGTCCATAGGAGAGCCTATTTTGCAGCGCGTAGATGAGCTCGACGTACCCCATGGAGTTGGGCGTCTGCTTCACCAGTCCAGACACCCCTTCGTTGCCCTTGCCGCCTAATCCCACCGGCCAGTTGACGGAGGTGCCTCTTCCCACCCCGTTCTTCCACTCGTCGCTGACCTTGGAGAGAAAGTCCGTCCAGATGTAGGTCGTCCCGCTGCCGTCGGACCGCCGCACGACCACAATGTTCTCAGCAGGCAGCTTGACGCTGGGATTGTGCTTGGCGATGGCCGGGTCGTTCCATTTCTTGATGGTGCCCAGGAAGATTCCCGCAAGTGCGTCCCGGCTGAAATTCAATTCCGCGCTTACGCCGGGAATGTTGTAGATCGGAACCACAGCACCTAGCACCGTCGGAAAGTGCAGAATCGGCACCTTGGATTGCGCGAGCTGTTCATCGCTCATGGGGCCATCTGTCGCGCCGAAATCCACTGTTCCGGCCGTGATCTGCCGGATTCCGCCACCGGAGCCGATGGATTGATAGTTGATTTGCACGTTCGGTTTCATCTTGTGGTATTCGTCAAACCACTTCGAGTAAATGGGATACGGAAACGTGGCGCCCGCGCCCGTGAGCGACATCACTCCGTTTTGCGCCTGGGCTGCACTGCCGGTGCCGAGCGCCAGCGCTGCAATCGTCAGAATGGACACACCCTTCTTCATCTCTTCTCCTCTCTCGTCTATGCGATTAAAGCTTGTGCTTTCTTTGTTACCGTTCTGTGACAGGCTTGTGAAACGTGCGTGACGATGAGGGCTGCCAGATTGCCGGCATCCCTCCCCTCGTCCGATTAGAACTTGTAGACAACGTCAAACTGCAGCCGCTTGAGGATGCTTTCCGCAGTCGGAGTCGTCGCGGTGACTAGTGGCCGCCCGAACAATCCCGTAAAGCCCAGTTGCACGTTGCGGTAGGCCTGATAGTTGAAAATCACACGATGGTTGAAGATGTTTGTGGGAGCGCGCAAATCGCTGAAGTTGAACGCGTCCACCGTCGCTTCGCGCTCCAGGCGGATAAAAGCGTAGCCAAAGTTTACGTCGCCCTGCTCGGCCGTGCGCCCAAACTGGATTTCCGCCCAGTAGCCCGTATTATCCCGCGAGTTGCACGCCGTCTGGTTAGCCAGCGCGATGTTCACCACGTTGTCGCAGGCGCGCGTGTTGTTGACGTAGTCGAAGAGTACCCAAACCGGCCAGCGCGCTGACGGCGTCTTGAAATCCAGCCGGCTAATGGCGTTGAACAAACCGAACTTGGATTCATACTGGATGCCAGTGGTAGATGCTGCGTTTGCATTCGAGCTGCCGCCCACCGTCCCCAACGCGCGCGCTTCGCGCAGCGGATCAGCATTTTGGAAATTGTAGTAGCCGATGTAGGTGCCCAGCTTCACGAACGAGCCGAACTTGAAATTGCTTTGAAACTGCCCGACGTAAAGGAAAGTATCTTTGCCGCCGCTCACCTCAATCACCGGTCCCTGAAATAACACGAATGCGATGCGCTCCAGCGGGGAGTTCCTGAAATTCCACGAGAGCGATTCCGAAACGCCTTCCGGATTCAGGTCGTTGTCCCAGGTCAATTCCGTGCGGTACCAGGGATACGCCTGCTTGCCGGCCGTGAAGGTCAGTGGCTTTGCCCATTTCGGGTCGTACTTCACAAACGCCCGGTCAATCAAAATGGGTTTTCGAGTAAATCCGATACCCATTGTTTGATTCGTTGAAATGGGGTCGTTCGTGTCGCCACTGGCCAGGCTGAATCCGCCGGAAATCTGGTCGCTGAATTTGGCCGTGGCGTTGAACCGCAAGCGAATGCGGTAGCGATTGCGAGCCGGCGTGGTGGCGGTCGACGTTCCGCCGCCATGAAACGATTCAAAGCGGATGCGCGCGTCCCCGCTGAACGCAAATGGCCCCAGGCGGCTCACTTTGCCGTCATTCGACTTCTTGTACGCGCCGAAATCCGTTTCCACCTGGATCACCCGGTCGTCCAGCTTCTTCATCTCTCCGCTCTGCTGCGGCGCGGGAGCAACAACTGTCGCGGTGGAAGTTGCTTCCGCGGACGGCATGTCCACCACTTTGCGCTCCAGTGCTTCCATCTTCTGCTGCTGCTCGCGAATCGCCGCGCTCTGCGCCGCCAGTTCCTGGCTCTGCTGTTCCACCAGGTTCTTCAACTGCTCGATCGTAGCCATCAGCTCTTCATTGGAAACAGTTTTCTCGCGCGGCTTGGCTTTCTCCTTCTCCGCTCTCTTGGCGGTTGCCGTCGCTTTCGCGCCGCCGTTCGCGTCCTTTTCGTCTGCCGCTGCAAGGCAGACCGGCGCGGCCAACAACACCGCCATTGTGACGAGTACTCCGATCGCCTTTCTAAACTCGGGCATGGCTCTTTCCTCCTTGAAACTTTCCAGGAACTGTCCAAATGGTTGCAGGTGCACGTTTTTTAATTCGCCCATGCGGCGCCACAATACAAGTCGAATGTGACTCCCTTGTGACCGCGCTGTGAAATGTACGTGATATGAGAATTTTGCGGAAGGGGCAGCGCCCACAGTCGCTAGACGGAAGGAAGGATGATCGAGAACGTCGATCCATGGCCCACTTCGCTTTCCACTTCGATTCGCCCGCCGTGCGCTTCCACGAGGTGCTTGGCGATGGAAAGTCCCAAGCCAGTGCCGCCGGCTTCCCGCGAGCGCGCGGCATCCACGCGGTAGAAGCGCTCGAAAATCCGCTGTTGGTCGTCCCGCGGGATGCCGATCCCAGTATCGCTGACTGCGATTCTTATCTGGCGGTCCTCGACGCTGGCATGAATAGAAATTCTGCCGCCCGCCGGTGTGTATTGCACAGCGTTATCCAAAATGTTTTGCAGCACCTCGGCCAGGCGCCGCGCGTCCCCGCGGACTTGCGGCAGGTTCGCGGGACATTCCACCGACACGGTCAGCTGCTTCTGCGCGGACCGGAAGCGCGCCGTATCCACGCACGACTCCACGAGCGCGGCAACATTCACCGCAGAAAAATCCAGCTCCAGCTTGC
Organism: uncultured Acidobacteriaceae bacterium; assembly: GCA_964542805.1. Lineage (GTDB taxonomy): Bacteria > Acidobacteriota > Terriglobia > Acidiferrales > UBA7541 > JACQDE01. The sequence continues at coordinate 7,913 of CAZIWR010000099.1, forward strand.
CCGCTTCGATGAGCGACAATTTCAGCAGGTCGTCGGTCAAGCGGTCCAGCCGCGCGGAGTGGTCGCGGATAATTTCCACGAAGCGCCGGCGGTTCGTCGCATCGTCGAGAGCGCCGCCCAGCAGCGTTTCCGCAAATCCCTGGATGGCGGTCAGCGGTGTCTTGAACTCATGGGACACGTTAGCCACAAAATCCTGTCGCACGCGCTCCAGACGCCGCAATTCGCTGATGTCGTGCAGCACCAGCACCGCGCCTCCCGCTCTGCCCGCGCCGCCTGTCTCTGCGCCCGCGGCGCGCACCGGCGCCGCCGTGGCCACAAAGCTGTGACGTGTCCCGCCAGCGCCCGCCAGGGTGACTTCACTGCCCGAGGTCTCCTTTCCGGCCAGCGCTTGCTGGATCACCACCAGCAGATCCGACTGGCGGATCACCTCCACCATCGAGCGGCCTTCGCTCTGCGCCGCCTCCACGCCGGCCACCCGGCAGAACGCCTCATTCAAAAACGCCACGCGCCCTTCCGGACCAATCACCGCCACTCCCTCCACCATCCCGCGCAGAATAGCCGCGGAGCGATTCCGCTCTTCGGTCAGCGACTCGATGGTCTGTTCGAGGTGAGCTGCGGTTTCGTTCAGCGTGTGTCCCAGGTCTGTCAGTTCGTCGCCCTGTCGTTCCACGGAAATGGGACGGAAATCTCCCTGGGCCACGCGTTCAGAAAATTGCCGCAGTCGCGCAATGCGTCCGGCCAGCGCGCGGGAAAGCAGCAGCGAAGCGCCCCCGGCTAACAACAAGATGACCAGCGATGCCGTCCATAGCCGCCGCCGAAAATCTCTGATTTCCTCGTCAATCAGGGCCAGCGGCAGCGCCAAACGAATCACCACTTGCGCGGCGGAAGCCCCAGCTAACGGCTGCTGTCGCAGGGCCAGATAGACGAGGTCGCGGTTGACGGTGTGACTGAAGCGCACCGCCCGTCCTTCGCCCGTCGCCATTGCTTCGATCACTTCCGGCCGCCCGGCGTGATTTTCCATGCGTTGCGGCTCTTCCGCGGAATCGGCGAACACGCGGCCGTCTTCGGCGATCACCGTAACGCGCGCGCCGCTTCCGGCCATCCATTGCGTCCATGCACGCAGCGCGGCCACGTCGGCAAAATCCGGCGGACGGCTCTGCACCAGCCGCCCCAGCGAGTTCAAGTGCTCAAAGCCGGAGCGCACGTAATCCCGGCGCAGCGCTTCTACGGCGTAGATATCCACCGCCAGCAGCACCAGCGTAAACAGCAGCGGGTAAATGATCCCCAGTTTCCAGTATAGGCTAACTCGCATGATGTTCGAAGAGGTATCCGGCGCCGCGCAGTGTCTTCAGGTAGACCGGATTCTCCGCGTCTTCCTCTACCTTTTCGCGCAAGCGCCGCATGCACGCATCCACGCTGCGCGGTGTGACGAATCGCTCCGTGCCCCACACCGCATCCAGCAACTGGTCCCGCGTGTACACCTTGTTGGCATGGCTCGCCAGAAAATAGAGCAGTCGGAACTCCAGCGTGCTGAGCACCAGCGGCTTTCCATCGCGCGTTACGCGGTAGCCTTCCGGATCAATCATCAGGCTTCCCGCCGCGATGGATTCTTTTGCCTCGGCGCCGCCGGCCTCCGTGCGCCGCAGCAGCGCTTTCACGCGCGCCACCAGCTCGCGCGGGCTGAACGGCTTGGTCACATAATCATCCGCGCCCAGTTCCAGTCCGATGACGCGGTCGGATTCATCCCCGCGCGCGGTCAGCATCAGGATCGGCAAGCGGTTCAGTTTTTCGTCACGGCGAATTGCCTTGCAGATTTCCAACCCGGAAAGTTTTGGTAGCATCAAGTCCAGCAGCAGCACGTCCGGCGGCGATTTCTTCACCTGCTCCAGGCCGCTCAATCCATCGCGCGCCGCGCCCAGCGAAAAACCTTCCTGCTCCAGGTTGTAGCGCACCAGTTCGATGATGTCGCGGTCGTCTTCGATGATCAGCACGCGTTTCATTTTGACTCACGCTACCATAGCTGTGGATGTGCAG
>CAZIWR010000100.1:0-9866 GCA_964542805.1 uncultured Acidobacteriaceae bacterium
GAATCGCTGAAAGCATCTAAGCGAGAAACACAACCCAAGATAAGGTTTCCCAATTCTCCTACGGGGGAATAAGAAGGGCAGTCGTAGACTACGACTTTGATAGGCGGGATGTGGAAGCGCAGCAATGCGTGAAGCTGACCCGTACTAATCGCCCGTTCGGCTTAACCATAAAACTTTCCCAACACGTCTTCGCATTTCTCTGCTTTGCAAACTTACGGCTAGCCAGCCTCCTATTCAGTTGTCCAAACCGATTTTCGAATTTCGCTTTTCGAATTTCGGTTTCAAAGGTTTCCTGGTGGCCATACCGCGGGGGTCACACCCGTTCCCATCCCGAACACGGAAGTTAAGCCCCGTAGGGCCGATGATACTGCACGGGTAACTGTGTGGGAACGTAGGTCGCTGCCGGGATTAAAAATGAAAAAAGGCCCCGAGCAATCGGGGCCTTTTTCATTTTGCGTGTGGAGTGCGGCGGCTCGACGCCGCTTTGCCTCTCTCGTAGTAAGGGCGCTGCTTGTTTGTCCTGAGCGAAGCCGAAGGGCTGCGCCCTTTGGAGTGCGGCGCGTCAGCGCCGCTTTGCTACTCGCGAACGTCAGTTCGCGCTTTCCGCCACTGCGACGTGCTAGACTCCGGGGCATGAAAAGGAAAAAGACTCGGCGAAAGAAAGAATTCACGGTGATTGTCTGGCGCGACGAAGGCTATTACATCGCGAGCGTCGCGGAGATTCACGGCTGCCACACGCAGGCGAAGAGCCTCGATGGCCTCATGCGGAATGTGCGCGAAGTCATCGAGCTTTGCCTGGAGACCGACAAAGAATCCTACATCCCCATGGAATTCGTCGGGGTTCATCGCGTGGGACTATGAGACCATCCCGCTCACCAAGATACGGACTCATCTGCTATTGGAGTGAAGAGGACCAGGCGTTTATCGCCGAAGTGCCGGAACTGCCTGGGTGCGCGGCCGACGGCAAGACCTATCGCGAAGCCCTCGCCAACGTGGAAGTGATCATTCGGGAGTGGCTGGAAACGGCAAAAGAGCTCGGCCGCCCCATTCCCCCTCCCAAGGGCCGCCTCGTATTCGCGTAATTCCTGCCTGGCAAGCGATCAAGAATCTTCAAACAGGGCGTCGATCTCGTCCCGGCGACCGGGCCTGTAGGTCGAGGCGCTCCGCGCCGAGATCCCGATGCCTTTGATCGGAACGAGCGCCAGAATTAGAAATGCACAAAGGTTCGCCGCGTGCGAGCCTTTTTGTTTTTCGGCCGAAAATAGTGTCCCGCTGCTGCAGGATGTTGCAATCTGCCCGCTGATCTCAAATTAGGCAAATTGAAGTTAGTTGACTAATGTTTTAACTGAGCTTACCTTTACCTGTACGTTGTGGGTGTGCTTAACATTGGCCCGCGTTAATTGCGCCGTTCGTTTGACACCAACCAAGTCCGAGTTCTTAGATTCTCTTTCGGCAGACTTGCGCGAAATCAGGGCTCGTCCGCAACTCCGAAAGAAGGACAATCAAGGTCTGTTTTCCTATCGCCGGATGCAAATAAAAGGAAGGAGCGCAGTGGCCCTGCTTCGAAGAGTCAGGTTGCGGCGACTTGCGAAAGAGCTAGATTTTATCTCCACGATGGAGGACCAAGGAATCCTAGCTTTATTTTCTGCTGGTCTCGAAATAGATGCGGAAAATATCAGTCCGGCTTTGAAGATTTGTTCAAGCAGAAGTGACCACAATATTTTCAAGTATTGCAGAATGATGCAGTCATTGCCTACAACTAACCTGGTGGGTAGACAAATACGGGTGTTGGTTTACGACCTTGGTCAATTGAAGCCGACTCTCATGGGAGTTTTTGGTCTTTCTAGCAGTCCGTACTCCATGAGGTGTCGAGACTTGTATTTGAATTGGACTGGAAATGAGGCAAGGCAGATCAAAGAAGCGGGCCTAAGGTGCATCATGCAACTGCCCGTATGCATGTCCGTACCGCCTTACTCATATCTAAACTGTGGAAAGCTAATCGCATCCCTTGCATTGACAGATACGGTTGGATCTCATTTCAAGAAAGCGTACGAACGCAACCTTCCTCAGGGCGGTACGCTTTACGGATTAGCAACAATTTGTGCCACGGGTAATCATTGTCCCATCTTCAACCGCATTATGATTCGTAGGGGAGGACTTTACCGTCACATTGGCAACACAGCAGGATATTCGACGGCATTTCTTTCTGAGCGAACAATGGACTTGGCGCGCCAAGTGGTGCGCAAGCGTAATTCTGGGAAATCAGGAGAACCGTTTGCGAAGTCGTTGAGGATGGTCAAGAGTGCTTTGGAAGCCTGTAGTATTCCCTATAAGACTATTCTGAAGTTGGGACCTGAAAAGGGAGTGTATTTCGGCTCTACTTCACCCGAGGCTTTGCTGTGTCTTCGGAAGGGGAAGTTTAACCTGTCGCCCAAGCTTCTGACATTGAAAGAGGCTACATCCTATTGGAATGAGAAAGTGCTGTCCAAAAGGATTAGGAACCCGAAAGCAGAGCAATCCTTCAAGACTTTCCAGCCTAAATTAGTGGCTCTAAGTAGACTTGTGAAAGACTGACGGAGCTTATGACCATGCCATTCAATGATTTGGATAGATTCTGGGTGATTTTCGACACTTGTACACGACCACCATACTATCTGGACGTACATAACCTCATAGCTCTGCCTAGTGGAGCAACGATGCGGTATGACTATCGCGAAAAGTATCTATCTCCCGCCGCGGTCGCCGCGTCATCTCAACCTGACAGCGCACCAAAGTTTGCACTTCTTATTTACGGACAATCCAGAAGCTACACAAGGGGGCAGCGTGCGCCAGCAACTGGCACAATCCTAAACGATATGCTCTGGGTGCCTACGAGATTAGTTGAAATGCTCAATATTCCTCCTCGAGAAGGAGAAAACTTCTTCTACGATTTTAAGCTACTTGGGTATCCAATGATCAATCAAGTTGAACTTGATAGAATTCTTGGTCCACTCATTTCAACCAGGGAGATACCATTCGAAAAATGGGTGGTCATCTCAAATGAGATTCAATCGTTCAAAAGAATTCAGAGAGGTACAGCGAAACAAAATTGGTCTGCGATAGTCAACACCTTAGGGCGGGTTCCGTATCAGTTTGCTGGAGACGCCTTCTGGCGACTCGAAGGACCGAAAAGGCGACTGGTCGGTTCCCCAGTCAAGCTGGGCTACGAGAAAGAAACTAACAACGAGAATAACATTGTGGAAATCCGCCAAGTCCGTGCAGTCTATGGGTTGCACGAAGGTGAATCATACGCTTTCGAGATCATAAGTCAGCTTTCACCAGAGCCACGAGCTGGCCAAGAGGATGTACGTTTCGCGCTTACTGCAGCCGCCACAAACAAGGATATTCTCGAGGTCACTGGGACTGGAGTCCACGATCTTCGGCAATACACAGCTCAGTCATTTACATTTACAAGTAAAATATCAAAAGAGATTATCGATCGAAACACCACAATCAATTTTGAAACAGTCCCGAAGGATCCCACGTGGCCGACCGGGCCCGCTTTCGAATTGCGCGTGGATGTTAAGAAAAGCAAGGTCAGGCTTGTTGTCGGCCTCATTTGCGGAATTCTTGGGCTCGTCTGTTTGAGTTATGGTGGGGCGCTGTTGAATGCTAATCCTCTTACGGCGCTGCCTTATTTTATAGCAGGGATTTGTTTCTTTTCGATCTTCGGCTTGCTTGTGAAGAAGCAACTTACACTTAAGAGTTAGCTGTGAAGGAAAACTCAAATGGGAATAATCCAGCGCAGATTTACCTACCGAGGCAAAATAAAGCTGAGTTCGAACGACATGGCATTGGCACGCTCTGGCCGCAAGACGTGTACCGTCAGATTGGGGATCCTTGAAGTTGCGGGATCGGAGATCGATCTGACAGATGGCGAGGATCGCATTAAGGTCAGCATACGAGAAGTTGACAATAAGCGCGTTTACAGAGAACTGTCCGACCAGGATGCAAGCGAGGAGGGATTTAATTCTGTTGAGGAATTGCGTCTAGACTTGCAGCAGTACTACAAGCGTATCGACCCTGAGCAGCCGATAACAGTAATTCGCTTTCTTCGAGTGTAATGTTCTGAAAGCCAGCGATGGGAAATACTCCTTGACACGTCCATTTCTATAAGCTAATATCCTCTGTCTTCTGTTTGCCCGATGCGAATCCCGCCGCATTCCGCGCTGCAACCCTCGTCAGATCATACAGTTCCGTTCAACCCCTTTGGAGTCAACACTTATGGGCTGCCTCTTGCGAAGGATCCAGCATCTTGCTTCTTTTCAACGCTTTACCATTTCCAAGCTTTCACATTTTCTATGCCTAAGTTCTTTAGAGTCAACACTTGCACCGTACATGCCACTCAAGCCCTTTATAGTCAACACTTACAGATTTCAGGTGGGGGGAGGGGGGGTACGGCCTGGGTCAAGCAGCAGCCAGCGTGCGAAAAAGCATGGACTCCGAGGCCAAAGATGCGTTATGTAATGGCGCATACGACTGGCACATTTCGACTCTTAGACTCTCGGACTCATTCACTCTTCGACCGCACAAGGAGGCGAGGACATGGTTGAACTAACGGCGTTGTGGATGCCTATCGTGGGTTCGGCGGTACTGGTGTTTGTGGCCAGCTCGGTGATTCACATGGCGTTGCCGTACCACAAGAGCGACTACCAAAAACTACCCAACGAAGACAAGGTGGTAGAGGCGTTGCGCGCGCTGGGCGTGACGCCCGGCACGTACCATTTCCCGCGCTGCGAAAGTCACAAGGACATGAAAACTCCCGAATACGTCGCGAAGTTGAACAAAGGACCAATCGGGCTGATGACGGTGATGCCCAGCGGCCAGCCGAACATGGGCAAGTACTTGACCACGTGGTTTCTCTATTGCGTGGTGGTCAGCTTCTTCGTGGCGTACCTGACGAGTCGCACGATGGGCGCGGGCACGCCGTATCTGGCGGTGTTCCGCGTGGCGGGGACGACGGCGTTCATGGGCTACGGGCTGGCGCACGCCCATGCGTCGATATGGGAAGGACGGTCGTGGGGCACGACGATGAAGTTCTGGATCGATGGGCTGATTTACGCCTGCTTGACGGCGGGCGTGTTTGGGTGGCGGTGGCCGCGATAAAGAAGTTAAACGTTGAAGAGTCAAAGGGACGATGGAGCAGGACCGCCTCTACGGAATTTTTTGAATCACTGCATTCACCAAAAAGGGATCGTTGAAATCGGTTTTTTCGCCAGCTTTCTTTCCCGCCACTGGCTGCAAGCGCGCGCTGAGAGGCTTTTTCCATTTCAGCGCGAGCGCGGCGACGTCGGCGAGCATGCGCTCCATTTGCTCGACGGTGACGTCGCCCGGCAGCGGAATGGTGTCCAGCCCCGCGCCGCACACCGCGGAATACGCCAGCAGCGCGTCCATATTCACAGCGCCTTCGCTCCAGCGCTGCGCGATGCGCGTGTCTTCCAGCACCGGCAGCATCAACCCTGAATAGCCGACGTGCTTCACCGGGGCGGCCTTCACCGCGGCGGTGATAATGGACGCGGCGAGCAGCGTCCCACTCGAACCGAAACGCACGCCGGTAAACTTCTCGATCGCCGCACCGATCGAAACGTCCTTGAGTGGCGCGGGTGTGGGGTCCATGCCCATGTACGTCCAAGCGGTTTCTTTTTCGGCGGCGAGAGCGAGTTTTTCCACCGCAGCGGTGTGCGAGCCGAGCGCTTGCGTCAAGCGCGCACTCGCAGCGTGCGCATCGCCGCGCGTGCCGGTAAAGGCTTCGTCCACCACGTTGGCGGCTTCCAGCGCCACGGCGAACTGCTTTCCCGCGCCGGTGTGATACGCGCCGGGATAAAACGGCGCATACGGCGCGAGCATGGCCGTGGCGGCAAAGCCGAACGTGCCCTGACTGTGCGGGCTGTGCTCGCTGACGTACTTGACGAGCTTGGCGGCGGCGCGCACGGCGGTCCAGTGGATGCCGTCGTCGTCGGCGATGATGATGCTGGCATTCAATTTGGTAGTGCAGAGGATTTCGGCGAGCAACTCGGCGTGAGCGGGGTCGTCGGAATCGCGCATCATGGCCGGGCCGATGTTGGCGTCGACATCTTCTTTTGCGGCGAGCGCGTCCAATGCGCGGAAGAATTTCATGGCCTCTTCGCGCGAAAGTTCCTTCGTATATTCCGGGAATGGCTGGGTGACGATGCGGATGGTCTGCACTTCGTAGCCGCCCTTTTCAAAAATCTCTTTTGCGCGACGCAGCATTTTCAGGGTGCCGGCAATTTGCGCCGGATAGTTTGCGCGGTCGATGCGGAGGAAGGCAGTAACCGCGCGCACTTTAGGCTTCTGCTTCATCTCTTGCGCGGCCAGCGGCAGCGCACAAGCGGCGGCCAGTAGAAGCGTGAGCGCGAACCTCGCGGTGCTGCGACGCAATTCACGCCAGGTCATGGTGGGCATGCTTTCCTCCTGCTGTGGCGGCAATCGCCGGAAGAGTGCTTATACAACCATCCGGCGCGGGTCACAACTGACTTCGCCAACGGTCTTGCTGCGCGGGAAAACTAGTGCCCTGGAAGCTGAAAAGGAGTAGCGTGATAGTAGCGGAAGAGGGGGTTGATGCCATGACCACCCCGAATCGAAATTGCCTGTTATTTCTTGCTGTCATGCTTTGCGCAAGTGCGAGCGTTGCGCAAACTCTCCCGGCAACGGATCCTGCGCAACAAGAAACGAAAGATTTCGGGCAAGGATGGAAGCCGAGCCCGCCGGACATCCCCGCGCTCGATTACGGCGCGGCGCTGGAGGCGCAGGCGTCCACTGAACTGAGACGGTGGGTGCAAACGTACGCGCACAAGAATATGGGCAAAAACAGAATTGACCTGGCTGCGGTGCACGCCGCCGTCGATGCGCGGTACCCGCGAGCCAGCGCCGCGGCGCGCGATGCGGTGGTGTACTTGCTGCTCTACACCGCCTACAAGAAGAATTGCAGGATCCTTGCGGAGACCGAGGAAATCGCCGGCCTTCCAACAAGCTTCGAACCGTTTAGCGGACGCACGGCGCCGACGAGCTCTGCTCGGTCGGAACGCAAGCCCATGGAACAAAGGGCTACAGGGGAGTGGATTTCCCCTGACGGGGCACCGACCAGCAATTTCTGGTTGTTTGCCGACAATTCGATGTCGAATTGGCTCCCGCCGGGCGCAGGGGTGGACACTCGGGCCGTCGGGGCGCATCTGCCGCGTTTGCGCGAACTCGTGGACATGAGCCAGCGGATGCTCAGCGAGGCGTACAAGCAAACGGGCGCACCACGGCCAAACGTGCTGCGCAAGATTCGTTGATGCTCGCGACTGAGGAACGACAGAAATGACAGTTCGAATTCGATGCTTCATTGTATTTGTGATGTTTGCCGCTGCCGTGGCGCCGAGTGCCTCCTCCCAAAGCACACCGCAACGAGAAAGCGCTGCGCCGCCCAACGCGGCGCGCGATCCCAAAATTGAAGACTGGAAGCCTTCCACACTTCCGGCCAACGCGCTGGCTTTCGGCGCCGCGCTGGAAGAAATTGCGCCGCCGCAGTTGAAAAAGTGGTGCACGGACTACGCGCAGAAGGAAATGCCCAAACAGAAGATCGATCCGCGGGCCACCATGGGGGTCGTGGACAAGGAATTTGCAAAAGCCAGCGATGAAGCGCGCGACGCCGCCATCTTTCTGCTTTTTTACCTTGCGTACAAAGAGGAGGACACCGGCCAGCGACAGCTTGCGGCGCGCGTCCGGCGGATGGACGAAGAAGCCTACGACATCACGCGGCGCATGCAGGTGATGAAGGAAACCGAACAGAACATGATGGCGTCCACGCGGCGCATGCCCAGCCAGGAGGAATTGATGCGCAACGACGAACGGGCGCGGGAGATGGAGCAGCAACTCCGCCGGATGAGCGATGACCGCAAGGTGAAGATGGGTCAACTGCAAACCCAGCGCAAGCGCGTGGACGGATACCTGAAGGTGATGAGCGTGACGCACGCGCGCATGGCGGGGATTGAACCGAGCGTGCTGCGCAGCATGCCGTGAGGAGCGGCCCATTCGTCAAGCACAGACCAAGTATCGATAATTGTGCCGGACAGGCTGAAAGCCTGTCCTACGAAGCGAACCGAAGCGCCCCGACAACGGAAACGACAAGATTCGAAAAACGGCAAGGGCGGACACCCTTCGGCTGCGCTCAGGGTAAACGGCGGTCCGCCCCTACGAAACCAATGAACAACGCGCAGCCAGGAGTGGCTGCGCTACGGGGCGCAGCAAGCAGCGCCCCTACAATGGGAATCAAGAAAATCCTAAAAGAAAAAGAAGTTGAGGTTGAGGTCGAAGTCATCTTCACCGGCAGTGCGCGCGGGTCGCGCGGTAGGCGCGGCACGTCCGACATGCAAATTGTCGAAGTGCAAAGCGGCGTTCAAGACGAGCATGAAGCTGCCCTGGGTTTCGTGGCGCCACATGGGATTGTTGGCGAAGAAGACGACGTGGCCGCGGCCGAGAGGCACGTCAATCACCGCGGGGGACTGCGCCATCTCCGCGGCGCCGGCCATCATGCCGCTGACCCAGAGGTTTCTCTCCTCCGCAAAACGCAGGACAACGCGAGGCCACATGCGCATTGGCGGAAGCGTGGCGCGCACGAAATCGCGGATATCGGGATCGATGTACAACTCCTGCTGAGCGCGAGAACGGCGCGGCTCGGGTTCGACCGGCGTGAACGGGCGCGCCTGCGGGATATCGGGATCGGTCGCGGAGCCGCGGCCGGAGGTGCGTCCCGCGCCGACGTCACCGGGCGCTCCGCCACCACCGGGGCCGCCACCGCCGCCGGTGAGTGAAACACGGAACACCGGAGACTGGTTGAAATAGAGAGCGACGCTGTCGTCGTAGCCATAGGCGATGGGGCTGCGCTTGTCATCGACGGTGGCGTTGACAATCGCGCCGCGGGCCTGGAGCTGCGGCGTGGTGGCGATGCTGACGCCTTCGGTGATGCCGAGTTCAATGGGCAGCGCCGCGCCGGCAGTGATGGGAATGAAGACGCCGCCATCCTCGATGAATTTTTTCAGGTTGGCGAGACCGTCGAAGCCGAGACCGCCGCGAATGTCGTCGGAGGCGTCAGGCTTGCCGTCGGCGGTAGTGAGATTGGGAGTGAGCTCAGAATTTTTCCAGGGGATGGGGCCGCCGAAATCGGAACCGTCCGCGAGCGTGCGCTTGCGGACGCCGTTGATGAGTGTGCTGAGGCTGGAGGTGACCGGCGGAAAGAGAATGACGTCGTACTTGGATTTGAGATTGGGCGTGGTGCGGACGACGGCGTCGGAAATGTAGTCGTAGGGGACTTGCGCCTCTTCGAGCATGAGGCGATACCAGCCTTCGTTCTGCGTGTTGACCCAGGTGTGCATCACGGCGATGCGCGGCACGGCCACGGCGTGGCGCTCGACTTTGATTTCGGCGTCGGTGGCGACGACGCGCAAGCCGAGATCCTTCACGGCGGATTCAATGCGCGCGCGAAGGTCGGCGGGATTGCCTTCGGTGGGAATCATGAAGGAGCCGGGATTAAATTTCTGGCTGTCGGCTTCGAAGGCGTCTTCCGCGGCGAAGATTTTGATTTCCTTCAGACGGAAGCGGAAGGTGGCCACGCCGGGCTCGGCATTGGCGTTGATGAGGAAAAATTTTGTGGCGGAACCGGTGACGCTGCCGGTGGCGGCGGCAGGGCCCGCGACGAGAGTCATGGGCACTTTCAGGAATGCGGCATCAGCGATGCGAAGAGTTTTGACGTTTCGCAGAGGACCCATGGTCCAGCCGGTGTCGTCGTAGGGACGCGGGTCGGCGGTGGAGTAGAACTGCGTGTCGAG
>CAZIWR010000101.1:0-9547 GCA_964542805.1 uncultured Acidobacteriaceae bacterium
GCGTTTTCCCACGGCCCTTGCCGAGCTTCCCACATCGCCGCGTACACAATGTCCGGATTCGAGGGATCGAGCTCGACGTCGCAGCCGCCGGTGTTCTCGTCTTTGGAGAGCACTTTCTGAAACGACTGGCCGCCGTCGGTGGAGCGGTAGATGCCGCGCTCTTCGTTGGGGCCGTAAGGATGCCCGAGCGCGGCGACGAACAAGCGGTTTGCGTCGCGCGGGTCCACTACAATTTGCGGAATCTGCTGGGCGTCGCGGAGACCGAGATGCGTCCACGTCTTGCCCGCGTCAGTGGATTTGTAGATGCCGTCGCCAACGGAGAGGTCGGGGCGCTGCAAGCCCTCGCCGCTGCCGACATAAATAATGTTGGCGTCGGAGGGTGCCACGGCGATCGTGCCGATCGAGCCGGTGGGCTGGTCGTCGAAGATGGGTTTCCACGTGTTGCCGTAGTCGGTGGTCTTCCACACGCCGCCGTTCACCACGCCGATGTAGAAAACATTCGGCTGCGAAGGGACGCCCGCGGCCGCGCGCGTGCGTCCGCCGCGGTAAGGACCGATGGAGCGCCAGCGCATTTCCTGATACAGGCTGGGGCTGGGTTCTTGCGCGAACGCGGTTGAGACGACTCCCACCAACAGAATCAAGCCAACGATAAGAATGCGAGTGAAAAATTTCGGCAGTTGAGTCACGGCGTGCCTCCTGGTGCGAGGGAGCATATCGCAAGCGGCCGAGGAACGAAAATCGAAAAGCGAAAATCGGAAGAACAAGAATCTAACGCAGCGACACAGAGACGGCAGAGAAGAGCGAGCAAATCGGCGGGTATGCTCGGATCTTTATCGATGCGGCTACACTGGAAACGTGACTTATTGGCGTCGCTGAAGGGGCGCGGGAAAGTGGCGGAAGGCCGGGGAGCCCGCCGCCACTTCCGCGGAGGGAGAAAAGGCTAGTACTTCTTTTTCTCGCTGTACGCCTTCTTTTCTTTCTCGTGCATCTGCTCCAGTTTGGCGAACTGTTCGCTGCTCAGGACCGAGCGGTAGATTTCGTTGGTTTTTTCTTTCCAGGCGCTCTTCGCGGACATCAGCTCCGACTTTTTCTGTTCCATCGCGCGCTTGTCGGGCGATGCGGCCTTTTCCAGCGCCTCGATATCGCTCTTCAGCGCCTTGACTTTGAGCTCCAGCTCCTGGCCCTGCGGCTTGATGGCCTCGAATTTCTGCTGGAGTTGAGTCACTTGCGCGTCGGTGAGGTTAAGTTCCTGCTTGAGTTTCACCCAGTGATCTTTGTCCCCGCCTGCGGAAACCGACACGGCGGCGGCCAGAACAAACGCGAGAACGGTAAAGAAAATCCTTTTTTTCGTTTTCATGGTTCCTGCCTCCCGGGAGTGATTCTCCCCGGGCCGTTTGTACGCCGAGTCGGCTGTGCCAGGTGTCATCGAGTTGTAATAACTTGTGAATTCTGTTTTACAAGATTCCATCGCCCGCGGCTGGCGGCGTGCAACGACAACTGCCTGACGCCGCGCCGTGGAATCGAGCCGGATTTGCATGGGTAAAGGATTGAAAGGAAAGCGAGTACCCCAGCCCGCGCGGCACATTTTACAACTCTTTACAACTTTTTGCGATACCTTGACACATCGACCTGAAACGCTAGTGTAGGATTTGCGTCCGAATGAACGAACCGGTCAGCCACGATGCGAGGGCCCCAATGAACTTGCACAAGCGACGCCGCTGGAGCGAACGCACACGAATGCTGTTGACCCTGGAACTGGCCATCGTGCTGCCGGCCGCGGCGCTCATCGTGGCCAGCGTTTTCAACCTGCGGCAAATCCAGCGCGACCACGCGGTGGAGGCCGCCATCCAGCGCGATTTCCTGCATGTTCTCAAGATCGCGGAAAAGAAATTCAACGAAAAGGCGTCCAGCAAGGTGATGGAGATGCGCGCGAAACTGCCCTGCCCTGCGGAGTCGGCGCCGGATCAAATCGATGAATTGCTCGAGAAATATCCGCAGGCGGCCCACGCGTTTTTTTATTGTCCGAGCTCCGGGTTGGTGGTGCGCTCCCAGCCCCGCAGGATGAACGACGACGAGTTCCGAGGCGAGGCGGAGAGATTCTCGAAAGAGATTAATTGGGTAAAGACCGAAGGCCGCGCCATGGCCGAGAAGGCCACGAAGATGGAAGAAGAAGGTGGCGACCCATTCTACTTCTACAGCAATATCGCCAAGCGAGCGGATGGCCTGCGGTATCAGAATATTGTGGTGACAACCTTGCCCGCTTGTGGGCGGAATTCCGGCGCGCTCGCAGGAGTCGTGCTGGATGCAGACTATCTGAGGGAAAAGCTCTTCCCGGCCATGCTCGATAATATCCTTTCAAGCGAAGAAGGGGGGAAAGGCGACAACCCGCCAGTCATGATGATGCATATTCGCAAGGATGCCACGCCGCTGGCGACATCCGCGGACTGGGATGGTGGGGAGCCCGAGGTGGAAAAAGCCTTCGAACCCGGCGGAGCCTTTCCGGGCCTGGTGCTGGGCATCAAGTTTCGCGGTACCACCATCGAAGCACTCAGCAATCATTTCTTGCACACGAGCTTTCTCATCATCGGCGGGCTCTCCTTGTTTCTGGCGTTTGGCGTGTGGCTGACGTACCGCAGCGTCAGCCAGGAAATGGCCCTGGCCCGGCTGAAGTCGGACTTTGTGGCCAACGTTTCGCACGAGCTGCGCACGCCGCTCGCGCTCATCCGCCTCTACGCGGAGACGCTGGAAATGGGCCGCCTGACCAATCCGGAAAAACCGCAGGAGTACTACCGCATCATCCGCGAAGAGAGCGAGCGGCTCTCCGCGCTGATTAACAACATTCTGGATTTCTCGCGCATCGAAGCGGGCAAGAAGGAGTACGACTTCCACGAAACGAACCTGGCGGAACTGGTGAAGAGCACGCTGGATGCCTACCGCTATCAGATCGAGCAGAACGGCTTCGACTTCCAGTCGCGCATCGCCGAGGACCTGCCGCCGGTGCGCGTGGACCGCGAGGCCATCGCGCGCTCGCTGCTGAACCTGGTGAACAACGCCGTCAAGTATTCTTCGACGGAAAAATTTCTAAGCGTGAACCTGTACCGCACCAACGGCGCCGTGAAAATTGAGGTCATCGACCACGGCATCGGCATTCCGCCCGGCGAGCATAGCAAAATCTTCGAAAAGTTTTATCGCGCGGGAGACCCCCTGGTGCACAACACGAAGGGCAGCGGGCTGGGACTTTCGCTGGTCCGCCACATCGTGCAGGCGCACGGCGGAGAGGTGTCCGTGGAAAGCACGCCGGGTAAGGGCAGCAAGTTCACCATTGCTTTGCCGATTGCCGCTGCCGGCCAAGAGCTGAGAGCATGAAGAACACCGTCGAGCCAAACCGAGTTGCGTCGCGCCGAGGAGAGTGCATGACAAAGATCCTGATCGTGGAAGACGAGCCCAACATGGTGTCGGGACTGCGGGACAACTTTGAGTATGAAGGCTATCAAGTGATCACCGCAGGCGACGGCGTGGAAGGCCTCAGCAAGGCGCTGGCGGATTCCCCGGACCTGGTGGTGCTTGACGTGATGATGCCCAAGATGAGCGGCCTCGAAGTGTGCAAGCAGCTCAAGGCCAAGCGGCCGTCGCTGCCCATTATCATGCTCACCGCGCGCGGGCAGGAAGTGGACAAGGTGGTGGGGCTGGAGCTGGGCGCGGACGACTACGTGACGAAACCCTTTTCCATCCGCGAGCTGATCGCCCGCGTCAAAGCGGTGCTGCGCCGCGCGCAGGTGCTGCCCAAGGAGCAGGACCGCTACGCGTTTGGCGACGTGGAAGTGAATTTGCGCAGCTACCAGGTGATACGTCGCGGCAAGCCGGTGGAATTTTCCGGCAAGGAATTCGAGCTGCTCAAATACTTTCTCTGCCATCCGGGAGAAACGCTGAGCCGCGACCGCCTGCTGGACGATGTGTGGGGTTACGAAAATTATCCGACTACGCGCACGGTGGACGCGCATATCGTCCATCTGCGGCAGAAGCTCGAGCCGGTTCCGGATACGCCGCAGTTTTTTCTGACCGTGCACGGCGTGGGTTACAAGTTTGTCGGCTGAGACCATGCCCGGTGCGCTGAGGGGTGCACACTTGAATGGAACGCGCAAAACTAGCCGCAGTGCGCGCCAGGCTTCCGCTCTTCCATCGGTGCTTGCGGTGACGTCCGGCCGCGCTCGGGAGGCGGAGCTTGCCGCGCTGCGCCGCGAGCAGAACGAGTTGCACCAGGCGATGTTTGAGGCGGCGCAAGTGCAGCGAAAGCTGTGTGCGCCACGCGATCTGTGTCGCGGCGAGTTCGAGATCGCCGGCGAGATGTTTCCCGTGCGCCATCTTTCCGGCGACTTCTACAAAGTATTCGGCCTCGGCTCCGACGTCGGATTGGCGCTGGGCGACATCGCCGGCAAAGGACTCAAGGCCGGGCTGTGGCTCACCCATCTGATGGGATTGCTGCGCATCTGCACGCGGGAAAATCCCCAGCCCGCCGCGGCCATGGCCGCCATCAACCGCGAGCTGTGCGAAGAACAAGGCGAGCCGCCCATGACCGCACTCTTCCTGGGGCGCGTCAACCCGCAAACCGGCGAGCTGGCCTATTGCAACGCCGGACAGCCGGGCGCGCTGCTGCTACGAAGCAGCGGTGCGCAGGAATCCCTGCAAGTCGGCGGGCCGATGCTCGGCGCCGTGGCGCAGGCGAATTTCGTGACCGGACACGTCACCCTGGAAGCCGGCGACACGCTGGTCGCGTTTACTGACGGCGTGGTGGAGTGCTGCAACGCGAAGGATGAAGAGTTCGGCACGAAGCGCCTGGCCGCCGCAGCCGCCGCGTCCGGAGGAGCAGCCGCCAATCGCGCGCTGTTCTCCACACTGGGCGCCGTGCTCGATTTTGCCGGTGGACGCCCGCCGACCGACGACTTGACGCTGCTAGTGGTGCACCGCCGCGCTGCGGCGGGTGCGGAGCTGGCGGCGCGTCCCGTGGATCTGGATTTTTCCGCGCTGCGTCGCGGCCCGATGCCGTCGGCACCAGTTCGCACGGCCGCGCGGAACGGAATCGATCGGTAAGACCAAGTAGCTTTTCGGGCGGAAAAAATCTTTTCTGCCTGCGCAGGTAGAAGTGTGTCCGTATGCGCAGGAGGGGGTGCAGCGATGGCTACGCAATCCTTAACCATGGCAATGGAGCAAGCGGGACTCCCGAGCATCCTGCAACGCGCCACGCAGGGCTGCCCCGAAGCCTTTAGTGAACTGTACGCGGCACACTACCGTTACGTCCTGTGGATCTGCCGGCGGTACTTCTGGCGTCTGGAAGATGCGGAGGACGCGGCGGCGGAAGTTTTCCTGAAGCTGCATCGAGTATTGGGCAGCCATGATGCGTCGCAGGCCTTCCGGCCGTGGCTTTCGCAGGTGGCCAACCGGCACTGCCTGGACAAGCTGCGCCGCAGTGAGCGCGAGCGCCGCCACCGCGTGGATGAGGACGTCATGTCCGCGCTGCCGGATCATTCGACTCCATCGCCGCTGGCGCAGGTTTTGCGCAACGAGAAAAGGCGGCAGTTGCAGGAGGAACTCAATCGCCTGCCGGAGCGCCACCGCCTTCCGCTCGTCCTGCATTACTACGGGCAGATGAGCTACCGGGAAATGGCGCGGGCGCTGGGGAGAAGCTTGCCTACCGTGCGCGCGCTTCTCTTTCAAGCCAGAAAAAAACTGCGCCGCAACCTGCAACGCCCGGAAAGCTCCGCAAGAAATCCCAAGCTCGCGGGGAGAGGCGTCTCCAGCGTCCCGTTTTCTTCCGCGGTTTCCGACCCCTGCGGCGCGGACTGAATCTGATTACGCCGGTGCTTCATTTTCGCCTGCGCCACTTAGGTCTGTAGAAATCCGCAGCACACTGCCCGCGCGTTGACTTGTCTGCAAGCGCAGCCTAATATGCCCGCCGAAGGGCAAATTTCATTCCTATGATTGGCAAGACCATTGCGCACTACCATATTGTGGAAAAGCTCGGCGGCGGAGGCATGGGAGTGGTCTTCAAGGCGGAAGACACCAAGCTTCGCCGGTTCGTCGCCCTGAAATTTCTTCCTCAAGGAGTCGCGCACGACCACGCGGCGCTGGAACGTTTCGCGCGCGAGGCGCGCGCGGCTTCGGCCCTGGACCACTCGAATATCTGCACGATTTTCGAAATCGGCGAACACGAAGGCCAGCCCTTCATCGCCATGCAGTATCTCGAAGGCCATACGCTGAAGCATCGCATCGGCGGCAAGCCACTCCCGCTCGAGGAGTTGCTGGAGCTCGGTGCCCAAATCGCAGATGCCCTCGACTCGGCCCACGCCCAGGGCATCATTCACCGCGACATCAAGCCGGCGAACATCTTCGTCACCCAGCGCAACCAGGCAAAGATTCTGGATTTTGGACTGGCGAAACTCTCGCAACGGCATGACCCGGAATCGGAGGAACAGTCTGCGCAACCAACCGAGGGAGCCGAGAATGAGTTTCTGACCAGCCCGGGCCAAGCTCTCGGGACCGTGGCGTACATGTCTCCCGAGCAGGTGCGCGGGGAAGAAGTAGACGCGCGCAGCGATCTGTTTTCTGCCGGTATCGTCCTCTACGAAATGGCCACGGGACAGCAAGCTTTCCCCGGGAACACTTTCGGAGTCATCTTCGACGGCATTCTGAACCGCGAGCCGACCCCGCCGATGCGCCTGAATCCGAGTTTGCCCCCGGAGTTGGAACACATCATCCAAAAGTCATTGGAAAAAGATCGCAAGCTGCGCTACCAGAGCGCTGCTGAACTGCGTTCCGATTTACAGCGGCTGAAGCGCGATTCGGATTCCTCACGCGCCGGCCTCCGCTCAGCCGAACCCGTCCGGAAAGAAGGGCCGGCGGCGAAAGCGCGTGCGGCGCTGGGGAAACGTGAATATCTCGCGGGCGCGATTGTGATTGTGTTGCTGATCGCCGGCGGAATCTATCTTGGGCGCAGGGGACGAAACGGGGTCGGAGACGTCATCGCGCGCGTCCAGCCTGCCGCGGCCGCCGGCCGTCTGGATGAGGTGTCTGAGGCATTGCAGGCTGCCGGCGTGGACATTGGCGATCCGCGGGCCGAAGGAGTGGCGAAGCTGGTTGCCGGCACGCTGGCGATCGAAAGCGATCCCGCGGGCGCGTCCGTAGCTGTGGCCCGCGTGCAGCCCATTGACAAGTTTTCGACGCGCCAGCCCATGAATCTCGGCCGCACGCCCATCGCCGGGCGCAAACTGGTGGCCGGCGAGTATCTGATGCGCATGAACGCCGAGCACATGAACCCTGTTGAATTGCTTGTGCGTGTGGAGTTGGGCAAGGAGTTGCGCGTCAGCCGCAAGCTGCGTTCTGCCGGCGGGGCATTAGACGGCATGGTCTTTGTGGAAGAAGGCAAGTCGCCGGCGGCCAGTGGGGGCGCAAGCATCCCGGCGTTTTTCGTGGATCGAACCGAAGTGACCAACGCGCAATTCCAGAAATTCGTCGCCGCGGGCGGTTATCGGGATCAGACCTTCTGGCCGGAGACTCTGCTGGTAAATGGCCGCCCGATTCCGTGGACCAAAGCTGTGGAGGGGTTCGTGGATCGAACAAGCCTGTCCGGGCCGCGTTACTGGTCCAACGGGAGTTTTCCCGTAGGGCAAGGCGATTTTCCTGTGGTTGGCGTCTCCTGGTATGAAGCAGCTGCCTTTTCGCGCTGGATCGGAAAGACACTGCCGACCGCAGGACAGTGGTGGCGCGCGGCGCAGGGGGATTCCGGCGGCGTGTACCCCTGGGGCAGCGACGTGCAGACCACCGAGCTCCGTTCTAATTTCGGTTCCGTCGGAGCGCGTCCCGTGGGTACTTTTCCGCTGGGCGTCAGCCCATTTGGCTGTCTGGACATGGCCGGCAATGTTCGCGAATGGCTGCTGGATCCGTTCGCGAGCACCACGCGCCGAATCGTGGTCGGCGGCTCATGGCAGGATCCTTCCTACATGTTTGAAGCGGCCCACATGGAAACGTTTGATCCCACTTATGCCAACGAGGCAATCGGGTTCCGCCTGGTGGCATCTGCAGCGGGCCGTGGGGAAAAGTGAGGAGGAATTCGGGAATGAAACAATTACTTCGCGCTGGGGCGTCAATTCTTCTGCTTTCATCCTTGCTTCTTCCCTTTGCAGTTGCGCAAAAACCTTCCGCTGACGAGTGGCTGGCGCGCCCGGTGAACGACAAAACGTTCCGCACGTATCTCGACTTTTTTGTGTATGACAAAAAGCTTCCTTTTGACCTGCGCGTGCTCAATGTGGAAGAAAAAGAGGGCGTGAAAAAGGAGCACCTCTCTTTCCAGAGCACGCCGGGAGTGCGTGTCTTCGCCAACCTCTATAGCCCGGCCGGCCCGGCTTTGCGCAAGGCGCCTGCGTTGATTCTCTTGCATGGAGGCACCCCGCAGGGGAAAGAAGGTCCCACAGTGATCGCCGAATCATTGGCCCGCGGCGGATTCGTCGTGTTCGCGATTGACATGCTGTATTTCGGTGAGCGCAAAACCGGGCTGATGACCACCTTCACGGAACAGGACAAACATGACAGGCTCTACAACCAGCCTTCGGAGTATCTGACCTGGGTCACGCAAACGGTGAAAGACGTCGGCCGGTCTTTCGATTTACTGGTGTCCGAGCGGGGAGCCGACCCCAAACGCATCAGCCTTGCCGGGATCAGCCGCGGCGCGATTGTAGGAGCCATTGCAGCTGGCGCCGACCGCAGACTGTCGGCTGTGGCTCTGCTTCTTCCGGCGCATTTCGACGCGCTGGAGCGCGGCCATTTGCCTGGCGCCTGCCCGGCTAATTATATCGGGCGAATCAGTCCGCGCCCGCTGCTGACCATCAGCGGAAACTACGATACGGACCACATCAAGGAAACCTCTGTCGCGCCGCTGCTCAAACTCGCCAAGCAGCCCAAGCAAAGCATCTGGTCCGAAACCGGTCACCAGCTCACCGAAGAGCACCGCGCGCTTCTGCTGCAATGGCTGCGTGAGAACCTGAAGTAAGCCTCCGTGCGTTGACGCGGCCGTGCGTGCGGCCTAAGATGCTCGCGCTGCGCGGCGCGCACAATAGCTCACGCGATGATGGGAATAAACCGGTTGGAGTTCCTCAGGAATTCGCCGGATTGGCCTTTTCCGGATTGATGCCCAACTCCTGCATGGCTTTCTTCACCACGGACGCTTCGATCTTTTTCTCGCGCAGGAGCTCCGTCAGCGTGCCGAAGGCGATGTGCTTGGCGTCCACTTCGAAGAAGTCGCGCAGCCCGGCGCGGCTTTCACTGCGACCGAAGCCGTCGGTGCCCAGGCACGCCAGGCGCCGGGGGAACCACCGCGACACCATCGCGGGCAGCGACTTCAGGTAATCCGACGCCGCCAGCAGCACGCCCGGCGCGTCCGCCAGCGCCTGGGTGGCGTAGGGCACGCGCGGCTTTTCCATCGGATGCAGCATATTCCAGCGTTCGGTCTCCAGGCCGTCGCGGTAGAGTTCCTTGTAACTCGTCACGCTCCACACGT
>CAZIWR010000102.1:0-9346 GCA_964542805.1 uncultured Acidobacteriaceae bacterium
GCGGGTTCACAACGTTTACGCGCAACGTGTCGTATGCCATTGCGCCGGCGCTGGCCGGAGCGGCAATGAAAGGACTGTCCATGGCCAGCCCGCTGTTTTTCGGCGGAGGAATTAAGATCGTGTACGATGTGATTTTGTTCGCGGCATTCCGACGCGTGAAGCCGCCGGAAGAAAAAATGGAACGCGCGGGAAGGAAAAACTCATGAAGCGATTTATGCTGGCGATGTTGTTTGTATTTTTCTGTGCGATTTCGGCCGGCGCGCAAGAGATGCCGGCGGATTACAAAAAGGTGCTGGAAATACTCGGGCGGAGCGGGGACTACAAGGCGGGCGTGCTGAAGGTGAACGTGCCGCGCGGTGATTTGCACGTCAGCGTGGCGGGGATGGCGCTGCCCACGCCGTTCGGTTTTGGCGGCTGGGTGGCGTTTACCAAGGGCGACGGGGGGATGGACGTGATGATGGGCGACCTGGTGTTGCTGGAGGACGAGGTGAATCCGGTGATGTCGGCGCTGCTGGAGAACGGCATTGAGGTGACCGCACTGCACAACCATTTTTTCTGGGATCAGCCGCGCGTGTTCTACATGCATGTCCACGGCCATGGCAAAGCGGAAAAACTGGCGCAGCAGTTGAAGCCGGCGCTGGAGATGATTCCGAAGTTCGGAGTGGGAAGCAGCGCTTTTTCGTTCGTGAACAAACTCGATGGGGCGAGGCTTTCCGCGATTATCGGACAGCCGGGCGAGCAAATCGGCTTCGTGTGGAAAATCACGATTGGGCGCGACGACATCGGCTTGAAAGAAATGGGCGCGACGATTAACGCGCGGATGGGATTGAATACCTGGGCGGCGTTCTATGGCACGATGGAGGACGCGGCGGTGGCCGGGGACATCGCCATGTTGGAGAACGAAGTCACGCCGGTGCTGAAAGCGCTGCGGCAAAATGAGCTGCAAGTGGTGGCCATCCACCACCATATGATTGGAACGCAGCCGATGGTGATTTTCCTTCATTATTGGGGACGCGGGCCGGCGGAAAAATTGGCCGCAGGGTTTCGCGCGGCGGTGGAGAAGACAAAAGCGGGAGCGAATAAGTAAAGTCCGCCGGACAACGTTTGTGAAGCAGAAATGAAACTCGAAGTACAAATCGGCGGGAAGAAACGCGCGCTGGAAGTGGTGCGGCGAGGCGAGCGGCTGGTATGCATGCTGGACGGGCTGCCGGTGGAGGCGGACGCGGTGGAAGTGGCCACGGCGACGTATTCGATTTTGCTGCGCGGGCAGTCGTACGAGGTGCGCGTGCATGAGGCGCCGGACGGGCTGCACATCCACGCGGGCGGCGAAGAGTTGGTCGCGCAGGTGATGGACCCGCGGCAGTGGCGCAGCCAAAAAACAGCACGGGGCGGCGGGGTGGAAGCCGAAGGACGCCAAGAAATCAAAGCGCCCATGCCGGGGAAAATTGTGCGCGTGCTGGCCAAGGCGGGCGACGCGGTGGAGGCGGGGCAAGGATTGCTGGTGGTCGAAGCAATGAAGATGCAGAACGAGATTAAAGCGCCAAAGACAGGGAAAGTGGAGAAAGTGCTGGTGGCGGAAGGGCAGGCGGTGAATGCGGGAGAGACGCTGGCAGTGATTGGGTAAGGATAGAAAATAGAAAAGAGAAAAGAGAAAATAGAAAACCAAAAGCGAAAAGCGAAACACGAAACGCGAGTTGTTGAGTTAGCCTGAAGAGGGATTCCTCGTCGGCCACGGCGGGCTCGGAACGACACCCCAAGCGCTTTTCAGTATCCTGCAATAGGTTAGGAGCAGAAGTTCCCGCCGGAAAAAAGTTTAATCCCGAATATCTTCGATCAGAGTGCCCGGGGCCAGCTCGGAGGGGCTTGCGTCGGGGAGCAGGAAGCGGACGTGGTCGCCGGCGGTGGCCCGGACGACAAAGGAGCGGTCGGAACTGCGCTCGATGGTGAGGATACAGTCCTGCATGGGGCGGCCGGCGGGGCTGAGGAAGGCAATCGGATGGCCTTCGCGCACCGCCCCGCTTTCCACGCGGCCTTCCACGACAACGCCGCCTTCGGCCAGCGGGAAGACGCGGTCAACAATGAAACGGAACGCCATGGTCAAGGCCGAAACTCAAAAATCGAAATTCACTGAAAAGCTTGCGCCGGGCAGGCCTTCCACCAGACTGTCGTTTCGATAGGCAAATTCTAAGCCCGGGACAGCAGAATGGGAAGGGAAGATTTGGGGACCCCGCGATGCGGCCAGGGCCTACTTTTTGGCGGGGGCGGGCTGCTTGGCGGGGGCCGGGGTGGCGGCGGGAAGCTTGCCGGCGGATTCGAGAACCTGCTGGGCGAGGTAATTGCGCACGGTGGCTTGATCGCGGGCGACATTGAGATACGCGGAGCGGAGCAGCTGCTCCTTGCGGTTGCGCAGGGCGTCGCGGATGGATTGCTGGACCTTGGGGTCGGCGAGCTCGCGCTGGCCGGGCGATTCGCGAGCGATGAGCTTGAGAATGCGATAGCCGTCGCGCAGGGCGACGACGGGACTGACCTCACCCGGGCGCAGAGCAGTGAGAGTCTTTTTCAGAGCGGGATCGGTTTGAGTGAGCGCAGATTCAGGAATGTAGCCGAGATCGCCACCGTTGGCGGACGTGTTGGGATCTTCGGAATAGTCGACGGCGAGCTGAGCGAAGTCGGCGCCTTCATGGATCTGGGCCATCAAGGCAGCCGCCTTGCGGCGGGCTTCGGCATCGGTGGTGGCGTCGTCGCCCTTGCGATTGCGGACCTGCGGATCCTTGCGTGGAGTGACGACAATCTGCGAAACACGGTACTGCGACTCGGCGACATTGAACTGCGCGCGGTTCTGGTTGTAGAAGTCGTTGACGTCCTGGTCGGTGATGGAGACCTTGGCGACGACCTCCCTGTTGATTAACTTCCGGATGGTAAGATTCCGCCGGATGTCCTTCTTGAAGTCATCCACGGTGACGCCGCGCTCCTTTAACTGGCGCTGGAACTCGTCCTCCGTGTAAGGACTTTTGACCTCCGTAAAGCTGTCTTCGACCTCCCCGTCAGCGGCTTCGAGACCCATTTTCTTGGCGCGCTCGAGAAGGATTTCGTTGTTGATGAGCTCATCGATGATGTTGAGCTTGAGCGAGAGGCCTTCTTCCTGCGAGGGCTCCTGGCCTTCGGGGTTGGAGCGGCTGCGGAAGTATTTTTCGACTTCGTCGCGCTTGATTTCCTTGCCGTTGACGGTGGCCCAAACGTCGGGGCCCGGGGCGGACTCCTTGCGGCAGGCGCCGAAAGACACCATGAGCGCCAAAACCCCGGTGGTCAGGACAGCGCGCTGGAGCACAACGTCACCTCGGAAAAAGGGATGCGTGAAAGGTGGTGTCAGGCGGCCTTCGTCACGCGGCCGGCCCGAATGCAGGCGGTGCACACCCGCACGTGCATGCGCACGCCTTTGACGATCGCGCGCACGCGACGCAGATTGGGATTCCAGCGGCGGCGGCGGAGGTTGTTGGCGTGGCTAATGATGTTGCCGTAGTGCGGCCCTTTGCCGCACAGTTCACATGTTTGAGCCATTGCTGCTCCTGCGAGAAAAAACACGCTGAAACAAACGATTATGGTAGCAGAGAAAGGCGATTCGCTCAACAACGGCAGGGGTCAGGAATCGGGGAACAGGGGTCAGGGATGAAAAGCCTTACCAGCCCGCCTGAAGGAGGTCGCTAGGTGCGGAGGGCGGCGGAGATGGCGTCGAAGAAGGCAAGGAGCTCGTTGGGCTGAGTGAAAATGTGCGTGGCGATGCGGATGCGCTCGCCGCCGCCGGCGATGCGGATGTTCCGCGCGGAGCATTCGCGGGCGATGGAGGAAAGATCTTTCAGGCCGGAGCCGGGAGCCGGCTCGAAGCTCACCAGGGTGCCGAAAAAATCGTCCGAGGAGGCGTTGACAACTTTGAGCTGCGGCTGTTTAGCGATGAAGTCGCGGACGCGCGTGGCGAGCTGGTGCGAGCGGGCGTAAATTTTTTCCGGGCCGATCTGGTTGAAGAAATCGAGCGCGGCCTTGAGGCCGACGAAGACGGACAAATTCGACGTGCCAAAGTTGGAGAAGCGGTAGGCCTTCATATCGTAGTTCTTCCACTCGCCAGAGGCGATGTTGACCCACAGCTTGAGTCTGTCGAGGGTTTCCTCGCGCAAGTAGAGAAAGCCGGTGCCCTTGGGGGACATCAGCCACTTGTGCGGGCTGGAGGCGTAGAAATCGCAACCGATGTCGTGGAGGTCGAGGGGAATCTGGCCGATGGCGTGGGCGCCGTCGAGATGCGTGAGAATGCCGCGGCTGCGGGCCAGCGTGCAGATTTCTTTGGCCGGGAGAATCGTGCCGGTGACGGTGGTGATGTGGCTGAAGAAAATGATTTTGGTTTCGGGCTTAATGGCGCGGGCGAAGAGGTCAACGATCTGTTCTTTAAAGGCGGGGGGCTTGGGGAGCGCGACGTAGCTAATCTTTGTGCCGAAGCGCGCGGCCTTCTGCTCCCAACAGCAACGCCCGCCGGGATGCTCCTGGTCGGTCATGAGAACTTCTTCGCCGTTTTTCATGTCGAGGCCGTTGCAGACGACGTTGTTGGCCTCGGTGGCATTGCGGACCAGAGCCAGCTCGTCGCGCTTGCAATGCAGGAAGGCGGCGAGGGAATCGCGGAGCTCGCGAAGGCGCGTGTTTTCTTCGTAGCCGAACCACGGATAGGCCGGCTCGCGATAGGTTTCCGCGGTGAGGATGTGGTCAATCATGGCGCGAAGAATCGGCAGCGGCGTGCAGCCGACGGAGCCGCAATTCAAGTTGATGCGGTCGGAGGCGAGCAGCCACTGGCGGCGCAGCTCGGCCCAGAATCGCTCGGGATCGGATGTCAACAGGCCCGGCGAAGGCATGGGGATGTCCTGCGAGAACATCTGCTCGGCGCGGGCGATAGGAATGCCGAGAATGGCGGCGCCGATGGCGGCGCGTTGGAGAAATTGGCGGCGTGCGAGCATGGCGGCCTCCGTGGTGCGATAAAGATGGGCGGAATGTAACACAAAAGGCGGGAGCAGGGAATTTGCCACAGAGGCACAGAGGAAACAAGGAGAGATCCTTCGGCCCGCAAAAGCAGCGGGCCTCAGGATGACAAACAGAGGCAATGCGGAGAACCGCCCTACAAAGGACAGGCTAGAAAGCCTGTCCTACGAAGGCTGGCGCTATTTCTTTTTGCCGATTTGGGACCAACGCTGTTCGAGGGAGGCGCGAGAGAAAAGGGAGTCGTCGAGGCCGGTGTTGTATTGGATGGAGGTATACACGGTTTCAACGATGCGGCGTCCGGCGCGGTCGCGGGCGACGCGGAAGGGCGTGACCACGCCCTGAATGGGCTGGTAATTGGAGAAGTAATCGACTTCCTGGATGGGATCGCGCGTGTCACGATCGCGCTGGAAATTGACGGCGCGAATGGGCAGGCGCGTGTTGCGGTCCATAGCGATGCGGATGACGCGACGCTCGCGGTCGGAAACTTCCACCCAGTCCACCTGCTTCATGTCCACCAAATCGCTGCCGCCATAGCGGAGGATGATGCCGTCCTCTTTGTTGAAGCGGAAACGGAAAAAATTATCCATGCCGCGGCGGAGATTTTCCTGAAAGGCGTCCAGCGTTTCAGCCGTGGTGTCCTCGATGCCATCTCTGTCCAGCGACCAGCCTTCGTCGCCGTTGAAAACGTCAATAATGTTGCGGCGCTTGGAATATTCGCGGCGGCGCTTGTCGGGGAGCTTGGTGTAGTCGAAAACTTCGACGAAGCCCATGAGAGCGCCGTTGGAACCGAACTGAGAGAGGCGGCCGGTGCGGGAGATGTCGCGGACGCGGAGGTAGGCATCGCCGCCGAGGGCCTGAATGGCGGAGTTGATGAGTTCGCGGGCTTTGGCCTCGGACTGCGCGGGGAGCATGGTGTCGGGGTCTTGGGAAGCCGCAGGGGGCGCAGCAAACAGCGCGAAGAGGGGCGCAGCAAGCAGCGCCCCTACAACCAAGCAGGCGGTCTTCGAATGCGTCAGCCGCACAGGACAGCACCTCCATTAACATTGAAGACTTCACCGGTGATAAAGGTTGCCAGGTCGGAGGCGAGGAAAAGAATGGGGCCGGCAATTTCTTCGGCGGTGCCGGGGCGGCCGAGCGGAATAGAGCGCGTAGCGAACTTCCAGCCGGCCTTGGTGGCGAGCACGGGCTTGGACATGTCCGTATCCACCCAGCCCGGGGCCACGCAGTTGACGAGGATGCCGTGACGGGCGAGCTCGGTGCTCAGGCCTTTGACGAAACTGATGATGGCGCCCTTGGAGGCGGCGTAATGCGAATGGAAAGCCTCGCCGCGCTGGCCGGCGGTGGAGCTGATGGCGATAATTTTTCCGGACTTCTGCGCGATCATGTGCGCGGCAGCGAAGTGCGTGACGCTGTAAACGCTCTTCAGGTTGACGCGCATCATTGCGTCCCACTCTTTTTCGCTGAGGGATTCGATGGGGCGGTCCTCGACGGGCCAGATGCCGGCGTTGGCAACGAGGATGTCAATTTTGCCGAGGCGCTCGGCGGTGAAGTCCACGAGATGCTTTGCGTCTTTCATTGTGCCGAGGTCAGCCTTGAGAAATTCGACGCGCGTGCCGTGCTTGCGGGCGTCCTGTGCGACCTGGGCGGCGGCGTCTTTGTTGCGGAAGTAGTTGAAGACCACGTCGGCGCCGGACCGAGCGAACATGCGCACCGCGGCGGCGCCAATGCCGCGCGATCCGCCGGTGATGAGTGCAGCCTTGCCTGCAAGTGAAATCATGGGGCCCCCAGAAAATAGAAAAGAGAAAAGAGAAAATAGGAAAAACTCTGCTCCTGATGAAGACGAAAATCGAAATTCGAAACTCGAAATTCGCAAAACGAGAATCTGAAATCTGAAACCTGCTACCTACTACCTACCACCTGCTTACGAGCGGCGGCGACCAATTCGAGATACAACGATTGCGCGAGGGCGTCACTGGTCATGCGCTCGGGATGCCATTGGACGCCGAGAACCCAGGGGCCGGCGGCGAGTTCGACGGCTTCAATGACGCCGTCGGGGGCGCGGGCGACGACGCGAAGGTCGCGGCCGAGGCGGTCGAGGGCTTGATGATGCGAACTATTCACGCGGGCGTGCGACGCACCGGCAAGTTGGGCGAGGAGCGAACCGGGTTCGATGGCGACGTCGTGGTGCGGCTCGGGGGCGCCACTCGCGCGGCCCGGCCAAGCGTGCGGCAAATCACTTTTGAGCACGGCGGAAATATCCTGCACGAGCGAGCCGCCAAGATAGACGTTGAGCGACTGCACGCCGTAACAAATGGCCAGCACGGGCTTGCCGGCGGAAAAGGCGCAGTCGAGCAAAGCGAAATCGGTCTGCTCGCGGCAGGGATCGGATTCGCCGCAGGCAGCGTGGCGCTCGGCGTGGTACCAGGAGGGGTCCACGTCCGCGGGGCTGCCAGTGAGCAGAATGGCGTCGAACGTGGCGGCCCGGGCGACGAGTTTATCGGGAGGGAGACGAAGCGAAACCTCCGCGGCGCGGCCGCCGGCAGCTTCCACGGCGCAAAGGTAGGGCTCAATCTTGGCGCGCTCGGCGGGGTCGTCCTCTTCGCGCAGTGAGCGGAAAGGGACGCCAATTAGAGGACGGGAATCGGGAGACATAGAGGAAACATCGTAGCAGAGGAAGGAGGAAGGGAGGAAGGAGGAAGAGAGGAACGAGGGAATGTGGGAATGTAGAAGTGAAGCGACAAACACTGCGCGCAGAATACCCGCCAAAAATCCAGCGTTACCGCGTGCGTTCGGTGATCCAAATTTTGAAGTTTTTCTTCATTTGGTCAATGTGGCCGTGAATGTGGTGGGAATAGATTTCCAGCCAGCGGTCGAAGGTGTAGTTGGCGTGCTCGGGATGGAGCGCGGTGCGGGCCCACACGTCGTCGGGAAGATCGCGGATGAGCGCGCCGGTCATCTTACGGACCAGAAGGACGAGGGCCACGGCGTCGTCGGGGTTTTGCCCGTGGTAGTCGAGCTTTTGCGCCCAGACGTCCTGATTGTAGGCCATGACGGGCTGGCCGGGCTCGGCGAGAAAACGGCGCGCGCGGAGATAGGCGTTGGCTTCGCTGTCGGCGAGATGCACGAGGATTTCGTGGATGCTCCAACGGTTGCGCGCGGGCTTCCATTGCCACATCTCGCGAGGGAATTGCTTGAGGGCCTCTTCGAGCAGCGCGGGGCCGGCGGAGTAGGCGTCGATTTTTTCCTTGCGTTCGGCGGGCGTCATGTTTTCCTCCGGAGGAGAATGGGAATCCTAGCATGAAATGAAACCAAGCCACAGAGGCGCAGGAAAATAGAAAATAGAAAAGAGACAATAGAAAAGAGAAGAAGACACAGCAGGTGGAGTGAGCATCGTAGAATAGTTGAAGAAATGGCCACGGGAGAAGCGTGCTCCATGCAGGCTGGGAAAAAACGGATGCGGTTAACCGAGGTACTGAAAGCAAAGAGCGCGCGATGGGTGGCGGTGCTGATTCCGCTGCTGGCGGGAGCGGTGGCGATTGGCGCGCAGCTCACGCCAGCGGGCGGAATTGCTCCGCAAGCGGAGGAGTCGCTGCGCGCGGTGACGGAATGGGTGCGCAAACCACCGGCGGTACGCGGTAACTACGAGTACGCGATGACCGCGCGGCTGCGGCTGCTGATTTTCTGGGTGACGCGGCATGACGTGGGCGGGGGCACGATTCGTCGAGGCGCGATTCCCGATGATCCGCAGCGGGAGTTGATTTCGCTGCTCATCGGGTCGGACCCGGCGAAGGCGAGAAAAATCAACCGCTGGGGCGTGGCCATGGAAGTGGTGCGGCGCGCGGAGGACGAGACCCGCACGCCGGAAACAAGCGTGTTCTTCGGCTTTATGACGCGGGCCAAGGCGGAGGAAACGTCGGAGGAAACGAAAGCGCGGATGGAAAAGGAAAAATCCGCCAAAGAATTCGAGTACCAGGCCGTGATTGCGCGGCTGGACCGCGGACAAGGCGTGGCCAAGACGGTGCCGTTTGCGACGGAAAAAGAACTGGACATCTACCAGTTCGCGCCGATGAAGGAAAAAGTGTTTGCGGAATTGGATGGCGGCACAGGTAAATTCCGCGAAACGCCAGCAGCCATGCGGCAAAAGTGCGCGCGCGTGAGCGGGTTCCTGGCGTCGGTGGCAGAACTGGTGGACCAGGCGCTGGAGCGCGGCGTGAAGAAGGACGAGGTCTGCTATATCCACTACGGCGAACTGTACACGCTGAAGCTCCTCAGCGCGAAAGCGGTGCCGGAAAAAACGGTGAAATTCGAAATGAAAACCGATTCGAAAGTT
>CAZIWR010000103.1:0-9337 GCA_964542805.1 uncultured Acidobacteriaceae bacterium
GGGTCAAGCTGAGAGGCTTTGTATGCCGGGTAGTAGCCAAAGAAGATCCCAACCGCTAGTGAAAAAAGGAACGCGACGCCGATGGCCGTCAGCGAGACGGACGTGGGCCAGCCGAGCAGCGACGAAATCCCGAACGAGCTCAGAATTCCGCCGGGCACGCCAATCGCCCCGCCCAGCAAGCTTAAGGTCACCGCCTCCGCCAAGAATTGCATTTGTACGTCGCCTTCGTTGGCGCCCACAGCCATGCGCACACCGATTTCGCGCGTCCGCTCCGTAACGGAAACGAGCATGATATTCATGATGCCGATTCCGCCCACCAGCAACGAAACGGAAGCGATGCTCGCCAGCATCATGGTGAACGTGTTGCTGGCGTCCTCCTGTACCTTACGGGTTTCGTCGGGCGTGCGGATGTTGAAGTCCTCGGGCGCACCGTCCCGGATGCGGTGGCGCTCGCGCAGCAGCCGCGTGATCATTTCGCGCGTGGGCCGCACGGCGTCCGGCGAGGTCACCGAGCACATGATGTCGTCCAGCCACCGCACGCCGCTCAGTTTGTTCATCACCGTGGTGTAGGGCATCAGGATGAAGTTGTCCTGGTCCTGCCCGGTCACGGACATGCCCTTCGCGGTCAATACTCCCGTCACTTTGCAGGGAAGATTTTTCACACGGATGGTTTTCCCGATGGGATCCTCCGCGCCGAAGAGAATTTGCGCCACTGTCTGGCCGAGCAGGCAGACGCCCGCGAAATTACTCACGTCCTCATGCGTGAAGACGGCGCCTGCCGCCACCTTCCATAGACGAATCTCCAAGTACTCGGGCGAGACGCCGCGATACGTGGTGCTCCAATTCTGATTGCCGTAAACCACTTGTGCGCGGGAATCCACTTGCGGCGAGGCTTGTTTGATGAGCGGGATGGACTGCACGATGGCCTGCAGGTCTTCCATGGTCAGGGTGTTGCTGCCGAAATTGCCGGTGCGCACGCCACCGACGTTGCGGTTGCCGGCTTCGACCCAAACAAGATTATCGCCGAGCATGGCGAGTTGATCGCGAATCATGCTTGAGCCGCCTTCACCGATGGCCACGGTGCAAATCACCGCGCTGATGGCGATGGTAATGCCGAGCAGCGTCAACGCCGTGCGCAGTTTGTTGCGCCCGAGCGTTCGCACCGCGATGTGCAGCACGCCAACCCAATCCATGGCGCGACACCTTCCCAATCCCCACATCTAGTTAGTGCAGCAATTCAATCGAGCCGGGCGTCGGCGGATCCTTACTTCATTGCTTCTTCTTGGACGAGGCAGGACTTCAGTGCGTTTCGATCAGAAGGTGGGGCGAAAGCCCCAATGGGTATTGGAAGTTTCAAATAGGAAAAACATTTCACATCAGATTAGTTTGATTCCCTTTGCTATCGCGCACGAAGTTGCGTAGTCAATATGGCAGTTTGGGCACAAACTATTGACAATAAGTGAGTTAAATGCAAATTAAGCGAGTACCATTTTAGGTGAGTACTTGGCCGTAAAGATGCACATCCTATGACCGGTATGTTGAAGAGAATTCAGCTAGGGAGTAGGATCGAACGTGGCAAGAGTTCAACAGCTTGCTGCAGACCCGGATGCGAGCCGCAATGCCTTGGGACCTGATGTGATTTTTGGGCAGACCGAGGAATTGTCCCGTATCCGTCAGACTGTGGAGCGCGTGGCAGCCATCCGCGTACCGGTGCTGCTGGAAGGCGAAAGCGGCACGGGCAAGGAAATCCTAGCCAACTATCTCCATCAGATTTCACCGTGGTGTGAGCAACCCCTGATCAAGGTAAACTGCGCGGCGATTCCAGGCTCGCTTTTGGAGTCGGAACTCTTCGGCTACGAGAAGGGTTCATTCACCGGCGCATACAACAGTCGAGCCGGCAAGTTCGAGCAGGCCAACGGCGGCTCGATGGTCCTGGACGAAATTGCAGACATTGACTCTGGGCTGCAGGCCAAATTGCTTCAGGTTCTGCAGGACGGCTGCTTCAGCCGCATCGGCGACTTGGAAGAGCGCCGCTGCGACGTGCGCATCCTGTGTATCACCAACCGCAACGTCCAGGCAGAGATCCAGGCCGGGCGCTTTCGCGAAGACCTCTACTATCGCATCAACGTGGTGAACATCCAGATGCCGCCCTTGCGCAGCCGCATCGCAGATCTTCCCATGATGGTGGATTGGTTCCTGCAGACGTACGGCAAGCAGTTTGGCCGCCAAGTCCCGCCGCTGCCGTCGGAAGTGATGGATCGGTTCCGCGTGCACAAGTGGCCCGGCAACATCCGCGAACTCGAAAATTACGTGAAGCGCTACGTCATCCTGGGTTCGGTGGACAGCATTTTCAACGAACTGGGCGAGCGCAGCGAAGGAACGATGGCGGATGAATCTCAGCTCGAGTTGCCGCAGGATTTCGCTCTGAAAAAATTCTCCCGGGCTGCCGCCCAGCGGGCCGAGCGCTTTCTGATCCTGGAAGCCCTGAAGGAAACGCGCTGGAACCGACGGCGCGCATCCAAGCTCCTGGGCATCAGTTATCGTGCATTGCTTTACAAAATGCGGGACGCAGGGCTGCCTTCCAAAAATCAAGCTCGCCACAGCAGCGGGGATCTTGAGGGGTCCCCGACCCATAGCGAAGCCAACGCGAACTAACGGCCGGGCCTACTCGTCGCGTCAGTCGCGCGGCTAACAGCCAGCGCTCACGGCTTTTTCTCGTTGACCCACAGATAGCCTGCTGTTGCGGCCGCGATCAGCAGAAAGAGAAAGGAGCCGTTCAAAAACCCTGGGTAGCCGATCGATCGATCGATACTGTAAGCGATGCGATCCGGCACCCCCAGGGCGTGCAATCCCCGCCACACGAGCGCGACCACAGCACAAGCTATGCCCAGCCAATAACCCCAGCGAACTGCATTTTTCAGCATCGTCGAGTTCCTTTCAGGCAGAAGTGGTGCTTGGACTTTGGTTTGGATTGAATGCAGAGCCTTGTTAGCCTCGGCAATGTCGAGGGTGTGAGTTGGATCCGTTTCTCCCGCTGGTTGCGGGGCGATGCTAGCCTTATTTCTCGGCAACCACAATCGGAAAGTCGAGCCCTGCCCTACCTGGCTCTCTACGTCAATGCGGCCTCCATGAGCGGTGGCGACCCAATTCGCAAGGCTGAGGCCCAACCCGGTGCCGCCTGTGTTTCCTGCACGCCCGTTCTGTCCGCGATAACTGCGGTCGAAGATGCGCGGGAGGTCTTCCGGCGAAATCCCGGAACCTGTGTCCGTCACGGAAATCACCGCCCACTTATTGTCCGTCCCCAGTCTGACTTCAACCCGCCCATTCGGGCGGTTGTACTTGATGGCGTTATCCAGCAGGTTGATCAGCAGCCGAAGCACGTGCTCCGGATCCACGTCCGCGAGGACCTCTCCATCCGCCTGGTAGTGGATGGAAATTCCATGTTCGGCGGCGAGCGGGCGGGTGGATTCCACCGCGTCCCGGACGAGTTCGGTCAAGTTTTCTGGCCGCAGCATCAGTAACTGGTGGCCAGCCTCGGCGCGAGCCAAGGCGAGTAGATCGGAGACGATGCGCGCTAGACGGTCAAGGTCCTCGATGTTACTTGCCAAAACGGCGCGACATTCCTCTTCGGACTTGGCGTTGCGCAGCGCGATCTCGCAGCTTCCGCGCAGCGTGGCCAGCGGTGTGCGCAGCTCGTGCGACACGTTGGAAATGAACTGGCTCATCTGCTCGAACGAGCCCTGCAAGCGCGTGATCATCTCGTTGAGCGTTGCGCTCAGCCGGTCCAATTCGTCCCCGGTGCCGCGCAACGGAAGGCGCTCGGCCAGCTTCGATGCGGAAATTTGCTGCGCCTTAGCTGTGATTTCCGCCACGGGACGCAGTGCGTCTCCGGCGAGCAACCAGCCCACCCCGCCGCCGAGGAGCAGCACCAGCGGCACTAGCACTGCCAGCGAGGTCGCCAGGCGGCGCAGGTCGTCCTCGGATTGGTCCAACAGCATCCCGACGCGGAACAGGTAGACGCGCCCGTCCGAGCCGGTGATCGTGGAATTGAACATCCGGAGCCGGTGGTCATTTTGGACGACGAGCGTCTCCCAGGCCGGCGAGCGAGTTTCGACGGCTCGGCGTGCCGCGTCAGTGAAGTGCAGGTTATAGACGCTAGCAAGGACGGAGCCGTCGAGATACTGGCCTTGGTCGTCAAAAATGGCGTGGGCCAAGAGATAGGAGGATTGGTCCACCACCTTCTTGTCCACCAGCCAGGTGACCTGCGATTGCGACACGTTGAAGAGAGGCCGGACAACCGTAGCGCCCTCTTGAATCTGTGCGTCGGCTTGCGCGTAGAACTGCGCGGCGGCCGTCCGGTAGAGGGAGACGGAGAGGAGCCCGAGGAGAATGCCGAAGGCGATGGTATAGGCGAGCGTCAGCCGGACGTGGATACTAGGCTGCGCCATCGGACTCCACCAGCATGTAGCCGACGCCGCGGACCGTCTGAATCAGTTTTGTCTCGAAGTCCCGATCAATCTTGGAGCGCAGGTAGTTCACGTAAACGTCCACGAGGTTCGTCAGCTCCTCGGCGCGCGAGTTCCACACTCGCTCGAACAGCATCCCGCGCGTGACCGGCTGGCCGGCATTTTCCATCAGGCACTCCAGCACTGCGAATTCTTTCTGGGTCAGGTCAATCGCGCGGCCTGCGCGGCTCACCTTGTGCTTGATGCGATCGAGCTCCAGATCGCCCACGCAGAGCATGGTGCCCGGCGCAGTGCCGCGGCGCAGCAGGGCGCGAATGCGCGCCAATAGCTCTTCGAACGAGAACGGCTTCACCACGTAATCGTCCGCGCCGGCCTCCAGGCCCTTCACGCGGTCCTCGACGGAACTTTGGGCCGTCAACACCAGAACGGCTGTCGCAATTCCTTTTTGCCGGATGCGGGTCAGCACACCCAGGCCGTCCAATAGAGGAATGTTCAGGTCGAGAACGATCACGTCGTAGCGGTTGCCGGTGAGAAGGCCGAGCGCCGTGTAGCCGTCCTCAGCCAGATCCGCGACAAACTTTTCCGCGCGCAGTCCTTCCAGCAGGAAGCTGGAAACCTTCGGCTCGTCCTCCACAACTAGAATGCGCATCGGGTGGAAGTATAGTCCTGCACGGATGGAGGCTCAAGGCAAGGTCTCCTGAGGCTTTCGGGCAGCCTTGCCGCCGGGGGAACGTGCACACGGCACAGGGTGTGGCGCGCGGTGTTGGTGATCCGATCCGCCTACTTCAGTTGGGCCAGGGTCTGCCGTATCTCGCCGGCCTTGTCGATGGCCGCATTCAGTTCGAGCGCCCGGGTAAGAGATTGCCTCGCCCGAGCTTTGTCGTTGTTCTTCGCGTACGCCATTCCGATGTGATAGTGGTAGGTGGCATTGTTCGGTGATTGTTTGGTCGCTTCCTTTAGAAGATCGATTGCCGATGAGTATGCGCCCTTGTGGTAGTACGCCCAGGCAAGCGTGTCGGCGGTGTTCGGAAGGTCGGGAAGGCCGCGGCGCGCCACCTGCGCATAAGAGAGCGCGGCATCGATGTTGCCGCCGTGCTCCAGCATCAGATACGCGAGGTTGTTCGCGGCCAGCGCATAATCCGGCTGCACCTGAAGAGACTTCTGATACAGCTCCTGGGCGCGCTGCCAGTTATTCCGGCCTTCCTCGAGTGTCCCGAACAGTAGAAACACTATCGGCTGCTTCGGATCGGCCTCGATTGCCCGCTGGTAGCTGGCGGCAGCCTTGTCCACCGAGCCACGAGTCGTCTGGACCTGTGCCAGCGCCACCCAGGCTTGAACATTTTGTTTGTCGAGGTCCGTTGCCTTGGCCAGGGCTTGCTCTGCCTGTTCCGAGTCCTTGTTGGCCAGGTGCGCGAGGCCCAGGATGAAGTAATGCCCGCTCACATCGGGCGCCTTGGCCACCTGCGCGCTGGCGCGCGCCACACCTTTGGCGGGCTGCTTTAGTTCCCTATAAATGGTGACCAGGGCATGAAGAGCCGGGGTTGATTTCGGATCGAGTTCAAGCGCCCGCTCGAATTGCTTTTCGGCCTCGGCGTAGCGCCGCGTAGCCGCGCGAAAGGCACCCAGTTGAAGGTACGGCACGGAGCTTCGGGGCGCCAGTTCCATGGCCTTCTTGGCGTCAGCTTCGGCGCCGGCATAGTCGCCCCGCCCGGCCCTGGCGGATGCGCGCAGCAAATAGCCGATGGGGATATTCGGATTATTGAGGATGACGGCGTCCGCGCTCTTGCTGGCCTGTTCCCAGTCTCCCTTTGCGGCTGCAGCAGCAGACAGGGCCTCCTGGGCGGCAACATAGTTGGGAGCGAGACGCAGGGCTTCACGCCACTCGGATTCGGCGCGCGCCGCGTTCCCCGAGGCCGCCAGGGCGCGCCCGAGCTGGAAGTGGAGGACGGCGTTGTCTGCTTCAGTCTTCAGGGAAGACTCGAGGGTCGAGACTGCGTCGGCAAACTGCTTCCGCGTCATCTGCAATTGAGCACGCAAGATGATCGCGTCGATATCCTTGGGGTTCTTCTTCAGGATTTCGTCTGTGATCTTGTTCCCCTCGTCCAGCCGGTTGGCCCCGATCAGCAACTGCGCGTAATTCTTCTTCACTTGCAGATCGCCGGGATATTGCTGATACAGCGCCCCGTACTCCGCGAGCGCCTTCTGAGCCTCTCCCGTGACCACGTAGAAGTCGCCCAGCAGGCGGTAACCCAGCGGCACGTCGCTCATCGTTTTCTTGGCTTCCCTGAGCACCTCTTCCGATTGCTGGCGGTTTCCCTGCGCAAGGAAAAGGCGGGCAAGGGCAGCGTGCGTGACAGGGTTCTTCGGGTCGAGCTGGGTGGCCCGCCGGAAAAGGAGTTCCGCATCCGCCCATCGGCGCTGCATTCCATAGAAATTGCCCAGCGCTAGAGTTGCCTGGACGGACTTCGCATCAAGTTCAATAGCCTTCTTGAAGCTGGCCTCGGCAGCATCGGCCTGCTTGGCTCCCAATTGCAGCACAGCCAGGTTCAAGTAACTCGGCGCGCGCTCGGGATCCATCTGAATGGCCGTCTGCATTTCCTGAATGGAGGCTGGCAGGTCCTGCAGTGCTGCATAGGAGTTTGCCAGCAGAATGTGGGCCTCAACGTTCTTGAGGTCTTTCTTCAAAACGAGCTGGGCACGTTCTTGCGCTTCCTTGAACCCCCGCGCAGCCAGTTGCAAGTTGCCGATGTCCACGTGGGCCTTCAGGTGGTCGGGCTGCAAGTCCACCGTGCGGAGAAGCTCCAGGAAGGCTCCGTTGTAGATTTGCAGCTTCAGATAGGCCTGCGCGAGCTGGTAGTGCGCCTCGGCGTACCGGGAATCCACCTTGATGGCATTCAGGTATTGAATGGCGGCTTCGCGGTACTTCTCCTTGGCGAAGTACTCGTTTCCGCTCTTCAGGAACTGTTGCTTTTTGACGTTGGGATCGCGCGTGCAACTGGCAAGCGACGCCGCCAGCACAGCAATCAAGACGATCCACGAAAATGAGCGATGCTTGGACATGGGCTCAATGCCTCCGAATCATGTGCTCCCCAGCGCTCGAGCTACGCGGCCTTTCCAGCAGGGGAGAACCTTCGTAGTCTATCAGACCCGCGGAATTCCCCGAAGACGAATCCACCCGCAGGTTCCAGCCGGCGGACGGGCGGCGAATGGGTTCAACGGTTCAAGGAGAGAGCGAATTGGAGAAGAAAAAGCCCCGATGCTGCGAAGCACCGGGGCTTTCAGGGGTTTGGTTCTTTAAGTTACAGGAGGCGACGCCGGAGCGCAGCCAGTCCCAGTCCGAGCAAACCAGAGCCCAGGAGGGTCAGCGTGCCAGGTTCGGGTACGCTCGTACCGCAGCCGCTACCGTCCGACAGTGAGCCCGGCTGACGGTTGCTGACGAACCCGCTACAGCTCGTGGTGCCGCCGAAGCGGATGTGAACCGCGAAGTCGCTGCCCGGGGGGGCGCTCAAGGTCCAAAGCTGGCCAACCAAGGCTCGTCCGGAGGCTTCAGCTGCCGTACCACCGAAGCTGCCAAAACCGTCCATTACGCCGGCACCTGTGTTTGCCCAATCGCCAGGCGGCGGGGAGGTCCCAGCGGGAACCGCGGAAACGAACGTTGCACCGCTGCTCCAGCCGAGCTGATCGATGCCGAGCGCCGTCAGCGCGGGGCTGCCACCCGTCCAGAAAATTCCCGCGACCCTAATGTTGTTTCCATTCACGCAAAGGTACACGTTAACGTTGATGGTGTTGTTGTTGTCGTTGAGCAAGGACACAACGTTGCCACCTTGCACCGTACAGTTGCTCAAGGACCCAGCGGCCGACCCATCCGCCTTGGCCGCAGGCGCCAAAGCCAGCACGGCTAGGGCGATTATTACTGTCATCAAGAGCTTTTTCATTTTCGTTTTCTCCGTTCGTTCCATGTGCTTGGTGCCAGGGCCTAAGCGGGTGTTCCGCTAAAGACACCGGGAATAGAGCAACCAAAATGCCAAAGGGAGCAGAGAGAACGATTTATTTGTGTCTTTAAGTATTGTGATTCCAACTAGTTAGAGGGTGATTTGAACGATTGAAAAACTCCAATCGTGACTCTGGAAAAATTGTGCACCACGCTTCACAGAAACTCCCATGCCAAAATGTTGAGCTAGATTGGGACTATTCCATAATTCCTATCCCCGGTTCCGTTAATCTTGACCCGTGAATGGTGAGTTCACCGATGTGGGGGAGGCCATTGGATGGCTATGATTTTGATCATAAAGCATTTATCATCGCCAGGCCACGTAATCAGGCCGCAATGTGGAAAACAATTAGAGTAAGTGGGAAATCTATTACCACTATGAGTCAGAACGCGTCCGTTTAGCGGCGCAACTGAATTGAAGCGAAATATCCATAAGAGACTTAAAATAAGCTGCATAGACGCCAATGTCAGTCGTTTTACGCGTCACCCGTCATTGGCATCTGCCTTGCTTATTCTTGTGTGCGGTAGCTCTTGGCGGAGTGTTCTGCCAGATTATCCTTGGCAAGTGTTGGAGACGGAATGAGTGTAAGTCCACTTGGCACGGTGTCCGTTGAAACTGAGGCCTACCCAGGCCGAGACGGGCTGGTGTCCTTCGTGACCAGCGTAAGCCCGGCGATGCGCACGGTCGAACGGGTTCTGGCCGAAATTGCGCCGATGGACATTTCCGTCCTGCTCCTGGGTGAAAGCGGAACCGGAAAAGACGTTCTGGCGCACAGTTTGCACCGGCAGTCCCGCCGCAGCACGGAACCGTTCGTTAAAATGAGCTGCGCAGCGCTGACACCGAGCTCATTGAGGGAGATCCTGAACAGTCCGGCCAACG
>CAZIWR010000104.1:0-9309 GCA_964542805.1 uncultured Acidobacteriaceae bacterium
GTCCACTGGCTGCGTGGTGAAGGACCTCGACGCCGGCCTGCTCGATTTCCCCGCCGTACTCAACGACGAGGAGGTGTATTACTGCTGGAAGCTCGGCGAAGACCGTATTCGCTTTTACCATCGCCAGGACGAGGGCTTTACCGGCCGCAAGCCGCTCGACCCGCGCGACCGTGGCCCCAGCTCCATACAGTAGCTTTGCCGGGGCGGGCTTTGGCTGCGTCCGTTTTTCAAACTTCGCTCTTCATTGAAAGGATCGTTTTGCCGGAATCAAAACCCAATCGCCTCGCCTCCTCCGCCAGTTCCTATCTCCGCTCCGCTTCTCATCAGCCGATTGATTGGCATGAATGGGGCGATGCCGCGTTCGCCCGCGCCCGCGCGGAAGACAAACCCATCCTGCTCGACATCGGCGCGGTGTGGTGCCACTGGTGCCACGTGATTGACCGCGAGAGCTACGAAAATCCAGAAATCGCCGCCATCATCAACCGCGAATTTGTTGCCGTGAAAGTGGACCGCGACGAGCGCCCCGACGTCGACGCCCGCTACCAGTCCGCCATCTCCGCCATTTCCGGACAAGGCGGCTGGCCGCTCACCGGATTTCTCACCGCTGACGGCAAGCCGTTTTTTGGCGGCACCTATTTCCCGCCCGAGGACGCCATGGGCCGCCCGGGATTTCGCCGCATTCTCGTCACCATCGCCGACGCGTACCGCACGCAGCGCGACAAGGTGATTGAATCCGCCGCTGCGCTGGCCGAAGCCGTGGCCAAAGCGGAAACGTTTTCTGACGCAAGAGCAAAAGTTGATGCGCGTCTGGTGGACGACATGGTGGACGCCATCGTGCGCAGCTTCGACCTGCGCAATGGCGGCTTCGGCCGCGCGCCGAAATTTCCGCATCCCGCCGCGCTCGATCTTCTGCTCGAGCGCCATCAAGCCACGCGCGAGCCGCACTTGCGCACCGTGGTGGAAGAAACGCTCAAGAAGATGGCCCTCGGCGGCGTGTACGATCAGCTTGCCGGCGGCTTCCACCGTTACTCCGTGGACGAGCAGTGGCTCGTGCCGCACTTCGAAAAGATGTCTTACGACAACTCCGAGCTGCTGAAAAATTATTTGCACGCCTGGCAGGTGACGCAGGATGCGCTCTTCCGCGAAACCGCCGAAGGCATCATCGGCTGGGTGAATGAAGTTCTGAGCGACCAATCCCGCGGCGGCTTCTACACCAGCCAGGACGCCGACGTGTCGCTCGACGACGACGGCGACTACTTCACCTGGACGCAGGACGAAGTGAACCGCGTGTTGCCGCCGCAGGAAGCCCGCGCCATCGAGCTGTACTACGACGTGCAGGCACAAGGCGAGATGCACCATAACCCGGCCAAAAATGTTCTGTGGGTCGCGCGCTCGACCGCCGAAGTTGCGCAACAACTCGGCAAAATGGAATCCGACGTCCGCCTGCTGCTGGCCAGCGCACGCGGCAAACTGCTGGCCGCGCGCTCCGGCCGCCCCACGCCTTTCGTGGACACCACGCTCTACACCGGCTGGAACGCCATGTTTGTTTCGGCGTACCTCGAAGCCGCGCGCATCCTGAAAAGAGATGATTGCCGCAAATTCGCGCTGAAGACCCTGGACCTCCTGCTCACCGAAGCGTGGGACGACGCCAAAGGTTTCGCGCATCGTCTTGGTGGCCCCCGGCTCGACGGCGTGCTTGACGATCAAGTCTTCGCCGTTGCCGCGCTGCTCGACGCCTATGAAACCACGCTCGACCGCCGCTACTTCGACTTCGCCGAGCGCGCTATGAACTTAACTCTGGAAAAATTCTGCGATAGTGAAAAGGGCGGCTTCTTCGACCGCTCACGCGACGCCGCTCCGCTCGGCGGCCTCGATGTCCGCCGCAAGCCGCTCCAGGATTCACCCACGCCCGGCGCCAATTCCATCGCCGCCATCGTGCTCGGACGCCTCCACGGCTACACTGGCAACGCGCTCTACAGCGAACGCGCGCTGTGGACGCTGGAAACGTTCGCCGGGGTCGTGCCGCAGTTCGGGCTGTTCGCTGCGAGCTTCGGCCTGGCTGCGCTGCTGCACGCCCGCCACCGCATGCAGATCGTTGTTACCGGAGCGGCCGGCGATCCCATCGCAAGAAAACTGGAAGACACCGCCGCCGCCACGTACCGCTTCGGCAAAGCCGTGCTGCGCGTG
This sequence comes from uncultured Acidobacteriaceae bacterium, assembly GCA_964542805.1. GTDB lineage: Bacteria > Acidobacteriota > Terriglobia > Acidiferrales > UBA7541 > JACQDE01. The sequence goes on from CAZIWR010000104.1 coordinate 2,188, forward strand.
ACGCCTGAGCAGATTGCCGCCGGCGTGCTGGTGCCTGCGCACCAGCAGACCATTCCCCATCTGCGCGCCGATGTTGCGCAAGCCCTCGTCTGCGTGAACGCCTCTTGCCTGCCGCCCATCACCGACGCCGAGCAACTCTCCGCGGCGCTCGAAAACATCGACGCGCGCTCCGCCAACTGACGCAGTTCAACATCCTTACTTTGCAAACCGCAGTACGACGCCGAACTGCAGCCGCATATTGTGCCGCCACTGTGGGTTTTCTTTCACTGGAAGATAATCGAACTGAAACAGCCGCACCGCAAAGCGGTCCGAGAGGTTCCAATCCATTCCGCCTCCGTAGCCCATGGCAAATCTCGGTCCGGGTGAAATGTCCCGCTTTACGCCTGTCGCTAGGGTCAGCACTGACGCGTGCGTCCGCACGCCGCCAAACAGCGCGTGCACATATCCGCTGAACCGCTCGCCGGGGATGTTCACCCGAGGGCCAACCATGAACTGGTGCGAACTATAATTGTGGATCTCCGTCGCGCGCAGCAGTTCGACGAAACACTGCACGTCGTTCTCCGGGCATTGGGGGTTGTACTGCCCGCCGAAATCGCCTGTGATGCCGAAATGCCGGCTGAAATTTCTCGTTACGCTCGCACCCCAACCCACCGAGTGCTGCCGCGTGTCGAAGCCCTGCAGGCTCAGCCGCGCGTAGGAAATGCCAAAGTACGCTTCGCCGCGGTAATAATCGCGCGGAGCGTTCTTGCTGCCCTGCGCTTGCACTCCCGTTGTCCACAGGCCGAAAATGATCACCAGCGCCCCCAACACCGAAGCCCTCGTCCTCATGTTCGGCCCTCCTTTTGCAATCCTCACTTCTTCCGATTTCATCCCTGATCCCTGTCTTATTTACGGCCCGTGCCCAAACCAGCGCGGCAGGGTCAGCGTCAGTGCCGGCACGTAGGTAATCAGCAGCACGCCGATGGAAAGCACGACGATAATCGGCAGCACGCTCCGCAGCACTTCCGGCACCGGCTTGCCGAAGCGGTACGACGACATGAACAAGTTCAGTCCCACGGGCGGCGTCAGGTAGCCCAGCTCGAGGTTCGCCAGAAAAATAATTCCCAGGTGTACCGGATCAATCCCGTACGCCATTCCCAGCGGCACCAGCAGCGGCACCTGAATCACAATCGCTGAATAGATGTCCATCAGGCAGCCCACCACCAGCAGAAACAGATTCAGCACCAGCAGAAATGCCAGCGGCGAGCGGATTGTCTGTGTCGTCCACTCCACGACCCGCGCCGTCACTTCCGCGTCCACCAGGTAGTTGGTGAACCCCAGCGCCACGCCCAAAATCAGCAGCACGCCGCCAACCAGCAGCCCGCATTCGCTCATTACTCGCGGCACGTCCTGCTTCATTTTCAAGTCGCGGTAGAGCACTGTCTCAATAAAGAACGCATAGAGCGCCGTCAGCGCCGCCGCCTCCACGGGCGTGGCAAACCCGCCGAACAATCCTACGAACGCCACCACCGGCAGCAACAGCTCCCACTTCGCCGCCCACAGCGCCGCGCGCGCTTCTTTCCACACGAACGGTTGTTTCGCCACGTCCACTCGCGGCCCGCGGCTCGCGCCCCACGCCGCAGCAGCTGCCAGCATCAGCACGCCCGGCCCCAGCGCGCCCAGAAAAATCTTTTCGATGGGGATTTGGGCGATGATGGCGTAAAGAATCAGCGGCAGGCACGGCGGAAAGAGCAGCCCTAGCGAGCCCGCGCCGGTGAGCAAACCCAGCGCGTCTTTTTCGGAATATTTTGCTGCGAGCAGGATGGGCATCAGCAGCCCGCCGAGCGCGAGAATCGTCACGCCCGACCCGCCGGTGAACGACGTAAAGAACGCGCACACCAGCACTGTCACCAGCGCCGGCCCGCCGCGCATGCGTCCCACCAGCGCCTGGAACACGCGGATCAGCCGCCGCGACGCTCCGCCCTCCGCCAGAAAATATCCCGCCAGCGTGAACAGCGGAATCGTCGGCAGCGACGGGTTGGTCACCAGCCGGTAGTGGTCCACGGGAATGGACGCGATGGGCTCGTGCATTCCCCAAAACAAAATCAGCGCCACGCCGCCCAGCGTGACGAACGCCGGCGCGCCCAGCACGCTCGCTCCCAGCAGCACTACCAGCGCCGGCACCACCAAGCGTCCCGCGCCCAGCGGCGACCCCGCGCACATCCACACCATCGCGCACGCCAGAGCTACCGCCGTCAGACGCCCCGTCCAGCTCGGCGCCGCGTGTCGCAGCAGGCGCAGCGTAATCAGCGCGAAACCCACCGGCAGCGCAAGTTGAATCATCCACACCGGCACGCCGTACGCCAGCGTGCGCGACGCTGGCCGCTCGATCAGCACAAACTGCGCGGCGGCCACACACAGGAATGCAGTAATCGTCGCCGCCACCGCTCCGGTAAACACGCGCGCCGCCGGCTTCATCCGCTCCGGCAGGTTTCCGCCCAGCGTCGAAAGCGCCAGCAGCCGGTTTTCCCGCGCGGCGATGGCCCCGCCGATCATGCCCACCAACAGCGTCAAGTGCTGCACGATGGCGTTCGAGCCGAAGATGCCCTCATGAATCGTTTTGCGCAGGACGATTTCCGCCAACGGCAGCGCCACCAGCGCTCCCAGCGCCACGGTGATGGCCACGTCTTCCATCCCCGCCAGCCGCCCGCGCCCGTTTGATTGCGGCCTCACCGCCGCCATCGCATCCAACTCCGCTCGCATCACGCTCGTACTCATGGTTTCATTTCCTCACTGCCACAGTTCTTCGATTCCTTATTTCCCCGCTCGCTCGCTGCGATACTCGTTCAACAGCTTTCGCACTTCGTCGAACCACTCCGCCGGCACCATGCGTCCGCGGATTCTCGGATAAAGTCCCTCGGCCATTTTTCGCCACTCCGTTTCCATTTCCGGCGACATCGCCTGCACCACTAGCCCGCGCTTTTTCATGGCCTCGACCGCTTCGTTGCTTTCCGCGCGGCCGCGCGCGCGAAACTGCGTTCCCGCTTCGAGCGCCGCTTTGCGTAGGGCCTCGCGCGTTTCCGGCGCCAGCGAGTCCCACACCGGACGGGTGACGATCGTCGCGCCCACCAGCGGCACCCAGTTCACTTCCACCATGTACTTCGCTTCCGTGTAGAACTGCCCGGCCAGCGAGTAGTAGGGGATCACCGGCACGGCATCAATCATCCCCGTCTTCAACGCCGTCAGCGCGTCCGTCCACTCCAGCGGCACCGGGTTGAACCCCGCGTCTTTCATGATGTCCACCTGCTCGTTGTCTCCCGCGCTGACAAAAACCTTCATGCGTCGGAAATCGTTGGGCACGCGTGCCGGCCGCTTCGAAAAAAATCGCACCCAGCCCGTGTCGCCCCAGAACAGCACGACGAACCCCTTGTCCAGCAGCCGCTGGCTCAACCGCTCTTCCAAGCGCCCGCGCACGAAGTCCACTTCTTCGAGTGAGCGGAACATCATGGGCATTTTTTGCAGCGCGCTCACCGAGGGCTCAATCTCTGCCAACCCCGTCACGGTCAGCGTCGCCGCCTGGAGCTGCCCTACGCGCATGCGCCGCACCATGTCTGCTTCGCTGCCCATCGTGCCGTCGGTGTAAATAGTCAGCCGCGCGCCGCCTCCCGGCGCCTGCCGCCACTGTTCGCCCATTGCCTGCAAGATTTGGTGGTACGACGTGCCCCGCGGCACAAGCGTCCCCAGCTTCACTTTCGCCTGCGCTTCCGCCCCCTGCGCCGTCAACAACATGGCCGCCGCCATCAGCGCCATCCCTCTCCATCGCTTCTTCCCGCCGCTCATCTCCGCACCTCGTCTCTGCTCATCCCTGCCCCTACTTCTCATTCCGCAAACAGCTCTTCCGTGCGCGCCAGCAGCCATCGCGCCCGCCGCTGCACGATCAGGTTCTGCAGACGCCATTCCGGCTTCTCGTTCGGGTCGATGGCCAGCGCCCGCTTCAGCAGCGCTTCAAACTCCGCGCGGTTCTGTTTCTGCACGGAGATGTTTTCCGCGCGCGCCACAAACGGCGCCGCCAGTTTTCCTCCGGTGAGCTCAACCACGCGCTCGAAGTGCCGCAGCGAGCGCGCCGCCGCGTCGCCTTCCGCACCCTGCAGCGCGCTTTCGTAGTTAATCAGGAAGCCGTGGATTGCGCCGTCGCTGTACTTTTCGTCCAGCTCCAGCGCGCGGTCGATGAGTGCTTCCACTTGCAGTTGATCCGCCACCAGGTCCGGGGTGTCTTTGGAGAGCGAAATGGCCGCACCCCACGCCGCCGCCGTCCAGTAAAGCAGCGGCACATCCTTCGCCGTCATCTTGCGCAACGCGCGCTTGGGGTCCTCGCGCAGCATGGCCGAAAAGCCCTTGTGTCTTACGTCCAGCCCGCGCAGGCCGTAGTCCTGGGCGCGGAGAAAAAGTTTCTTCGATCGCGCGCGCATTTCCTGCGCCTTCGCGAAATCGTGGTCTTCCATTTCGTCGGCGTCCTGCTGCACAAACGCGTAGCTGTATTGCGTGAACCCGCTGGCCGCCGCGGTCAGCAGCCCTTGATGCTTCGGACTTTGTTCGAGCAGGCTTTCCATCAGCTTCAGGCTGAACGGCACCGCTTCACGCACTAGTTCCGGGTCCTCGTCGGCCGCGAAGGTGCTGCCGCCGGACGCCAGGGAGTCTCCAATCTTGTTCACTGCCATTTTCTTGATGGAGCACCCCGAGAGTCCCAGCGCGAGCAACAGCGTCGCCGCCGTGAGCCGCGCGCTCCGCGTACGTTCCTTCTTATCGTTGTGTTCTCTCATGGCCATCTCCTTGCACGTGTCGCCGCGGCGTTAGAACCGCCGCCGGCCGCTGTAGCTGTTCAGCTGCGTCGCCACGCTCAGAAACGCCAGCACTGCCAGTAACCCGAACTCAATCACGGTGGCCATATGTACCTCCCGCTCTCTTCTACTCAATCACTCGAAACGTATAAATTTTCCCCGACGACGCCGAACCCTGCATGATCATGGCCCCGCTGGCCCCGCCGCCCATCGCTCCGAACTGCCCGCCCGGCGGCAGAAATCCGTATTCGCCTTTGGGCAGGTTGCCCAGCGTCACGCGGTACACTCGCGGCGCGATTTTCTCGAACTTGAACTGCACCGCGTTTTTGTCCAGACCGCTCGACGAATGCATGAACCCGCCGGTGAGCGCGCGGAACTCTCGCCGGTCCGGCTTCACATCCAGCCGCAGCAACTGGTACTCCTCGATCTCCAGCTGCTCCGGGCAGCGGATGATGAACTCCACCGGCGTGGCCACGATGTTCTGGCTCAGCGGCCCTTTCAGCGCTCCGTTGATGTGTCCCTTGGTGCCCAGCAGGAGCGCTTTGCCTACGCCGCCGCTGCGCCAGCCCACCAGCTCCGGCCGCATCTCCACCAGTTGCGCATTCTTGATGTAGAAAATTCCCACGTCGTCGGGCACCAGCGAGTTCTTCGGCGCCGCGGGCTTTTCCTCCGCCTTCGCCGCTTTCGGGTTGAGCATGGCCTGGATGACTTTTTCGCTCGCGCCCGCGTTTTTCAATTCCACCAGGGCCGCCACGCTGGTATCAAACCGCGTTTCGCTCAACTGGATGGATTTCAAAATGGTCTCTTCGGCGAAGCCCGCCTTCACCATTTCGAGGATTTCCGCGTTGGTCAGCGGAGCAGGTGCCGCCTCCGCGCGTGGCGCGGCCGGCGGCGGAGCTGCTTGCGCGAGCTCCTGCGCGGCCTGCGCCGTCCCGCCCGCCAGCAGGCAAATCAAGAAAAGCATCAGGAGATGGCGCGCTCCGCTGCTGTTAGTTCCAAATTTCGGGAGCCGCACCGCGCCGTTGCGCGGCGTGAACACGCTCACGCCGAACAGCAGCAGCACCAGAAACAACGCCAGGTTGACCACCATCATGACTCGCATGATTCCCTCCTACGGTTTCGCTCCGGCTGAATGGACTGGGGCACGGCTGCCGAGGGCCTCCCTGCGCTCGACTGCCGTGCCCCGTTCCTGCGCCACGCCCACCCCACCCTGGGGAGTAGCTGCCGGCACAGGAATTCCTTGGACCCTGTTCTCGCTCACGCTTGTGCGGCGTTCCTTCTTAATCACCGGCGGGTCCACGTTCACCGCCAAAATCGTTGCCAGCGCGGCCACGACGGCTATCACCGCTGCTGCTTTGGCCAGCCCTTCGGACTTCTGCATGGAATCTCCTCGCTCAATTCTCCGGAAGCGACGCGATCAGCACGCCGGCCGTCAGCCATCTCATTGCGTTCGCAAATTTCATGATTCTCTCCTTGCTGCAACGGGTGTCCCTTTCGTGGCGGCGTAGCCGGGCACACAGAAACCGAATACGACGAACAGCAGCAGCACCAGCATTCGCTTGGCGATTTCTTTTTTGCTTTGCGTTTTCATCTTGTCCTCTTGTCTTGCGCTGCTTCCCATGTCCGACCGATTTCTGCTCTGATGTTGCGCACGCTAGGCTTTTCTCCAAACGACATGCAAGCGACAAGGCTGGACAGCCGCACCATGTCGTACTTTGTCGCGCCCCTGCGCAAAAGCGCGCACGCGGCACTTCTGCGGCAAAGGTCGTGCGCTCAACAGCTTTCGGGCCAGCCGCCGCACCGGCGGCTCCCACCCGGCGTGCACCGTTAGTCGCACCAGCACCCACATCGCTGCCTCCAGTGAGGGCTATTGCCGCTCACTTTATTCAGCGCTTTTTTTGGATGTGGATTTCAGTCTGAGTAGATCACTGCGTAATCTGCGGGTTTATCGCTGCCGTAGCCATCGCCGCACCACCAGCTTGATGGCCGGGTATCTCGCCGCGCTGAACATCAGCACCGTGCCCGCCAGAAGCAGTACGATGGGCCACTCCGCGCGGTCTTTGAAGAAGTCCTGTTGTAATCGCACAATTCCGATCGCCAGAAACAGCAGCCCTGAAGCCAAATAATTTTTCATTTGCTTGGGAATGCTCCAGAACACAAATAAGCACGCCGCCAGCGGCAGCAGGAACTCCAGCACCCGCGCCTCTATGCGCAACGCCGTGTTGGCCATGTTCGCATCCCAGTGCTTCGTCGCCTCCAGGCCCAGCAACAGCAACGACGTCAGCACGTGCCCGGGCACCACGAA
>CAZIWR010000105.1:0-9270 GCA_964542805.1 uncultured Acidobacteriaceae bacterium
TGCGCAGCGCTGACACCGAGCTCATTGAGGGAGATCCTGAACAGTCCGGCCAACGGGAATGGAAGCGGCGCCATGCATGGATCTGCGGGGACTCTCTTCCTTGACGACATCTGTGAGCTCGAACTGGCCTGCCAGACTCGGTTGCTTTCTGCCCTGCCGGACGAAGCTCCCGCCGCGCTGGAAGCAGACGCGCCAGCTCTGTCGGCGCGTCTGGTCTGCGCCACGAGTCGCAATCTTGATGAACAACTCCGCACCGGGCGATTCCGAGAGGAACTCTACTTTCGGATGAATGGCGTCTGTTTGCGGATTCCGCCGCTGCGCCAGCGACGCAAAGACATCCCCCGGTTTCTGGAACTTTTCGTCGAGAAATTCGCATTGCAACTGGGCCACCCGCGACCCGCCTTGAGCCCACGGACGGTGCAGGCGGCGCTCGAGCACCCCTGGCCGGGCAACTTGCGCCAACTGGAGAGTTTCGCTCGCCAGATCGTTCTGCTGGGAGACGAGCGGGCCGTGGTGGCCGAATTGGAAGGCGGGCGGGAAGCGGTCCAGCTTCGCAAGGAAAACGGCACGGGTATTTCGCTGAAGGAAGCTGGGCGCGCGGCCTCGCGGCAGGCAGAGCGAGAGCTGATCCTCAAGACGCTGGCGCGCACGCGCTGGAATCGCAAGCGCGCGGCGCTGGAACTGCGCATCAGTTATAAGGCCCTGCTGTACAAGCTGAAAGACATCGGTGTGGATGAATCTTTGAGTTCTTAATTCCAGGAAGGAATCATGAGCACGAAAAGAGTTTTGCGTACCGCTGGTTTGCTGATGATTGCTTATTGCGCGGCTGGACTTCTTGCGGCGGCGCAGGAAAGCTCAAGTAATAAGGAAAGCAAGCCCGCGGTGAAAGCTGCGAGTGCGCCGGACGAATCGAAGGCGGTGGCGGCCACCACGAATCCCGCGTACGTCATCGGCGAAGAGGACGTGCTGAGCATCAACGTCTGGAAGGACCCGGAGGTCTCGCGAACGGTCCCCGTCCGGCCCGACGGCAAAATTTCGTTGCCACTGATTAATGACGTGCAAGCCGCCGGGCTGACGCCGGCGCAGCTGGGGATGGCAATCACCGAGAAGCTCAGGAAGTTCATGACCGACCCGCAGGTGACGGTGATCGTCACGCAAATCAATAGCCGCCGCGTGTACATCGTGGGCGAAGTAAACCGCGCAGGTGCGTTTCCCATGCTGCCGAATATGACCGTGCTTCAGGCACTTTCCAGCGCGGGCGGGTTCACCCAATTTGCCAACCTGAAGGGCATTTACGTTCTCCGGTCGGAGGATGGGAAACAGAACAGGTTTCCTTTTAGCTACAAGGATGTGATCAAGGGGCAGCGGACCGAGCAAAACATCGTGTTGAAACCGGGCGACACAATCGTCGTTCCGTAGGGGGAAGAAATGAGAGTCTCAACGAAGCCGAATAAACCTTGGGGCGTCATCCTTCTCATGCTGGCGTTGTGCGTGCCCGCAGCGTGGGCCCAGCAGAAAGATCCCCGTGTGAATCCACCGGTGGCGCCGCTGCCGCCGATCACACCGGGGGAAAGCAGCAGTGTGACCGCAGGCGACCAGCCGGTGCCCGCTGCTGCAGCGCGCCAGGACAAGTCCCCGCTGACCAGCGCGCAGGTTTGGTCGCCGGGAAATAGCAGCGCCGGACGCAACTTCTTGCTGCCGAGCCTGAGTATCTATAGTGGTGGTGATTCGAATCCAACGGGTTTACAGTCCAATGGCAGCATGAGCGCCGTGACCACGTATGGCGGGCAGCTTGCCCTCCAGCATGTGTGGGGACGCAACGAATTTGTGACGGAGTACGCCGGGGGCGGCACATTCTATTCACGTTTCAACGGCTCTTCGGGTCCCGATCGCAACCGTTCCTACCAGGATCTTCGGTTTTCGTACAAGACGATCGGCAGGCGCTGGACCTTCCTGTTGGCCGATTCCGTTGAGTACTCGCCGGAAGGAGGCTCCGGCGGCGGTTTGGGTTTTGGTCAGCTGGGGACGGGCCCGGGCAGTATTTCCGGTAATCCGCTGGTGAACCTGAATGCGCAGCTGAGCCCGAACCAGTCGATTGTATCTGCCAACGCGCGCCGGCTGAGCAACACCGTTGTCGGCGAGTACCAGTTGAGCGCCGGCCGGCGCTCCGCGGTTACCTTCGGTGGATCCTACGGGATTCTCCGCTTTATTGACGACGGATACATTGATAGTGACACGGTCGGCTTCCGTGCCGGATACAACTACAGCGCAACGGCCCGCGACACGCTGGCGTTGAGTTACGGTGGAAGCCTGTCCCGCTTCCGGGGCATGGGCCGTGAAAATATCAGCCATATGGTTCAGCTTTCCTATGGGCGCAGGGTCACGGGGCGCATGTCGTTGCACGTCGCGGCCGGTCCGCAGATCACGGCGCTGGACACCGCCTTGGGCACTCGGGAATCGCTCGTGTCCTGGAGCCTGGACAGTTTCATGCGTTACCATTTCAATCAGGCGGACGCGTCACTGGCCTACCGGCACGGCGTATCCGGTGGTTCGGGCGTGTTTCTCGGCTCGGAGATCGACGAGGTCAGTGCGTCCTTGTCCCGTCAGCTTTCACGACTCTGGCGAGGCTCGGTGGAATTTGCCTTTGCGCATAACGATTCCCTCCAGGAAATCGCTCTGGGGGCCGCGGGCCGCCGCTTCAACACCTGGCGGGGTGGATTTGAGCTGAGCCGGCCCGTGGGCCGGTACGCGCGGATGTATTTGCGCTATGGCGTGGAACGCCAAAGCGCCGCCAATGTCGTTTGCAGCGGCTCTGGTTGCCCGCTGTTTGGGACCCGCCAGATGTTCGGGCTGGGCTTCAATTTCCGTTTCAAGACCATCGAGCTTGAGTGAGCTGGCGCAGCCGCCAAGGTGGTTTGGGAATCGATAGGGAGCGTACATGATTGGACATCGGGAGATGACCTTTGACGACTACGTGGCGATTCTGCGCCGAAGACTGTGGATCATCCTCGTGCCGGCCGTCCTGGGGCCCGCATTGGCCTTCGGAGTTTCGCTCGGTTTGCCGGAGCGATACACGTCGCAGACCTTGATCCTGGTGGAACAACAGAAGGTTCCCGAGAGTTTCATCAAGTCGGTGGTCACCGATGAGTTGAACAACCGAATTGCCAGCATCCGCGAGTTGGTCTTCAGTCGCTCGCGGCTGCAACCCATTATCGAGAAATTCGGATTGTATCGTGAGGACCAGGGCAAAGTTCCCATGGAGGACCTGGTTGTGCGGCTTCGGAATGCCGTCGAAGTGACCCCCATCAAACCCGTGGTCCGATCGCAGGGGGAAGCGATTCCCGGCTTCTTCATCACGGTGACCGCCAGTGAGGCCCGGCCGGCGCAGCAGATCTGCGCTGAAGTCACCTCCTTGTTCGTCGGAGAGAATGTGCGAGGCCGCGAGCAGCGCGCCGTGGGAACCACAGAGTTCATAGATAAGCAGCTCCAGGAATCTAAGCAGAAGTTGGACGAACAGGATAAGAGGCTCGCCGTGTTCAAGCAGCGGTATGTGGGTCAGCTTCCCGGGCAGGAACAAATGAACTTGAGCCTGCTGATGGGGATGAACACACAACTGGAGGCGGTCACCCAGGTGATGAGCCGGGCGCAGCAGGACAAGACGTACATGGAGTCCCTGCTGGCGCAACAGATTGCGGTCTGGCAGGCCACCAAGGCGGGGACCGATCCAGTGACTTTGGAGCAGCAACTGACGCGGATGGAGAGTGAGTTGGTTCCGCTGGAAGCGCGCTACACGGCCGATCATCCGGATGTGATCAAGGCGAGGAATGACATCGCGCAGCTGCGCAAGAAAATCGAGCAGGCCAAGAGCGCGCAGCCGAAAGTTCCGGACAAAGAGGATGCCAGTCGTCTGACCGAGCCCGCCCAAATCACGCAGATCCGCGACCAGATCCACCAGGCCGGGGTGATCATCAAGGAAAAGACGCGTGAGCAGGAGCGGCTGCAGGAGCAAATCAAGATATATCAGGCGCGCGTGCAGTTGAGCCCTGTGGTGGAGCAACAGTACAAGGAACTGACTCGCGACTACGAAACCGCGCTGGCCTTCTATAATGAATTTTTGAATAAGAAGAATCAGTCGGAAGTGGCCACGGATCTGGAGCGCCGCCAGCAGGGCGAGCAGTTCCGGGTGATGGACTCCGCCAATCTTCCGGAAAAACCCTCCTTCCCGAACCGCCCCTTGTTTGCGGGGGGAGGATTGGCCGCCGGGCTGGGGATCGGGTTGGGTTTGACGATGCTCCTGGAACTCAAGAACAAGTCCATGCGCAATGAGCGCGATATCCAGGCCATCCTAAATCTGCCGACCTTGGGGCTCATCCCGGACGTTGGACATACGCATGCTAGAACAAGAAAAGGTCTTTTCTCGCGACAGAATTCAAAAGATGATATGGGTAGGGCAGTGCGGCCATCTTTGCAGGGTTAGGACATATGTACAAACGATTTTTTGGCTTGAAAGAAAACCCGTTCAACGTGAATCCCGATCCGCGCTATTTGTTTCTGACGCGTCATGCGGAGGAGGCGCTGGCCTGCCTTACCTACGGCGTCGGGAATCGAAAAGGCTTCACCCTGCTGTCTGGTGAGGTGGGAACCGGCAAGACGACGCTGCTGAACAAGCTGCTGGATCACTTGCACCGGCAGAGAGTGTCCACCGCGTTCGTTTTCAATCCGCGACTCAGCGTTTCGCAGTTTTTGGATTTCATGATGGCCGACTTTGGAATTCCTTACGATGGGCTGTCACCGCGAACGGCCAAGAGCCAGATCCTGCTGCGATTGAACCAGTGGCTGCTCGAGCGCTACCGGGCTGGAGAGACCGCGGTTCTGATCATCGACGAGGCCCAGAATCTCTCACTGCAGGTGCTGGAGGAAATCCGGTTGCTGACCAACCTCGAGACCTCCACAGAGAAGCTTCTCCAGATCATCCTCTGTGGTCAGCCCGAGCTGGAACAGAAGCTGAACCAGGCGGGTCTTCGCCAGTTGCGCCAGCGCATCACCCTCCGCTGCAGGACCCATGCGCTGACCCAGGAAGAGACGGAGGGCTATGTGGCGGAGCGGATGCGCATCGCCGGGGCAAACGACTCAGGCATCTTCTCTCCCGAAACACTCGAACGGGTGTACTTTTATTCGCGGGGTATTCCGCGCATCATCAATCTGCTTTGCGAACACGCGCTGATCAGCGGCTATGTCGACCAGAACAGAGTGATTCCCCGCGAGACCATTGAAGACGTTGCGCGCGAGTTTCAGCTTCACGAGGTGGATCCGATTGCACAGCCCATTCAGGATGGCAACGGAGAAAACCTTCGACTGATGGAAGCCCTACAAAATCTGGCGACCGTCGTGGGGCAAATCCGCACGCGCCAGTAGAGGGTTCGGCGAGCTGAAGCAAGATCGGCACTCACGAAAGGATCTGATGAGTCGCATTCACGAAGCGCTGCGAAAAGCAGAGCAAGAACAAGCCCAAGGGCGCTCCCCAGAAGAAAGCTCTCCCGGGGCGGCGGGTGGAGTTTCCCCAAGCCTGGTGGCCGCACGGGAATCGGCGGGCACTTTGGTGCGCGGAACTCTTGGCGAAGCTGGCGCTACCCTTGCCTACGAGGATTTGTCGGCACGATGTGTGCGTCCCACCTGGGCAGTGGAACCGAAGGTTGCGCAGTTGCTGAGCTCGGCGGGGAGCGGAGTGGGAAATGAGGAGTTGCGAACCCTGCGCTCGCGTCTGTATCAGATCCGTGATCGCCAGCCACTGAAAAAGATCCTGGTCACCAGCCCGCTGCCCGGGGAGGGAAAGACATTCCTGACCGCCGCGCTGGGGCACATAATTGCTCGCCAGCACGGACGTCGCTCTCTGATCATCGATGCAGATTTGCGACATTCTCAGATGCACCGGTTGTTCGGGGCTCCGATGAGTCCGGGGCTGACGGATTTCCTTCGAGGAGACGCGGACGAATATTCGATCCTGCAGCGTGGGTCCGCAAGCGAACTTTTTTTGATTCCCGGCGGCAAACCGGCGTCGAATCCGTCCGAACTTCTCGCCAATGGCAGGATGAAACTCTTGCTGGACCGGCTAGCGCCGCTATTCGATTGGATTTTGCTCGACTCACCACCGGTTGTGCCAATCCACGACGCCAGCGTGATCGCAGACTTCTGTGACGGAGTCCTGCTGGTGGTCAATGCGGGCAGCACACCCTTTGACCTGGCGCAGAAGGCCCGCGCCGAACTCAAAGAGAAGGGCTTGCTCGGCGTTGTGCTGAACCGGGTGGCGGCCTCGGAGAATTATCACCAGTACTACTACAATTACTACGGGCAAAAGAACGGCAGCGGATCAAAGAAGCCCCACTAATCGCAAACGCCGGCTCACCTTCGGCGCCGCACATCCGGGTGTGATTGCTCTGACGATTTGCCTTCATCGGTAAGCGGCGCGGCGCGATCGCGAAATTCACAAGGAAGATCACCATCCATGCGGATCCTACTCATTGGCGCCGGAGGCCAGCTGGCAGAAGACCTGCATCAGGTTTTGGCGGGCGAGGAAATCACCACGGTTCCGCATGCCGACCTGGATATTGGAGATCGGGCCGCCGTGGAACTCTATGTGAAACGGGTTCGCCCCGAATGCGTCATCAACACGGCGGCTTTCAATCTTGTAGATGCTTGCGAGGACCAACCGCAGCAAGCCTTCACCGTGAATGCGTTGGGCCCCTTCCACGTGGCTCAGGCGGCGCAGGGAATTGGCGCGACTCTGGTGCACTTCAGCACAAACTTCGTCTTCGACGGCGCGAAAGGCTCTCCCTACGTGGAGACGGATCCGCCGCGACCGCTTTCCGTCTATGCGATGTCCAAGCTGGCAGGGGAATGGTTTGTGCGGCAGTACTGCGAGAAGCACTTCCTAGTGAGGACAGCGGCCCTCTACGGACGCGCTGGCAATCGCGGCAAGGGCGGGAACTTCGTGGAGCGGATGATTCGGCTGGCGGAGGAAGGAAAACCGCTGCGCGTCGTTTGCGATCAAGTGGTCAACCCAACCTGCACGCGCGACCTCGCGGAACAGGTTGGTTCCTTGATCCAGACGAACCGCTACGGCCTCTACCACATGGTGAATACAGGTGAATGTTCCTGGTACGAATTCGCGCGGGAGGCCCTGCGGCTGGCCGGACTCTCCGCCGAGATCACCGCGGTGAGTACACAGGAACTGGGAGCGAAAGCGCGCCGGCCGTTGTACTCGGCGCTCGACAACGCCGCGCTGCGCGCCATTGGTTTGCCGGATTTTCGTCCGTGGCAGGTGGCGCTGGCGGACCATGTGCAGCAGCGCCAGGCTAGACCCACCCCCATCAAATAGCCTTCCCGCCCGGTAATTCGCCAGCGTCAAGCAATGGAAATCATTCACACAAAAGCAGTTAAGTAGGTTCGTTTTTGCATTTCACATCTTGCAACAGGCCTTGCCCACATACCACCTTTTATTCTAATAGTTAATATCATAACAAAAGTTATATCCTACGAGAAATACAGATGTGAATCAGGAATTGATGTCGACCCGGAGGGCCGGCAGGACCGGCTGGCCCAGCCGGGCGCGCTGCAGGCGTTCCAGTTGATTGAGGGTCCGGTCAAAAGCCCGCTCGAGGCTTGCTTCGTACTTCAGTAGTCGATCGAGGACGGAGCCATCGGGAAGCGCGGACCGTAGGACCGCCAGTTTTGCACGATCCTCGTCGATTCTGGCCCTGGCTTTCTGATGGCGCCTCAGACGAGTGATTTCATAACGCACGCTTTGCCGAACGTTCTGTTTGCACTGATCTGGAGTGGCGCAACCTTGGGCGGCCCGCTCGTCCTCAGGGGCTTCGGCAGTGTGGGCCCAGTTCCTATATTCGTCCTGAAGATTCTCGTTCAAATGATCTTCGTCTTCCGATCCATACAGTCTCGTGAGGATCACGGTGTCTTCTTTGGTGAACCCGCGATTCGCCACGGAGCGACCAAGCTCTTCAAGCAACTCAATGCAGCGGCTCAGCACACGCGGGTTCTCGATCTTTCCAATTAGCCCGCCCTCGTAGGCAAGAGAATCCCTTGCGATCCTCTCCCCGTCCTGCTCTTGATTCTGCTTTCGATTCCAATCGCTATAAGTGACTCTGTCTTGGATATCGGCCGCCTCTGCCATTATAAGTCGGCGATGGCGCCATGTAAGCATGGCCAGTTTTTCAACCAGCAACTCTTCCAGTTGGCCATTCGGTTGAAGCGAATCCCGAAGACCCTCCAGTAGTGCATCGAATTCTGAATGGGATTCGCCCTGGAGAATCGTGACGCTGGAGAAGATTCCATGCTTCAGGGCGTTACGTTTGCTTCTGTTTTTACCCTCGGCGGTTCTTGGTCCTGTGGCAATTCGAACCTGACTCCTTGCTGCACTGCGAGAAACGCTGAGCGCATTCGTGACGGGTCCCGGGCCAGCGACTGCGATAGGTAAAGTTGGGCTTACTTCAGTATCAAGCGCATCCTTTTCGCTTCGTGAACTTAGGTTGGCCATACCATCGCCCCCGGCGAACGACTGGTTGTTCGCTTTATATTCGCCCCAATTATATCACAGGTTTCTAACTGCGGGTAGCAAGCAAGGAATCAAGAAGAGGGAACTCTTCTCTTAGTCTTTCCCAAGTACTTTTGGAGAAGCGATGAACCTTTTTCCCCGTACAAAGAGATGCCGACGCGCAGGAAAGCCTCGCAGATTTGCGCCACACTACGCCCTTCGCGCGCAGCAATATCTTCAAGATTCTCCTTGAGATTTGAAGGAGCCCGAAACGTCAGCCTAGTGTCCTTTTTCATTGATGCGGATTTTACCACTTCTTTCGAGATTTCTTCGCCAAAGAAAGCAGTTGACATGCAAAGGCGCTTATGTCATCCTATGGATGACTATGGATGACTTCTGTGAGGTGCTTATGAAAACCGGGATGCGCCGACTGGTGATCACGAATGCCACGTGTGCAAGAAGAGTCTGGGGCAGCCTTCCTAGAGCGGCTGCCCACGGCCTCAGGGAATTGACAGAGCGTCATGGGCTTTCCGTCGCGGCCGGGGAGGTGCAGTTTCTTGAGGGCCGGCTTTACGTTACCCATTCCGGTCTCCTACGCATTGCTGAGAAACACCGTTGTGCTGGTATACGAACCAGTCTTCAGAAGGAGCTTTGCGATCCCGCAACAAGCCGCTGGGTCTTCAAAGCAATCGCTTACAAAAGCCGGCGTTCCCGTGGCTTCGTCG
>CAZIWR010000106.1:0-9215 GCA_964542805.1 uncultured Acidobacteriaceae bacterium
GAGAGCGCACAGCCGCGGGCCGGCGACGCAAGCGGACGGCTGACGTTTGAGGACATGACGCGGGCGCTGGCGTCGGCGGGCGTAGAGGTGGAGGCGGTGTCCACACAGCCACGGCCGAAAGCCACGACCGATGCATGGCTCGAGGCGCACCGGAACGAAATGCTGGTCACTGCCAAGGCACGCGAAATGGGAATGCCACATTACACACTCTATCTCGCGGAACTCGTGCGACGCGCGGGCGGACGAATTTATTTTTTGCGGGAGCTCGAAACGCTGAGCGCCATCTACCGGCGGATTGCGGAAAACCTACGGGCACAGTACACGCTGGGATATTACCCGCCAGCGGGAGTCGAGAAACGCGGCTGGCGGATGCTGCGAGTGGATGTGCCGGGGCGAACGGACGTGCGGGTAGTTCACCGCGTGACGTACTACGTTGCCGGCGCGCCGTAAGGAGAAACAGCCTTTGTTTCAAAGGACCGTATTCCGAATGAAGCTCCCACGGCGAACGCTCGTGTTGGGTGAGCGGACGCTGTTGATGGGCGTGCTCAACGTGACGCCAGACAGCTTTTCGGACGGCGGGAGATTTTTCACGGTCGACGAGGCTGTGAAGCAAGCCATTGCCTTAGAAAAAGCAGGAGCAGACATACTGGATATCGGCGGTGAGTCTACGAGGCCCGGAAGCGACGGAGTGACTGCGCAAGAAGAACTTCGGCGAGTGCTTCCCGTGATGGCGCGCCTGCGCGGGAAGCTCAAGATTCCAATTTCAATCGATACGCAGAAAGCGGCGGTGGCGGAAGCGGCGATAAAGGCAGGGGCGGAGATTGTCAACGACGTGTCGGCGCTGCGAACGGAGCCGGCCATCGCAGATGTGGCGCGTCGGTACAAACTGCCGGTGATCCTGATGCACATGCGCGGCGAGCCGCGGACGATGCAGAAGCAGCCGTTTGCGCGAGATGTCATGCGCGACGTGACGCGCGGGCTGCGGGCAGCAGTGAGGCGTGCGGGAAAAGCCGGAATCGCGAAGGCGCAGATCATTCTTGATCCCGGAATCGGGTTTGGAAAGAGCTACGCGCAAAACTGCGAATTACTGGGCCGCTTGCCAGAATTGGCAGAGCTGGGCTTTCCGTTGCTGGTAGGGACGTCGCGAAAGGCGTTCATCGGAGCATTATTGGGAAGTGCAAAGGACCCTTTACCGGCAGAGAAGCGGCTGTGGGGAACAGCGGCGACGATTGTTGCCAGCATCCTCGGCGGGGCGCACATCGTGCGCGTGCACGACGTTGCGGAGATGGCGCAAGTGGCGCGAGTTGCGGATGCAGTCGTAAACGCGGGAACGTTCAAAGATTCATCGCTTCGCTCAGAATGACAAGACCAACAATCAGGAGCGGTGAGGGCCGGTATCGTGGGGGTCGCGAGCAAGAGCTTCCTGGCGGCGGCTCTTGACTTCGCGGACGGTGTAGACGGATTTGCCCTGGGACTCGAAATACGTGCGCGCGAGCATTTCGCCGAGCAGGCCAATGGAGATGAACTGGATGCCGCTGACAATGAGCGCCATCGAAAGCAGCAGCATCGGCCCGTGCTTGATGAAAACGGATTCGCCGAGGATGACCTTCAGGTAAAGGAGATAAAAGCCCAAAGCGCCGCCGACGACGGTGCCGAGCAAACCGAAGAGGCCAAAGAATTGGAGCGGCTTGGTGGAGTAGTCGAGGAGAAATTTGACGCTGAAAAAATCGAGCACGACGCGGCTAATGCGCCCGAGACCGTACTTGGAAGAGCCGCGGTGGCGCGGATGGTGGCGGACGACCAACTCCGTCATGCGAGCGCCGGACCAACTGGCCAGCGCAGGAATGAAGCGATGGAGATCGCCGTAGAGCGGAAGGTCCTGGATGATCTCGCGGCGGTACACGCGCAATGTGCAGCCGAAGTCGTGCAGCGGAACGCCGGAAAGCCGCGCCATGATTCCGTTGGCAATGATGCTGGGAACGCGGCGCGATAGCCAGGGTTCCTTGCGGTCCTTGCGCCAGCCACTGACGATGTCGTAGCCCTCCGCGAGCTTGGCGAGAAGGAGCGGAATGTCGTCGGGGTCATTCTGAAGGTCCGCGTCGAGGGTCACGATGATTTCGCCGCGGGCGAAATCGAAGCCGGCCTTGAGCGCGGGCGTCTGACCGAAGTTGCGGCGGAAGCGGATGACGTTGACCCGGCGATCGGACTCAAAGATGTCGGAGAGGACGCGAAAGCTTTGATCGCGGCTGCCATCGTCCACGAAGACAATCTCGTAGGGTTCGCCGAGCGCGTCCATCACCTCGGTGAGCTTGACGTAAAGTGGCGGGATATTCTCCTGCTCGTCCAAGACGGGCACGACGATGGAATATCGGATGGCGTCGGCGGTTTTCGACATTTTGCTGTGAACATGTGAAGCGGGAGGGCCACTCATGGCGCCGCTTCGTAGCTTTGATAATCTCCCGATTGTGGAAATGCGTCAATATCCCGACAGCGGAGGCGTTCCTCTCTCCTGCGGGTAGGCGCGCTATACTGGGAGTGGATGACTTCCGCATGGAATGAGGGGGCGAAAGCCGGCAAAGGCCGGGTTCTGGCCATTGATTACGGCCGCAAACGGATTGGATTGGCAATCAGCGACGAGCTAGGCATGACGGCGCGGCCGCTCGAAACTCTCGCACGAACAAACCGACGGGATGACTTGCGGCGATTGCGCGAATTGGCCCGTCAGCACGAGGTGACGCGGATAGTGGTGGGGAATCCAGTGCGGTTGGATGGGAGCGAGGGCGAAATGGCCGAGCAATCCGCGCGGTTTGCGGCGCGCGTCCAAAAAGAACTGGGGCTGCCAGTGGAGATGATGGACGAGCGCCTGAGCAGTTGGGAAGCGCAAGAGACCACAGCGGCGAAGAAGACGAAACGGGGCAAGCAAAGCGCGGGTGTGGATGCGGTGGCGGCAGCGGTAATTCTGAGAGATTTCCTGGAACGTGATCAGACACGGAAACCAACGAGGAAGTAGGACCGGTCGCGCGGCCGCCGTCCTGCTACTGGCGGCAGGAGCGGCCATTGCCGGCGGCGTGGTGTGGCTCATGGCGGAGTGGCAAAGGCCGTATCAAGGCTTTGCCCGAGACGGCGTGTTCGTGGAAGTTTCGCGGGGAATGTCGAACAGCGCCATTGCAAAGCGGCTGGCGGCGAACGGGGTAGTGAGAAGCCGCCTCGCGTTTGAGATGCTGTGCCGGTGGAAGTCTCCGGCCACGCTGCAAGCAGGTGAATATTTTTTTGACCGGCCTACGACGCCGACAGAAGTGTTCCGAAAATTGGCCGCAGGACGCGTGTTTGTGCATGTGGTGACGGTTCCGGAAGGCAAAACGATAAAGGAAATCGCGGAACTCATGGAAAGCGAAGGTCTCACCAGCCGGATGGCATTTCTTGCGGCGGCGAGCGACGCCTCCGCGGTGCGCGATCTTGCGCCGAAGGCACGGAACCTGGAGGGATTTCTGTTTCCGGAAACGTACCAGTTCCCGCGACGCGTGACGCCCGAGCGAGTCGTGGAAGTCATGGTGAAGAGATTTCGAGAAGTGTGGGGAAAGATACAAAAAGAAACGGGGGCAGCGGATGGGAGAACCGTGTCGGCTGTGGTGACGCTGGCGTCACTGGTGGAGAAGGAAACGAGAGTGGCGGAGGAGCGGCCGCTGGTGGCGGGCGTCTTTCAGAACCGGTTGAAACGCGGCATGGCGCTGCAATGTGATCCGACGGTGATTTACGCGCTCGAGCTTGCGAACAAATATGACGGGTCGCTGAATTCGAAGGACTTGCATTTCAAATCGCCGTACAACACTTACCGTTACCCGGGGCTTCCGCCCGGCCCAATCGCGAACCCCGGTGAAGCATCGCTGCGGGCGGCGGTCAATCCTCCCAACGTTGACTACTTCTACTTCGTGGCTAACGCGGAGGGCGGACATTTTTTCAGCAGCACTCTTGCCGAGCACAACAGAAACGTGTCGCGTTACCGCCGGCTGCAGACGCAGAACGGGCGCAACGACGGTGCGAAAACGGGTGCCCGTGGAGCTCCGCAGCGGAATCCGCGATGACGAAAGAGCACCAGACAAAAAAGGCAATGATTCTGGAAATTGCTCGCGGGCTGGGAGCCACGCGATTTACGCCAGCGGAGTTTGAGCAGATACGCCGGCAAATGTTCGCGCGGCTGGGCGAAGCTGGAAAGACGTCGCCGGACCATATCGCTGGAGTGCTGGAAGAAGCAGGGCTGCGGGTGGTGTGGTCCACGCGGGCGGATACCGAGGGACGCTACGAGGAAGAATTCCGCGACCTGCTGCACTTCTCCACGCTGGAGGAAGCGGAGATGTGCCTGATGCGGCTGGACGAGCTGTGGCGCAAATTTCGCGGAGCAGGCGAAACAGCCGCAGAGGAGCGTGTGCTGGAAGTGGCAAGGCTGGGACGGCGGCGGGCGGACATGATTGCACGCAACGCCAAGGTGGAAGCACACAAGCGCGCTGAGAAGAGCGAGATTTCGCAGTGGTTTCAAATCTGGCTGGAGACGCCGGAAGCGTTTTTCGACTGGTTGGAGCTGCGCAAGCAGTCGGCGGAGTTTCAGAACAAGTTCGGAACCGCCGATGAGCGCGGATGACAAAGGACTGAGAAACAAATAGCGAAGAGACGGTCGCCAAAATGGGCAAGCCTGCACTGAGGGATGAGGGGCTAGGACATGTATCTGTTGGAGATTGAGCCGCTGGACCTGGGAGCGAATGTGAAAGCGATTGGGCTCGAGCTGATCGAACCGGAAAACCGCGAGCCGGTGCGTGGGATCGAGGCAGCGCAGATTTGGAGCCGTGTATTGACGGCGCTTTCCGCGACAGAGCCGTGGGCGTTTGATTTTTTCAGTCATCTGGAGCGCGTGAAGGAATACTGCGGGAGGCATGGCATTGCGTATCGCGAAGCGGGGAAGTGCATGGTGATCGGCGCGCCAGACGCGGAAGCGTTGCCGGCAATGCTCGAGCGGTTTGAGGGGGAGTCGTTTGGCGTGCGGTCGGGCGGGCCGCTGCTTGCGGTTGATGCGGCCTTGGAAGGCGATTTGGCGCGACGCGGAGTGGACGCCTATCACCAGACGTATTCCAGCTACTTTTTTTGCGGCGTGTGCGACTTCGAAAACGGGTTTTTGACGTTGCTCACCAAGCGGTTGTGGGCCAGCGAAGTGATCCGGCGAGTGACACCGGTCCTCACAGACTTCTCGGTAGAGGCACGGATACCACGCTGAAAGTAGTTTCCCGGTGAAATGGCGCTTCATTGACGCGCCTATGAATGGCTGCTAGATTGCAATATTAAACCTTGTGCTGGGTAAAGCACTGAACAAACGCACTCAAATTCGGATGGTTCTGCTGGCAGTGGTGCCGGTTTTGGCAGCAGGCTGTGGGGGCGGAATCAAAACAACGACGCGCGTGCCGGTGGCGGAGGTGCGGCCGTCGTTGGAAGCCACTGCCGACCAACTCGCGGAGCAATACAACCAACAGGCGCGGGCTGTGCGGAGCTTAAACGCGGGCGTGGAGCTGAACCCGGTGGCGGGGTCGACCTACACAGGAGTGATCGAAGACTACCACGACGTGCGCGGGTTTATTCTGGCGCAGCGACCGGCCAGCATCCGGATGATCGGACAGGCACCTGTGGTGGCGAAGAATATTTTCGATATGGTGAGCGACGGCGAAACATTCCGCATCTTTATTCCGTCCAAGAACAAGTTCGTCGTGGGGCCGACTGTACTGGAGCGGCCGGCGAAAAAGCCGATCGAAAATTTGCGACCTCAGCACCTGCTGGACGCGCTGTTCTGGAAGGAATTGCCAGCGGGCAAGCCGGTGCTATTTGAAGAGTTCGACGCAGCACCGGCGCGCTACTACATTTTGACGCAGGTTCGCGAAGCGGACGGCACAGAGATCGCGAGAAAAATCTGGTTTGACAGGGTGGATTTGAGCATTGCGCGCATCCAAGTCTACGGAGCTCGCGGGAGACTACTTGCGGATATCCGCTACGCGGACTGGCAACCCGCCGGTGAATTGCGCTACCCGCGACACATGTGGCTGGTGCGGCCGCACGACGACTATCAACTCGAGGTGCGCATTACGAAGCTGACACTGAACGAAGACATTGCTGCCGATCGCTTCCGGCTGGAACAGCCTCCGGGGACGGAACTGGTACTTGTAGGGGATGAGAGCAAGGAGACCCGGCCGTGATCTGGGAGATGATTCTGCGCAACATATTCCACCGACCGATGCGGACGGCCATCAGCGTGATTGCCGTAGGCGTAGAGGTGATGCTGGTCATCATGGTGGTGGGGCTGACGAGCGGACTGCTGCACGAAACGGCGAAGCGCGTGGAAGGCGTAGGCGCGGACCTGATGTTGCAACCTCCGTCGGCGTCCGTGTTCATGGCCTTCAGCGGTGCGCCGATGCCGATTAAGATCCGGGAAAAACTGGAAGAGATGAAATACGTCCAGGCGGTGGCGCCGGTGCTGCTGCAATTCAATGCCAGCGGCGGGCTGGACATCGTGTACGGGATCGAACAGGAGACGTTCAAGGCGGTCTCCGGCGGATTTGTGTTCCACGAAGGCAGTGAACTGGCAGCACCGAGCGATATCCTGGTGGATGATTGGTACGCGAAGGCCAAAAAAGTGAAGGTCGGCCAGACGTTGCGCCTGCTGGACAACGATTTCCATGTAGCCGGAATTGTGGAGCACGGCAAGGGTGCGCGACTCTTTGTGCCGATCCAAACATTGCAGGAGCTTTCCGGCGCGCGCGACAAAGCGAGCGTGTTCTTCATCAAGCTGACGCGGCCAGAGCACACGCCTGCCGTAGCGAACGAACTGCGGAAAGTTTTTCCCCGCTATGAAATCCGGCCGCTGAAAGATTTTCTGTCCCTCATGACGTCGTCGAACTTGCCGGGCCTGGAGACATTCATCAACTCGATGATCGCACTGGCGGTGGCCATTGGTTTCCTGGTGATCTTCCTTTCCATGTACACGATCATCATTGAGAGGACACGGGAAATCGGCGTGCTGAAGTCGCTGGGAGCGTCGAAGGGGTACATCGTTCAGGCGCTGATGAGCGAGACGGCACTGATTTGTGGGATCGGCATCGTCCTGGGAATCGGGATGACCTTGGGGCTGCGCGCGGTTCTTACGCGAGTGTTCCCGACGCTGACGATCCTGGTCACCGCGGGATGGGTGCTTCGCGCGGCACTGATTGCGGTGGTGGGCGGTCTGGTCGGGGCGAGCTATCCGGCCTGGCTCGCCAGCCGCAAAGATCCTGTTGAGGCACTCTCCTACGAATAAAGAAAGGCGAACAGGCTAGGCAGAGATGCAAAACGCGGCTACAATGCTTGGGCCCACATATGAGGGCTTCCTTCCTGGTGAATGGGACGTGGACCCAATACTGAAAACGGAGAATCTGTGGAAGGTCTACCGTAGCGGCAAGGTGGAAGTATCCGCCTTGCGCGGCGTGAATTTCGAAGTGTTGCCCGGGGAATTCGTTGCGGTGATGGGGCCTTCCGG
The DNA here is from genome assembly GCA_964542805.1 of uncultured Acidobacteriaceae bacterium. Lineage (GTDB taxonomy): Bacteria > Acidobacteriota > Terriglobia > Acidiferrales > UBA7541 > JACQDE01. The sequence continues at coordinate 7,547 of CAZIWR010000106.1, forward strand.
GTGCGGAAAGTCGTCCCTGCTTTATGTAATTGGAGGGTTGGCCAAGGCCACGCGCGGGCACGTGCTGGTAGACGGAAACGACATGATGGCCCTGAGCGACGCGGCGCGCACAAAACTGCGGCGGCACAAGGTGGGCTTCGTCTTCCAGCGGTTTAACCTGCTGCCTACGCTCGACGCCTACGGCAATATCGCTATTGCCCAGCATATCCATGGCAACGGCTTTGACCCGCACCGTTTTGAAGTGGTGACGAGCATGTTGAAGCTCGGCGACCGGCTTCACCACAAGCCGTCGGAGCTTTCGGGCGGCGAGCAGCAGCGGGTGGCAATCGCACGCGCCATCATCAACGAGCCCAAAATTATTTTGGCCGATGAACCCACGGGAAACCTGGACACCAAGAATTCGGAAATTGTGCTTGGGATGTTGCGGCAGCTGAACCGAGATCTGGGACAAACCATTGTCATGATCACGCACAACCCGGAAGCGGCGGCGTACGCGGGGCGCGTGGTGCATATGCGCGACGGCGTGATTGTGGATGGCGTTCCCGAGGACTGAGATGCGAGCACTGTGGCGAGGAATCTCCAACACCATTTTCTGGTCTTACGAGCGCGGCACGTGGCCCTATGACGTGCTCGTTAGCGCCGTCGTTCTCTTCGTCTTTCTTGCCCCACGCACATGGTTCGACGACCAGCCGCAACTGGGCCCGCCGGGGCACCAGGCACAGGTCCAGCTGCTTTCAGAGGATCCGGCCACTCCGACGCGGACCTACCGCGTGGATGCTCATTTGCTCTCCATTCCCAAGCGCACGCCGGAATTGGAAAAAGAGACTCACGACGTGCTGCGCAAGAACGTGGACGAATTGAGGAGCCGCAGCTTCAAAATCGAACGGATAGACCCGGTGCGCGGCGAGGACGGCACGATTCTCTTCTACGATATAGTGGTCAAGCAGTAGAGAGGTTTTCCCTGTCGCACGGTTTCCGCTTCCTCATCAAGCCAGCAAATCCTGCTGCGCGTTTTTCGCATCCAAAGAGGGGTGTGGTAGGATGCACCGATTCCGGGTGGGAGAAGATATTTGAGACTTTCAGGGAAAAAGTTCGGCTTCATCATCGTGGTCCTGGGGGTTGTGACAGCGTTCGGAGCAAGCGCGGGGCCGAGGAATGCGCAGGGTAAGGCGAACTGGACGCTGGACGATTTACTAAAGCAGCTGGACACGGAAGCAAAATCATTTCACGCCCTCAGCGCCAACGTGGAGCGGACAAAAGTAACCGTAGTCGTCAACGACCGCTCGACGGAGACGGGGCAGATTCTGGTTCGCGGCGACGATAAGATGCTGCTCGAACTGAACCCACCCGACGGTCGGATCATCCTGCGCGACGGCGGAAAACTGTCGGTATACAACCCCAAGGCGAAGCAAGTGGACGAGTACGATCTGGGCAAGCACCGCGCGCTGGTGGACCAGTTTCTGTTGCTGGGTTTTGGAAGCTCGGGCAACGACCTCAAGAAAGGTTATTTGGTGACGCTGCAAGGCGAGCAAACCATCGACAAGAAAAGAGTGTTTCTTCTGGATCTGACGCCGAAGTCCGACAAGGTGAGGGAACAGTTTTCCAAGATCCAGTTGTGGATTGACCAGGCCACGTGGCTGCCGGTGCGGCAGAAATTTCTGGAGACTGG
>CAZIWR010000107.1:0-9214 GCA_964542805.1 uncultured Acidobacteriaceae bacterium
TGCCGCGCTTGCGCACCAGGCGCACCGCATCGGCAAATTCCAGCGTGCCGGCCGCTACGTTGGCCGAATATTCGCCCAGGCTGTGTCCGGCGACGTAGTCCGGTGAAATGCCCTTCTCCTGCAACGCGCGCAACGCCGCCACGCTCACTGTCAGGATGGCCGGCTGCGTGTTTTCCGAGAGCTTCAGCTCGTCCTCCGAGCCTTCGAAGCAGATCCGCGAGATGGCCAGGCCCAGCGCCTGGTCCGCTTCCTCGAAAACGGCGCGGGACACCCCGAACTTCTCGGCGAGGTCTTTGCCCATGCCGGGGTACTGCGAAGCCTGTCCTGGAAAGAGAAATGCCAGTTTGCCCATGCGGTTGCTCGGTTTCTCCAGCGACACTCCGCCGGGGATTGACCGGGCGCGCGGCGCTCAGCGCTTTGCGCCCACTCCTACTTCGGAAAGTTCCTGTTCGATTTTCTCGTTCAGTTTGGCGCGGCTCAATTCCGCCGCCACGCGGATGGCGTTCTTGATGGCGTTTGCGTTCGAGCGGCCGTGCCCGATGATGGTGATTCCCCGCACGCCTAGCAGCGGCGCCCCGCCGTACTCGGAGTAGTCCAGCTTCTTCTTGAAATTGGCGAAAGCCTTGCGCGCAAACACGTAGCCCACCTGCGAGGCCAGCGTGCTATTCAGCGCTTCCTTCAGCGTGGTGCCGATGTGCTCCACCAAGCCCTCGCTGATTTTCAGCGCCACGTTGCCGATAAAACCGTCGCACACGATTACGTCGGCATCGCCGGCGAAGACGTGCCGCCCCTCGATGTTGCCGACGAAATTCAGGGGCATATGTTTCAGGCGATTGTGCGCTTCCTTGGTCAGCTCGTTGCCTTTCATTTCCTCTTCACCGATGGAGAGCAGCCCCACCTTGGGACGGCGCGTGCCGAACAGCACGCGGTGATAAATCTCCCCCATGATCGCGAACTGCTCGAGGTGAACGGGTTTGGAGTCCACGTTGGCGCCCACGTCGAGCATCACGGAAACGCCGCCGCGAGTGGTGGGGAAGGGAGCGGCCAGCGCCGGCCGGTCCACGCTGGGCAGCGTGCCCAGGATGAAGTGCGCGGCGGCCATCACCGCGCCCGTATTGCCCGCGCTGACGAAGCCGTCGGCGTCGCCGCCCTTTACCAGCCGCGCGGCCACGTGCACGGAGCTGTCCTTTTTTTTGCGGAAGGCCGTCACCGGCGACTCGTCCATGGCGATGACTTCGCTCGCGTGGACGATTTCCAGCGGCAGGCCGCGATGCGTGTGCTTGGCGAGCTCGCGCTTGACGGCCTCCTGCTGGCCGACCAGAAGCACGCGCACATCCAACTCGCGCGCAGCGAGGATGGCGCCTTCCACTTCGGCCCGCGGGGCGGAGTCGCCGCCCATGGCGTCAAGAGCGATGGTGATCATCTAAACTCCGGATGGAAGAATGCGTCCGCCGTGGCGGACGCCCGGAAAGGTAGCCCGTGAACTTAGGACGTTCAGGACGAGGTGTCAACCACTTCGCGCCCTTTGTAGTACCCGCATTCCGGACAGACCTGGTGGGGCAGCTTCATCTGGTGGCACTGCGGGCATTCGGAAAGCGTGGGGGCGGTGAGCGCGTCGTGCGCCCGGCGCTGGTTCTTGCGCCGCTTCGAGTGACGTCGTTTCGGGTTGGGCATACAGACTCCTTGCTGCTGGCCTGTTTGTGCTCAGGGCAGTCTAGCGATTCGGGATTTGGATTGCTATTGCTTCTTGGACCAGTCCTGCTTGAAGCGCGCCAGCGGTGCGAGACGCGGGTCGGTCTTCTGGATTTCGCAGCGGCACTCTTCGCTGTTCAGATTCATGCCGCAGTGCGGGCACAGGCCCCGGCAGTCGCTGCGGCAAATCACCTTCATGGGGATCGAGAGGTTCACCTGCTCGGCCAGCACGTCCGCCAGGAACAACCCGTCGCCCTGGAAAAACCCAATCTCTGTGTCGTCCACCTTCAGGTGGATTTTCTCTTCCTGCGCAATGGTCGTCGCGGGCCGGTAGAACAAATCAAAATCGCGGCTGACTTCCTCCACCACCGTCTCCAGGCACCGCGAACAAACCAACTCAATCCGCGTATGCAGGTGTCCCGAAATACGGATCTGCCCCTCCAACAGCTCGGCCGCGGCGCGGACTTCCAGCGGCTCGAGCTGGCGGAACTCGACGGAGTGGAAATCGATGGTGCCGGCCGGATAGTTCTTCTGAATCCGCGCCTTCCGGACGGCCAACTCTTTGACATCCAGAAACATTCGGTCCGTACCTGCTCAAAAGATCGCGCAAATTCGCAAATCCTGCGGCCCGTGCTGCAAAACGCCGCATTTTCCGCGAAGAACGATTATACGGGCGGGTCACTCAATGTCAAGGAATGGCGGGCAGCGCGTCCCGAAAGGGTGAAGGGGACTCTGTGTTCAGGTGGAGTCAATGCGACGCAAAACCGGTGCTACGGTTTGGGCGGGGTGTCTTGCACGCCCGTGTCTAGAACCACTTTCCAGGAACCGTCCTTCTGTTTTCGCCAAATGCTGACGTACTTGCCCGAGCCTGCCGGCCGCGAACCCTTTTCATCCGTGCGCGTGATTTCGTAGCTGCCTACGGTATAGCCCAGGTCGCCGGACTTGGACATCCGCGCCAGCAGCGGCTTCCAGGCAATCTTTGCTGCCGGGTCGTTCAGCAGCTTGGACCAGCCCTCGCCGAATTCCTTCTTGCCGATCAGTGGCGAGTTCGGCCGCACGGTCTGAAAATCCTCGGCGACACAGGAGAGGAAACCTTCCAATCCCCTTTCACCAGTCACGCGGGAAAACTCTTCGTCTGCCTTCCAAATCGGCAGCTTCTTGTCTGGCTCGCCGGAACGCACCGCGAACGCGCTCAGCCCCAGCAATAGCACCACGAATCCGAATCGACATGCTTTTTTCACAAAGGCCTCCCCTGCCCATTTTGACCAAGAAACTTTCTTCCACGAATTAACCGGTGTGCTCGGACTCGCCGCCAATCCATTCGCGGTGAAGGCGGAGCAAGAAATGATCGGTCATGCCCGCCACGTAATCGCACACGATGCGGTGCCGCGGCTCGTTCTGCGCTTGCTGGAAATAAAACTTGGGCATCTTTTCCGGGTGCTCCAGATAGAAGCGGAAGAGCTCTCCCAGCGCCGCCACGCAGGCGTCGCGCTCCTCGCTGAGGGCCGGTGAATCATAAAGTTTGGCGAAGAGAAACTTTTTCCAGGCCATGTTATGCCGCGTCCCTTCCGGAGAAAAACTGGCCAGTCGGCGCGAGTAGCGACGCACATCTTCCGTGCTGTAAACGCCGCTGGCGGCAAGCTGGGTGCGCGTGTGCTCGATCAGGTCGGTCACCTGGCGGTTGAGCGCGCGCTTGTTGGCCTCATTAAATTTCAGCTTGGTTCGCGCAACGGGGTGGGCGCGGTCCACCTCCGCGTACATTTCCGCGAACAGCGGAACGCCTTCAAGGATTTCCGGCAAGTCGAGCAGGCGGGCTTCGAACCCGTCGTCGAGGTCGGCGGTGTTGTAGGCGATCTCGTCCGCCAAATCAATTAACTGCGCTTCGAGGGGCGCCCGCTGGTCCAGCAGGTATTCGGCCAGCTCCGGAAGCTCCGCGGCGGAATACTCCTTCGAGTGCTTGATGATGCCTTCGCGCACTTCGAAGGTGAGATTCAGCCCGGGGAAGTCCAGGTAGCGCTGCTCGAACTGCTCCACGGTGCGCAGCGCGTGCAGATTGTGGTCGAAGAGGTCGCCGTGCCCGCGCATCATTTCGTCGAGGCGGCTTTCGCCGGCGTGCCCGAAGGGCGGATGGCCGATATCGTGCACCAGTGCCAGCGCTTCGACCAACTCCGTATTCAACCCCAGCGCGCCGGCAGCGGTGCGCGCGATCTGCGCTACCTCCAGCGTGTGTGTCAGGCGATTGCGGAAATGGTCGGAGTAGCGCGTGGTGAAAACTTGCGTCTTGGATTCCAGCCGGCGGAACGAGCGCGAGTGAATAATACGGTCGCGGTCGCGCGCGTAGGCGCTACGGTAGGCGTGCGCCGGCTCAGGGTGCCGCCGCCCGCGCGACGCCGATTCCTGCATGGCATATGCTGTCAGCGCCATGTGCGCCATTGTATGGCCCACTGCGGGTTTTGGGTAGGGGCGGAGGTGCGTGTCCGACAAAACAAAAGAGGGCGCACTCGCCGCGGCGGGCGCCCTTACAAAAGTGAAATTACGACTTGGGTTTGAGTTCCAGCAGGCGCTGCTCGGCCTGATCGGAGGCAGCGGTGTCCGGGAATTCGGTCTTGATTTGCGTGAAGAGCTTCACCGCCTCGGCGGGGTTCTTCTGCGAATAATACTCCGCGAGGGCCATCATGGAGACTTGCTTAGGCAGCATGATGGTGGGCTTGGCGATCAGCGCCTGGTAGAGCTTTTCCGCTTCCGCGCCGGCGCCGGTCTGTGCGTTCACCTTGGCAAGCTGGTAGCGCGCCAGCGCGGCCATTTCGGCGTCGCGGCCGCGTTCCACTTCGCCCAGCCATTTTTTCGCTTCGGCGAAGTTGCCCACCTGCGCGTAGCTCAAGCCGGCATAATAGCGCGCCACTTGCCCGGGCCGCGTCAGCGAGAACTTGCCGGCAACGTCGGCGAATTTCTTGGCCGCGTCCATGTACTTGAACTTATCTTCCACATAGGTGATTTCGCCCGGCTCTTCCGGCTCGCCAGCGGCGCGGATGCGCGCGTTAAACACCTTCATGGCCTCTTCGAGCGCGGCGGTGGCCTTCACCGTTTGCTGCTCGCTGTAGAAGCGCCAGCCGAAGATGGCCAGCACGATGACCAGCACGGCGCCGCCGATCATCCAGGCCTGCTTTTGGTGGGACTCCACGGCCTCGACGCCGTGGACAAACGTCTCGGCAATTCTGTCCTGCTTCAATTCCTTCCGGCTGATGTGCTGCGCCACTCGTGAGCTCCTAGCGATGAATGCAAACGAGAAATCCTACCATAGCCGACGGCCTCCGGCCATCTGCTTTCCGCGCTTGGTTTTTCCGTCGCGCGTCGCCGGATTTCGAATCGATCACTTCTCCGTGAAGCAAAGTAGGGTGAGGTTGGGGTCGATGAGCAGCTTTTTCGGCGCGGTACGCAAAGTGAACTGGAACGGCGTCTCCTCGCCGTTGGTAACGACGGTGCCCAGAAGCACGGGTTTTCCGCCGAGCGCCTGCGGCCCATAGATGGGCACCGGCGCAATGAACGACACCGGCACGCCGCTCTGTTTCAATTTGCCGCGCACAATGAACTTCTCGCCCGCCGGCTTCACATTGAACTCCACCGTGTATTTCGGGATGCCCGTGCCGCGCACCCACTCGTCGAAAAACCAATCCATCGCGCCGGGCCGCCCGGCTGTTTTCTTGCTGCCTTCGAGGTCCATTTCTGGGGTCATCACTTTTTCAACTTCGCGTTGCAGGTCCGCCGTGGTCAGCGCGCGGTGGCGGTAATTGGCCAGGAGCGCCTGCAAGAGCTTCTCGAAACGCTCGTCTGGCTCCCGTGAAATCTCGGGGCTCTTTGTGGCGCCGGCCTTTTTTGCCACCGGTGGCGCGCCGGATTGCCGCAGCATCATGCGCAGCATATGGAAGGTCCACGACGCCTTGGGATAGACGAGCAGCGCGTACCCGCCCGGCAACCTTGACGAACGCAGCCGGTAGCCCAGCGCCAGCGGGCCGATTTCGTCCGGCGTCTCCCCGTTGCCTTCTCGGGCGGTCAGATCGGTGCGATAGTTTTCCAGTCGAGCCGCCAGCTCGCCCGGCTGCCTGCTTTCAGCGAACATCAGCGCCAGATAATTGGCCAGCCCCTCCTGGATCCACTGGTCACGATAGCTTCCCCAACTGACCACGTTGCCCCACCACTGGTGAGCCAGTTCGTGTATCGGCACCAATTCGGAAAACTGATCCTGGGTTCGCCGGCCAATGCCGGCGCGACCTTGATCGGTTGGCGACAGGAACGACAGCGTGGAAAGGTAGAGCAGCCCCGGCCAGCCCTGCCCGAACGAGCCGGGAATCTGTGCCACCGCCAGCCTCTCGAACGGGAACGGCCCCAGCCTTTTTTCGTTGAAGCGAATCGCCTCGGCCAATCGTTCGCCGATGGAACTCATCAGCGCGGCGGGACTCGGCGCCGGGTCCGGCCAAGTGACGCGCGGCGGGAGCAGCACGCCGGCGCGCGTGCGGGGCGGCGCTTCTACGACGGGCTTGTTGAACCGGTCGAGCACCGCTTTTTCGAGCTGCTGGTTTGCGTAGAGATCAATTTTCCACGTGTCTGTCTCCACGTGCCCCGATACATATTCGCCCAGGTTGAAACCGGCCACCGGGATGGGTGCTTCGGACTTCCATTTTCCCGTACGCCACTCGCCCGCTTCGCTTTCCTCCAGCTTCTTGCCGGTGGCTACCAGCGTCAGCCGGCGCGGCCAGCGGAATGCGAGCTCGAAAGGCACGAAGTGGCCCGCGCCGCCGGCATGCGGATACCAACTCCCGCGATCGCCGACAAAAAACACTCCGTTGCCGGCGTCGCTGATCACGGTTCCGTGATAGGCGATGCGCAGGCGGAAGGTTGCCCCCGCCGTGAGAGCCTGCGGCAAAACGATGAACACGGCGTCGTTACCGCGCAGCAACATCTCTTCCGGCGCTACCTCCTCGTTCTGAAAAAACGGAAGCGCGCGTCCGGCGTCGTCCGTTACCTCGCTCACCGAAAGCCGTCGCGAAAGTTCCAGTGGGACAATTCGTTCGCCCCCACGCGCGGCCTTCAACTGCACCGTGGTTGTGCCCTCCAGCGTGCGCGTTGCTCGGATCGTTGTGTCGATGGTGTAGCCCTGCGGAACAAAGGGAGCCGAAGGTGCGGGTCCATCGGCGCGGGAAAAGGAAGCCCAGGTGTCGTAGTAGCGCACGCCTTCGGTAAAGCGCGTTTGTCCAATCAGGATTTGTTCCTCGCGGCGGTTGTCCACGAGCACGTCGAAGGAGCCGAAAGTGTCGCCGGCGAGCCCTGCATAGAAATAAGACTGCGGCTCCTCGGACAGCAGGTCGGTCAGGATGCGCAGCGAATGCAACGAGTTCAGGTTAGCCACCACCGGGTTCCAATCCTCGGCGAAGGTCGGCTCGGCGAAGGGCTGCGCGCTGGCGCGACTCAAGTGCTCGAGGAGCTCTTCAGCAGTGTTGTCGGTAAAACGGAAATAGGCGCGGGAAAAGGATTCGTCGAGCAGTGGCGCGCCAAGAAAGCGGGCCAGGGAACGCTTCTCCACCGGGTCGCGAGGCACGGCAATCACGCGGCCCTGCCCGGTAAAAACGGCGCCGGTGATACGGCCATCCAGCGCGGCCAGAAAAGCGAGCTTGCCTTCATCGAGCGCAATGCGCGCGGCGTCGCGCCGCAGAGAGATTTCGCGCACGCGGTAGACTTGCTGCCCATCCACGCGAAGCGCATTCAGTTTTTGCAGCAACTCGCGCGGACCGCCCGGAACAAGCTTCTGCGCCGCGGCCGGCGCGGCCAGCAGCGCGAAACACGTGAAAGCTCGAAGCACTCTCCGCATGCGCCTCACTGTAGCAACTTGGAGCATTTGCTAGCAAGCCGCGTTGCCTTGCGGCAGGAAATGTCTGTTAGAATTTTGAGGTGCGTCGCGTCCTCGTTCTTGCATTCCTGCTGTTTGCCCTGGCTCTGTCCGTGCCGGCGGATACGATTGTTCTCAAGAGCGGCCGCCGCATCTCCGCCACCAACGTGGTCGAAGAGGGCGAGCGCATTTACTTCGAAACGCCGTCCGGTCGCCTGAGCTTCCTGAAATCTGCGGTAGAACGCGTCGAGCGCGGCGGCGAATCCGCGTGGGGCGCGGGCGGTTCCTCCGACGACTCCAAGAAAGTGGACCTGGCTGCCGCGGCCCCATCCGTAGGTGCGGTCATCGGCAACGAGGAAATCGCACGGGCCACGGTGAAGGACGGGGCGCTCGACCGCAACTACATCGCAAAACTCGAGAGCGAGGCGCAGGACGGCTCCGCGCTGGCCGTAGCAAAAGTCGTCGCGGCACTGCACGCTGCGGCGCAGTTCGAATTGAAGGACGGCAAAGTGGACGCGGCCATCGAACATTACCGCCGCGCGCTATCCTTCGCGCCGCAGCATGTCGGAGCACTGCTCAGCATTGCCCACCTGTATCTGCGCAAAAGTGAGTTCACCAACTCGCTGGCTTATCTGGAACGCGCCAACCAGGCCGCACCGGACAATGCCGACGCGGCCCGCCTGATGGGCTGGGCTTACTACGGCATGAACAAGATCGAGCAGGCTGTGCGCGAGTTCAAGCGGGCCTTCAAGCTGCGCCCGGACGTGACCACGCAGCAAGCGCTGCTCAAGGCGGAACGCGACCTAGAGATCGAAGAAAAGTTCAAGAAGAACGAGTCGGCTCACTTCAAGCTGAGCTATGACGGCGAAGCCGAACCGGGTCTGGCGCGCGAAGTGCTCAAGCGCCTCGAGGACCACTTTGCGGCCATCGAATCCCAGCTCAACTTCTCACCACCGGACTCCATCGGCGTGATTCTGTATACGGCGCAGGCCTTTCGCAACGTGGGCCGCGTACCGGGATGGGCCGGAGCGCTCAACGACGGGCGCATTCGCGTGCCCGTGCAAGGGCTTTCCAGCATGACGCCGGAACTCTCCGCGACGCTCAAACATGAGCTCACGCATTCCTTCGTATTTCAGAAAACGCGCGGGCACTGCCCGGTCTGGCTGAACGAAGGCGTGGCCCAGTTCTTGGAAGGCGCACGCAGCGCGGAGTACGCTGCCGACCTGATTCAACTGCACGAGGAAAAGAAGGACGTTTCACTGGCTACAATGGAAGGGTCGTGGATGGCACTTTCCGAAAGCGGCGCGACGTATGCCTACGTCTGGTCGCTCGCCGCTATCGAATACCTGGTGAGGTCGCGGGGCATGGGCGACATCGTGCGCCTGCTCGACCGCCTGGCCACCGAATCTTCGATGGAGTCTGCGCTGCGCAGCATCCTGCGCATCACCTACCCCGAACTCGAGGCGGAGACCATCCGCTACCTGCAGAAAACCTACGGGCAATGAGCGGTTGGGGCGCTGAGCCTTCCGAAGTCACTGCCGCCACAGCATAACCATTACAGGCTCGCCAGCAATCCTGCAATCAGTGCGACGCGTGCGGGGAGCGCGCGAATCACGATGTTTTCGTGCTGCGCGTGCGCGC
>CAZIWR010000108.1:0-9212 GCA_964542805.1 uncultured Acidobacteriaceae bacterium
GACCTCACCGACGCGCACATGATGGGAATGATGACCGACGGCGAAATCTTCTACAAGATCTCCGAAGGCCGCAAGCCCATGCCCGCCTTCAAGAAAACATTCTCCGACGAGCTGCGCTGGCAGCTCGTGCACTTCGTCCGCACACTTGCGCCCAAAATGCACCACGCGCCAAAGACGGCTGCAAAAGCGGCAAAGAAAGCACCGGCCAGCAAGAACTGAAAACGAAAATAGAAAAGGGGCGGGCACGCGAGCCCGCCCCTGCAATCTTTTCCTGACCCCTGACCCCTACTTCACTCCCGCCAGCGCCGATGCCACTTCCTTGATGTCCGGCTGCTGTGGGATGTCGTACTGCTTGAACCAGGCCACGTTCCCCGCTTTATTGATGATGGCGATGGCCCGCCCGGTGATGCCCTTGTCCGCCAGGTACATTCCATACTGCGTAGCCACTGCCCCGCGCGGGTGGAAATCCGCCAGCAGCGAATACTTGATGCCCAGCTTTTCAGCGAAGGCTTTGTGCGACCACGCGCTGTCCACCGACAGCCCCAGCACGGCCGCGTCGAGCTGATCGAAATGCTTCATGTCGTTAACCATGCACGCGTGTTCGTTGGTGCACACCGGGCTCCAGTCCAGCGGATAAAACATCAGCACCACATTCCGCTTGCCGCGGAAATCCGCGAGCTTCACTTCCTGCTGGTTCTGGTCCTTGAGCGTAAACTCCGGTGCCGCCTGTCCCAAAGTAATGCCCATCGTTCCTCCTCGTATCTTTTTTTATTTTGAAAGATTCCGTCGGCCGCGAATGCAGGCCGTTGGCAATTCATGATAGCTGAACGCTGCAGCGCAAACAAACGGATGGGAAAGCGCTTCCGATGGTTCTACGCGGCGAGCTCGAAAATTCCCGCTGCGCCCATGCCCCCGCCGACGCACATGGTCACCATGCCGTAGCGGGACTTGCGCCGCTGCATTTCGCGGATAATGCTCGCGGTGAGCTTGGCGCCGGTGCAGCCCAGCGGATGGCCCAGAGCCACCGCGCCTCCGTTGACGTTCACTTTGTTCAAGTCGAGCCCGGCCAGTTTGATCACCGATAGCGATTGCGTGGCAAACGCCTCGTTTAATTCAATCACGTCAATCTGGTCGAGCTTGAGTCCCGCCTGTTTCAGCGCCTTGGGAATCGCGAACACCGGCCCGACGCCCATTTCCTCCGGCGGGCATCCGGCCGTAGCGAATGCGACGAACCGCACCAGCGGCTTTGCGCCGATGGCCTTTGCGCGCTCCGCGCTCATCACGATACTGGCCGCGGCGCCGTCGCTCATCTGCGAGCTGTTCCCCGCCGTAATCGTGCCCTTCGCGTGGAACGCTGCCTTCAACTTCGCCAGAGCCTCGGGCGACGTGTCCGCCCGCGGGCCTTCGTCGGTGTCAAACGTGTACGCCGAAGTTTTCGGCTTGCCGTTGTCCAGCGACGTGATCTTCACTTCCACCGGCACCACTTCGTCTTTGAACTTTCCGGCGGCGATGGCCGCCAGCGCGTTCTGATGGCTGCGGTAGGAAAACTGGTCGGCCTCTTCGCGTGTAATGCCGTATTTCGTCGCCAGCTTCTCCGCGGTCAGACCCATACCCAGGTAGCTGTCCGGGTAATTGTCCATCAGCCACGGGTTCGGAGAAATTTTGTAGCCACCCATGGGGATCATGGTCATGGACTCGGTTCCGCCGGCAACAATCACGTCGCCGTGGCCCACCATGATGCGTTCCGCGGCGATGGCGATGGCCTGCAGCCCCGAGGAGCAGAACCGGTTGATGGTCATGGCCGACGATTCCACCGGCAGGCCCGCGCGCAGCGCCGCGATGCGCGCCACATTCATTCCCTGCTCGCCTTCCGGCATGGCGCAGCCGAGAATGACGTCTTCGATTTCTTTCGGGTCGAGTCCCGGCACCCGCGCCAGCGCTTCTTTGATTACCAACGCCGCCAGGTCGTCCGGACGCATCGTCCGCAACGCGCCTTTGTACGCCTTGCCCACCGCCGTCCGTACCGAACTGACAATCACCGCTTCGCGCATGGAAAACCTTCCTTCTGCGGCAAACCTACTCTGCGATATTGAATGAAACTGGCCTGAAAAAGCAACAACGACAGCTCGACGGGATTTGCCAAAGATTGAGGACCTGAAGGCACACCTGGCCGGCGCCCGGGATCGGCCTTGAAGCAATCAATGAAGAGGCAAGATCTTCGTGAGGTGGCAGGGGCACGAAATATCGTGCCCCCAAAAGTTTTGGAAAGGACCTACGGCCGTGCGCGGTACTTTTCGTAAAGCTGCCGGTGTTTGTTGTCAGTCGAGGTGAGCTGCCCCTTGATGAACAGGTAGCGCACATCGGTCTGCAATTCGAGCGGGTCGCCCGTAGTCACGATGATGTTGGCGATTTTTCCTTGTTCGATGGTGCCCAGCTCTTTATCCACGCCAAACATCTGCGCGGGATTGATGGTGACCGCCTTCAGCGCGTCTTCATGCGACAGGCCGTAGCCCACCGCCTGCCCGGCTTCATTCGGAAGCCGGCGCACGAACTCGATATCAAACGTGGCAAACGCAATTTTCACGCCAGCCGCGGCCAGCTCCCCCGGCGCTGAATACGGTTTGTCGTATGGCTCGTCTTCGCCTGCGGGCAGCGCGTGCGTGCGCCCGAGGATGACGGGAATGTTTTTCTGTTTCAGCAGGTCCTTCACCTTCCACGCTTCGCGCCCGCGGCCGAGGATCATGCGCAGCTTCTGTTTCTCGCAGAATTCGACGGCGTTCTTGATGTCGCGGTCGTCGTTGGCCATCACCAGCACCGGCACCTCGCCCTTCACCACCGGCACCAGCGCTTCCAGCTTTTCGTCCCGCGTGAAATTGTCTTTCGAGCCTTTCTCCGTGGCCTGCGCGTAATGCCGCGCACGCTCCAGCCAGTTTTCGATTTCCGTCACTCTTCGTTCATACTCCTGCTTGAGCTCGCTGAACGGTCGGCGCGCCCCGAAGCCGCCGCCTCCGCCTCCACCGAATCCTCCACCGCCCGGCGCTAGCGTCGGCCAGTTCAGCACCAGGGCAGCCGATTTCTTCCCCAGCATTTCGTCAATCACCCATCCGGACATGTGGATCAGTGAACCTTGTCCGCTCATCACGCCTCCGCCGGGCACGCTGACCGTGTGCGTGATGCCGGCCGCGCGCACCACCGGAATGTGCTCGCTTGCCGGATGTACCGCCATGGCCGCCACAATTTGCGGGTTGAAGTCGCCTAGCTCGTTCAAGTCCACAGTGCCCGGCTCGCCCTGGCCCACTTCCACCAGGCCAACCTGCGAAACGGCGTTGAACATACCCGGATAGACCTCGAGTCCTTTCGCGTTGATCACCTGCGCGCCCGAGGGCACGCTGACGTTTGCTCCCACCGCCGCAATTTTTCCGTCTTTGATTACAACGGTTCCATTTGCGATCGGCGGCCCCGCCAGCGTGTAGATTTTCGCGCCGGTGATGGCATAGGTCTTGCCGCCTTGTGCGTTCGCCACTGGCACAACAAAAACGAGCGCGGCGAAAAGCCCGAAAATAAGAAGTGAGCGAATGCGAATGTTCATTTTCTTTCCTCTGTGACTCAGTGCGTCGATGGCGAATTGGCCTTTCATCGCGCACCTCCGTCCGTGCTCATCGGCGGGCGCCGGCGTCCGCCGCCGGGAGTACCCTCCGCGCCGGGAGCTTTACCCGGCGGCCCTTGCCGCGCGGGCGCGGCGGCCTTTTCTTTTTCCACAAGCGCCTTTTTCTCTTTCTCGATTTCGGCGCGGTGCTCGATGTCTTTTTTGCGGTCGAAATAGACCGTGCCATCAATGATGGACGTCTGCGCCACGGCATAGATGCTCAGCGGATGCTTGTTCCAGATGACCAGGTCGGCGTCTTTGCCCGTTTCGATGGAGCCCACGCGCTTGTCGATGCCGAGCTGAATCGCCGGGTTGATGGTCACCATTTTCAGCGCTTCGGTCTCCGACATCCCGCCGTACTTCATGGACTTCGCCGCCTCCTGATTCAAGTGGCGCGCTTCCTCGGCGCTGTCGGAGTTGATGGAGACAATCACGCCGTACTTGGCCATAATCGCCGCGTTGTAAGGAATGGCGTCGTAGGCTTCGTTCTTGTACGACCACCAGTCGGAAAACGTGGAGCCGCCCACGCCGTGTTGGGCCATTTCCTTGGCGATTTTGTAGCCCTCCAGCACATGTTGCAGCGTGCGAATGCGGAAGCCAAATTCTTCAGCGAGCAGCAGCAGTTGGCGTAACTCGTCAGAGCGGTAGCCGTGCGAGTGCACCATCCGCTTGCCTTCAAGAATTTCAACTAGAGGTTCGAGCTTGAGGTCGCGCCGCGGTGGGATGGCATTTTTCTCGCCCGCGGCTACGCGCTTGTTGTACGCGTCCCACGTCTTCTTGTATTCGCGTGCATCAATGAACGCCTGGCGAATCACGTTCATCACTCCCATGCGCGTGTTGGGATAGCGCCGCACCTGGCCGGGCTGCGGCGTGAAGTTCGAGCGCTTGGGGTTTTCGCCCAATGCGAACTTGATGCCCGGAGGCGCGCCTTCAAACACCAGACCCTTCGCGTCTTTGCCCCAGCGATGCTTGATCACGGCGTTTAATCCGCCGATGGGATTCGCGCTGCCGTGCAACACGTTCGATGTGGTCGTGCCGCCGGCCAACTCGCGATAGATATCGATGTCGTCCGGGTCGATCACGTCCGCTATGGCCACCATCGAGCTGACGGCGATGCTTCCTTCGTTGATGCTGCCCTCGGCGGCGATGTGCGAGTGGCAGTCAATGATCCCCGGAGAGACGTACATGCCCGTGGCGTCGATTACCGTTGCGCCGGCGGGCACTTTCAAGTCGGTGCCCACCTCCGCGATCTTGCCGTCGCGGATCAGGATGGAGCCTTTTTGAATCGTGCCCTTGGTCACCGTCAGAATCGTGCCGTTCTGAATCACGGTGACGTTTCCCGACTGCGCCGCCACCGGCCCCGGCAACATCGAAGCAATCAGCGCCATCGCCACAATTCCATGAAATGTTTTTGCCATCATTGTGCTTCCTCTGTGTCTCGGTGTCTCTGTGGCGGATTTGATTTTCATGGCCGCACCTCCTCCGCCTGCCCCGGCCCGCCGCGCGTGCCGGACATTTCATAAACCGCGCCGCCCGTGCTGACGGTCCCCTTGGTCGTGTTTCCCTCGATCGTGCCGCTGACGCTCACTTCAGTTGGTCCCTGGCCATAGTCCAGCATGAACGTGTAGGTGTAGCTGTTGCCGGTTACGGAACCGCGTGTGATCGCGGCGTTGCCGAACGTGGTGCTCACCGAGCCGCTCAGCGTGCCGTCAGGAGCCTGAACCAGGTCCGCGGTGGATTCGAGGGGCCCCTGGTCTGTATTGGTCACATTGCGCCAGTGGCCCGTCATGTTGACGGCACCAGCCGGAGGCCGCGCCCCGCCCTGTGGGATCGGCGGCGGCTCCTTCACATCAAACTTCTTCCCGTCCACGAAGACGTACTTCACTTGCGTGCGGTCGTTGAAGATGTCTCCGGTGGTCACCACCAGGTTCGCGATCTTGCCTGTTTCAATCGAGCCCGTGCGGTCGGCCACCCCGAGGATTTCCGCTGCCCCCAACGTCAGCGCGCGCAACGCCGCGTCTGCCTTCAGTCCGGCGTCAATCGCCTTCTTCGCATTCTTCACGATGTCCTTCGGATTGGTAATCCCGTCGGAGTAGAACGCAAACTTCACGCCGGCCTTGTCCAGCGCCGCGGGCGTGGAAGGCGCCTTGTCGCGGATACGAAGTGTGCGCAATTGCTCTTCCACTTCCGGATCGCCGCCGGCTTCTTTCTCCGGCCACTTCAGGCTCACTAGCACGGGCATTTTTTTCGCAGCAATGGCGCTCGCTGCTCCCGGCTCGTAGGCCTGCTGCACGTTGTAAAGAACCATGTTCGCCTTGAGCAGTTCATTCAAATCCAGCGCGCGCAGGATTTGTGCTGCCGTCGTCGCTGGGAAAAACACCGGGCGGTTGGCGCGCAGCGCCGCGTTCAGCACGCGCGTCGTGCGGTCATAGTTGGGGCGCTCGTTGCCTTTCGGGTTCGCGGCGTAAATTTCATCCGCTGCGCGCGCCTGCGCCGCGTCCAGAAAAATCTGTTTGATGTAGGCAATCACGCCGAAAAGCGAGTTCGGAAAACCGGAGAATCCGCCCGGCTGCTGCAGCGTGATGTGCAGCGTCGCCGGCGAGCGCACTACCATTTCTCCCGGCCGCTCGCCCGCCAGATCAATCACCGCACCCTGTCCGGGGAAGATGCCCGTCTTCGGCGCGCACAGCACGGTCGTGAATCCGGCATTGCGCCACGTCTCCACGCGACGCTCGTTGGGCTGCAATTCGTCCGCCGCGTTGCGCCACGGCGTGGTGCCCGGACGGTCCTCCGGCCCCTGCGACGGCCTCGCTGCGGCGAGCTGCGCCGCTTGCTGAAGCGCCACCGCGGGCCCGCCTCCGCCCGCCCCGCCTGCGGGTCCCGCGGGAGCCGCCGGCAGTCCGACGTCGGTCATCGCATCAATCAAGCCGGGATAGACGGTCATTCCCTTGCCGTCAATTACCCAAGCTTCCGGCGGAATCTTGGCCTCCGCGCCGACGGCAGCGATCAGCCCGTTAGCGACAACGACGGTGCCGTTCTCGATCACGCCGCCGCTCACCGTGACGATGCGCGCGCCCTTGATCGCAAAGTACGGCGGCTCGGCGCCTTTGGCCTGCGCCCGCGCCGTCGGGACACTTACCGTCCCCACCGCCAGCACCGCAATCATCACCGCCGCAATCAATCCGGAGAAACTACTTCTCACACTCCGAGGTAGCATTTCGCTCTCCCCTTTTTGCATCTTTTTTCTTTTTGTTTTCCCTGACCCCTGGCCCTAATCCCTGTCCCCTGCTTTCGCAGCAGACGCGCGACTCTATCGGTCGGTTTCCACAGTGTCAAGGCGCGCAATTTGTGATGCTCGTATTTCTACCCGGTCCGCTCGTGCCACGGAATATCAAGGGAAGTCAAATCTACGGAGAAGGCGTGCATCACAATGAATCAAAGTGGCTTAGTGCGGACTTGTTTTATGAAATCAAGTGCGATATCATATATCGCATCATAGTCGCTCGCATGCGATAGGGGAGGAAAAGACATGAAAGCAAACGTAGAACCACCCAAAATCCAAACTACCCTTCGCCTGCCTCGGGACCTATATGAGAAAGTGAACCGCTTCGTGGCGTCGAGCGCGAGCAGAGTGGATAGCATGAATGATTTCTTCGTCCGTGCCGTGCGGGCGTACATAGAAATGTTGCGCCGCCGCCAGGTCGACGCCGAGTTTGCCGCTATGGCTTCCGACGCTGCCTATCAAGAGCAGGCCAAGGCAATCGCTGAAGAGTTTTCCGCCAGCGATTGGGAAGCGTTGGAAATGGCCGAAAGAGAAGCGGACGGAGTGCGCAATGCAGCGCGGTGACGTGTACCTCGCGCTGCTCAGTCCCACGGAAGGTTCGGAACAAGCCGGCGCGCGACCGGTGATCATCGTCAGCCGCAACGCCATCAACGAGTTTAGTTCCGTCGTGATCGTCGTGCCGGTCACAGGACGCGAACACAAAACGCAAATCTACCCAAGCCAGATGGAATTGAAATCCGGCGAAGGCGGGCTCAAGAAGGATTCCGTTGCGCTCGGCGAACAAGTCCGCGCAATTAGCAAATCCCGCATGAGGCAATTCCTTGGGCGGTTGCCGTCCGGAAAAATCTCCACCCTAAACGCCGCCCTGAAAATCGCGCTAGACCTCTCTTAGTTGCGAAGTGGTTTTCCAGTCTTCAGCGTGTGGGAAATGCGTTCGATGGTTTTGCGTTCGCCGCACAGCGACACAAACGCCTCGCGCTCCAAATCAAGTAAATACTGTTCGCTGACAGTTTGCGCCGCGGAGAGATTTCCTCCGGCGAGGATCCATCCCAGTTTTTTCGCCACGTGCGCGTCGTACTCGCTGGCGTATTCACCGCGAAGCATCATGTGCACGGCCAGCTTGGCTGCGGCAAGAAAACTTTCGCCGAGCACGCGTACTTCGGGCGGCGCCGGCGGGCGGTACCCGGCGCGCACCAGTCCCAGCGCCGTTTGTTTCGCGTCCCCGATGAGTCGTTCGCGATTCATGGCGATGGGATCGGTGGCGCGGAGGTAGCCCAGCCCGCGCGCTTCTTCCGCGCTCATGGACACTTTCGCCGTGGCGATATTTTCGAACACCGGCTTCATTGCGTGAAACAAATCCAAATCTTTTTCCGGCGAGCTTCCGCCCGGCACAACACCCGCTGCTTCATTCGCGCGCACGACCATTTCTTTCGTGCCGCCGCCCGCGGGGATCAGCCCCACGCCCACCTCGACGAGTCCCATATACAGCTCTGCCGCAGCGTGCACGCGCGCCGCATGAATGGAAATTTCGCACCCGCCGCCGAGTGCCATGCCCTGCGGCGCGGCCACCACCGGCTTCGGCGCGTACTTCAGCGCCATGTTTGCGTTCTGAAATGCGCGGACCATCATTTGGATGTCGTCCCACTCCTGCTCCTGGATGGCCATCATCACCAGCATCAGGTTGGCGCCGACGGAAAAATTTGCCGCCTGGTTGGCGATCACCATGGCGTCAAAGTCTGTTTGCAGCCGCTCGAGCCCCTTGCGCAACATCATGATGGTGTCCGCGCCGATGGCGTTCATCTTCGACGTGAACTCGCAGCACACCACGCCGTCGCCCAGGTCAATCAGATTTGCGCCGGGATTTTTCTCCACCACTTTGCCGCGGTCTTTCTCCGCCTTCAGGGTGATGACGCCTTCCGGTTCTTCCACCGGCAGGTAGACCGACGACGGAAAATCGAAATAGGCCGCCGTGCGTTGCGGCGTGCCCACGTTCAGCGTGCCGTAAAAAGATTTCTTGCCCGGCTTGAGCGCTTCGGTCACCAGCGGCGGCAGCGCGCGGCCCTCCGCCTCCAGCCGCTTGGCCATCGTCTCCACGCCGATGGCGTCCCAGATTTCAAACGGCCCCAGCTCCCACGCGAAGCCCCATTTCATCGCGCGGTCCACTTCCACGATGCGGTCGGAAATTTCCGGCACGCGCCACGCCGCGTAGAGGCACATCTCCGAAATCGAGCCCCACAAAAATTGCGCGGCCTTGTCCTTGCCCGCCAGCAGCGCCTTCAACCG
>CAZIWR010000109.1:0-9024 GCA_964542805.1 uncultured Acidobacteriaceae bacterium
GCAAGGGCCGCGAAGCCAGCTACCCCTTCGCCCCCAACGAAATCCCCACCGAAGCTACCATCGTCGGCATCGTGGATGCGCTCAACGTGCCCGCAGAGGGACCGAAATGACCCGGTTTTCGATTTTAGCTTTTCGGTTTTCGACGTCGCTATGTTAATCGCTCGCGTCATTGGCGACGTTGTCGCCACGCAAAAATCGCCCTCGCACGAGGGTAGAAAAATCCTCGTCGTGCAGCCGCTCAATCTCGACGGCTCCGACCGCGGCGACGCCATTCTCGCGCTTGATGCTGTGCAAGCCGGCGTGGGTGACCGCGTGCTCCTCGCCACCGAGGGCTGGGGCGCCATGACCGCCGTCGGCCGCCCCAACTCCCCCATCGACACCGCCGTCATCGGCATCATCGACGCCATCGACCTCCACGACAAACAATAATCCGCAGATTTCGCAGAACAAAAACGAAAATAGAAAAGAGAAAATGGAAAATAGGGAAACCACTCCGATGTGCGGCCTATTCCCTAATTTCTATTTTCTTTTTTTCTCTGCAGCTCTGACACTCTGAAACACTGCCACTCTTCATCCCTTCAACCCTTTAACTTTTTAACCTTCTCCGCTATCATCAATCCACATGCGAACTCAGATGGCTTCTCCGGCTCCGTTAGACCGTGCTGCGCTTGAGCGCTCGGTCGCGCCGTTCGGCTTCAGCCGCAATCTGCCCCAGGAGGCCTACACCTCCACCGCAGTACTGAACTGGGAGCTGCACCATCTGTACGAGTCCGCCTGGGTGTGTGTGGGCCGCGCCGACGACCTCGCCCGGCCGGGCGACTACCGCGCCATCCGTATCGGCGAAGACGGCATCATCCTCGGCCGAGACGACGCCGGCACGCTGCGCGGCTTCTACAACGTCTGCTCGCATCGCGCGCACGAGCTCATCGAGCCCGGCCAGTGCACCAGCTCGCGCCACATCCGCTGCGCCTATCACGGCTGGACGTACAACCTCGACGGCTCGCTCAAGGCCGCGCCGCGCGCCAGCGATCTCCCCGGCTTCGACCCCGCCAGTTTCGGCCTGCCGCCCGCGCGCGTCGAGAGCTGGCATGGCTGGGTTTTCGTCAACGCCTCCGGCGACGCGCCGCCGCTGGCCGATTGGGTGGGCGAGCTGGAATCCATCGTCGCGCCCTACGAACCCGAGCGCATGCGCCTCGGCGCCGAGAAAACCTACGAAGTGGCCACCAACTGGAAGCTCATCCACGAGAACTACCACGAGTGTTATCACTGCCCCACGATTCACCCGCAGCTCTGCCGCGTCAGCCCGCCCGATAGCGGCGTCAACATGGATTGTTCCGGCGCGTGGATCGGCGGCAGGATGTCGCTTGCCGAGCACGCCGTCACCATGTCCCTGGACGGCCAGAGCCACGGCGTGATGCTCCCCGGCCTCTCCGCCGAGCAGCGCCGCAATCTCGAATACTATGCCGTGCTTCCCAATGTGTTCTTGAGTCTGCATCCCGACTACGTCCTCACCCACCGCATCGAGCCGCTCGCCCCGGGTCGCACCAAAATCGAATGCCAGTGGCTCTTCCCGCCGGAAGCATTCGAGAAAGAAAATTTCTCGCCCGACTATGCTTTCGAGTTTTGGGACGTCACCAATCTGCAGGACTGGCGCGCCATCGAGTCCGTCTATCGCGGCGTGTCCTCGCGCGGCTACCGCCCGGGCCCGCTCGCGCCCAAGGAAGACGCCGTGTACGGTTTTGTCACGCGCATCGCCCGCGCCTACCTCGACGGCGGCTTCTCCCTCGCCGCCCCCGCTGCCGCTTCGCTGCGTTGACACCCGCTTCCCGCTCCTGAATAATCGCTCTCGATGATCGGACATCTTCGCGGCACACTCATTGACAAGCGTCCCAACCAGGTCCTGCTGGACGTGGCCGGCGTGGGCTACCAGGTACAAATCCCGCTGTCGACGTTTTACGCCATCGGCGAACTGAAGGACGAAGTCTCGCTGCTCGTCCACACGCACGTCCGCGACGACGCGTTGCTTCTCTACGGCTTTCTCACCGCACGCGAAAAGCATTTCTTCGAGCTGTTGATTTCCGCCTCCGGTGTGGGCCCGTCGCTGGCGCTGAAAATTCTCTCCGGCATGAGCGTGGACGACCTGATCCCCGCCATCCGCGCCGGCGACTTGCCCGCGCTCACGCGCATTCCCGGCGTGGGCAAAAAAACCGCCGAGCGCATTGTCGTCGAGTTGCGCGACAAGCTCGCACAGATGGAAGCCGCCGGGCCCACGGAGGAAAAGCCGGCCGCCCGTGGAGGTCTCGCTGCCGACGTCGTTTCCGCGCTGCTCAATCTCGGCTACGACCGCCGCACCGCGGAAAAAGCCGCCGAAGAAGCGCAATCCCGAGGCCTCGGGAGCGGCAGTACAAGTTTCGAGGCGCTGCTGCGCGCCTCGCTGCAATCGCTCAGCCGCCCCACTGCGCGCAGCAGCTAACCGCACAGGATCACGTCCGCATCCCTTATCTGTGTTTATCTGTGTTCATCTGTGGTTTCAAAGTCTTTTGTTTTCTTGGTGGCACGCGGGAGTCATAAGTGATCGCCATTCTCTGGGAATATTCGGTTCCGCACGAAAACCTCGCCGAGTTCGAGCGCCACTACGACTCCTCTGGCACGTGGGTTATCTTTTTCCGCAAGGCCGCCGCGTATCACGGCACAGTGCTCCTCCGCGACCCCGAATCGCCCGGCCGCTACATGACCCTCGACCACTGGGATTCCTTGGACGCCTACCAATCCTTCTGCGCCGAGCATGAAGCCGAGTACCGCCGCATCGACGCCATGTGCGCTACGCTTACCGATTCCGAGCGCCGCCTCGGCCTCTTCCACGTGTTGTAGGCCGAGACAAAAGCGAAAATAGAAAATGGAAAATAGAAAATAGGCTTCCTAACTTCGGTTGGCGCCCGTTTTCCATTTTCACTTTTCTATTTTCTGCCTTTCGAATCTGCGGATTCAGAATTCGTTGTACACTGGTCGCCGCATGCCACAGCCGCCCCATCGCGTCGTTTCCGGCCAGGCGTTCGATGAGGACGTCCGCATCGAGGCCTCCGTCCGCCCGAAAAAGCTTGCCGACTTCACCGGCCAAGTGCGCCTGAAAGAAAACCTCGCCATCGCCATCCAAGCCGCGCGCTCCCGCGGCGATGCGCTCGACCACGTCCTGTTCTTCGGCCCGCCCGGCCTGGGCAAGACCACGCTGGCGCAAATTCTTGCCAACGAGCTCGGCGTCGTCATCAAAACTTCGAGCGGCCCGCTGCTGGAGCGCAAGGGCGACCTCACCGCCGTGCTCACCTCGCTCGAGGCCCGCGAAGTTTTTTTCCTCGACGAAATCCACCGCCTGATGCCCAGCATCGAGGAGATTCTTTATCCGGCGATGGAGGACTACCGCATCGACCTGGTCATCGGGCAGGGCCCCGGCGCGCGCATCCACGCCTACAAGCTGAACAAGTTCACGCTGGTCGGCGCCACCACGCGCGCAGGATTAATCACCGCGCCGCTGCGCTCGCGCTTCGGCATTGTCCATCGCCTCGATTTCTACACGCCCGAGGACTTGCACGAAATCGTGCACCGCTCGGCAAAAATCCTCGATATTCCGATTGACGACGAGGGCGCGCAGGAAATCGCCCGCCGCGCGCGTGGCACGCCGCGCGTGGCCAACCGCCTGCTGCGCCGCGTCCGCGATTACGCGCAGGTGAAAGCCGACGGAAAAATCTGGCTCAACGTGGCCCGCGAAGCACTGCAAATGCTCGGCGTGGACGACCACGGCCTCGACGACATGGACCGCCAGCTCCTGCTCACCATCATTCAGAAGTACAACGGTGGCCCCGTCGGATTGAACACGCTCGCCGCCTCGCTCAGCGAAGAAGAAGACGCCATCGAAGAACTCTGCGAGCCGTACTTGATGCAGATGGGCCTGCTCGACCGCACACCCCGCGGTCGCGTCGCTACACCGCTGGCCTATTCCCACATGGGCGTCACCGACACCCGCCCCCAGCATCCGCTGTTCTGACCCGAGAAAAACCGAAAATAGAAAACGGAAAAGAGAAAATAGGGATACCCAACTTCGGCTCGCGGCCCATTTTCTATTTTCTCTTTTCTATTTTCGATTTTGTTCTGCGTAATCTGCGGATAGAATCTTTCCTTCATGGTTGTCACGAAAACAATTTACTTATCGCTGGGCTCAAACCTTGGCGATCGCGAGAAAAACCTCGCCGCTGCCATTGACGCGCTCTCCTCCGCCGGTATTCGCGTCACCAAGCAATCTTCGCTCTACGCCACCGAGCCGGTGGATTTGCCGACGCAGCAGTGGTTCCTGAACTGTTGCGTGGAAGCCGAAACCGCGTTGATGCCGCGGCAACTCCTGCACGCCCTGCGCGAAATCACCAAACACATCGGCGGCCGGAAAATCGTGCGCAAGGGCCCCCGCGCCATCGACATGGACATTCTTCTCTATGGCTCAAGCACGGTGCGCATGCCGGAGCTGACCATCCCGCACCCGCGCATGGCCGCGCGCCGCTTCGTGCTCGTGCCGCTCGCGGAAATTGCGCCGTCGCTCCGCCACCCGCTGCTCAAGCGCACCATCGCCGAGCTCCTCGCCGCCTGCCCCGACACCGCCCGTGTTCGCTTGTGGTAGGATTCCGCGCAACACTCACGGAGGTAGCCGATGTCGCGCAAACTTCTACGATCGCTGCCGCTGATCCTCGCGGCCGGACTCATTTTCCCTGCGGCCTTCGCCGGCCGCGCCGCGCTTGACGCGCCACTGCGCATTGCCGTGCGCTTTGGCGCGGAAGTATCCAAAGAGCCGCTCGACGGCCGCCTGCTGCTGCTCATCTCCACCGACGACACCAAGGAGCCGCGCTTCCTCATCAGCGACACGAGCCTCAATTCGCAGCAAGTCTTCGGCATCGACGTGGACGCCATGAAGCCCGGCGAAGAGAAAGTATTTGATGCGGGCGTCCTCGGCTATCCGCTGGAAAGTTTGTCCGCGCTGCCTCCCGGCACCTACACCGTGCAGGCGCTGCTGCATCGCTACGAAACGTTTCATCGCGCCGACGGTCACACGGTCAAGCTCCCCATGGACCGCGGCGAAGGCCAGCAATGGCCTCGCGCGCCGGGCAATCTCTACAGCACGCCGCGCAAAATCACCGTGGACCCGCGCAACGGCGAAGTCATCCGCATTGATCTCGACAAAGTGATTCCGCCGATTCCTGACGCTCCGGAAACGAAATACATCAAGCACGAGCGCATCCAGTCCGCGCTGCTCACGAAATTCTGGGGACGCCCGATGTACTTGGGCGCGCACATTCTCCTGCCGGAAGGTTTCGATTCGCATCCGGACGCGCGTTACCCGCTAATGATCAATCACGGACATTTCCCCTATACCATCGAGGACATCCGCGAGACGCCGCCCGACCCCAATCTGAAGTGCGAGTACAGCGAGCGTTTCCATCTGGACTGCTACAACCGCATCGTCCAGAAGGCCGCGTATGATTTGTACAAGGAATGGACCGGCCCGAAATTTCCACGCGTGCTGGTGATCGAAATCCAGCACGCCAATCCCTACTACGACGATTCCTACGCGGTGAACTCCGAGAATCTCGGCCCCTACGGCGACGCCATCGTCAAAGAGCTGATTCCCTACATCGAGAAAAAATATCGCGGCATCGGAAAAGGCTGGGCGCGCTTTATGTACGGCGGCTCGACCGGCGGATGGGAGGCCCTCGGCGCGCAGATTTTCTATCCCGACGAATTCAACGGCTGCTACGCCGCGTGTCCCGACCCCATCGATTTCCGCGCCTACACCGTCGTGGACATCTACAAGGACAAGAACGCGTATTTCGCCGAAGGCCCGTTCAAGAAAGTGCCGCGCCCCGGCCATCGCGATACTCTCGGCCATCTTTCCTCGACGCTCGAGCAGATGAACCGCCTAGAACTCGTCCTCGGTACGCACTCGCGCAGCGGCGGGCAGTGGGACATCTGGGAAGCGGTCTATTCACCCGTCGGCCCCGACGGCTATCCGAAGCGCATCTGGGACAAGCGGACCGGCGCGATTGACCGCGAAGTGGCGAAATTCTGGCAGGAAAACTACGACCTCTCCTACATTCTCCGCCGCGACTGGAACCGCGGCCTGGGCAGCAAACTCCAGGGCAAGATCCACCTCTACGTCGGAGATATGGACAACTACTACCTCAACAACGCCGTCTATCTCGTCGAAGAATTTCTGAAGACCACGAAGGACCCGGCCTACGGCGGCGAAGTGACCTATGGCGATCGCGCCGAGCACTGCTGGAATGGCGACCCCACGCGCCCCAACGCCACCTCGCGCCTGCGCTACCAGCAGATGTTCATTCCTAAAGCCGTTTCGCGGATGGAGAAGACCGCGCCGCCCGGCAGCGACCTCGCCAGCTGGCGCTACTGACCCTGGCATCCGCAGAATGCGCGGATGGAAGAGCGAAAATAGAAAAGGGAAAATAGACCGCGAACCTCGTTAAGTCACCCTCTTTCTCTTATCATACTTAGTGCATTGACACCCCGTAGTCCTAAGTAGCCAGCGAGAGAGGAGTAGTGATTGAAAAAAGAAGGGGGCAAACCTTTTAGAGCGCAACGACGACGCTAAACGGAGTTACTTAGTGACTTTTTTGTGTTTCTTATCTCGCCAGAACTCGCCGCTGCACGCGTGCTTCTCGTCTGCTTGCCAACTGCTTCCGTTCTCGAACAGAATCTTAGTCGGCCAGACAACCCAACCTATTAGCGACTCTTGTTTCCAGAGTTCGTTGCGCCACATGAAAGATTCTTCGCGTTTGTCTTTGACGGCTTTCGTCCAGTTCCACTCGACAGGGATTTCGTTTAATTCCTCCGTTGCGTCATAATAGGCAGCTTGGAATTTCATGCCCCTGATATCCTTGCCACTGACGTTTCTGAGCTGAAGTTTAAAAAACTTGTTGTGTGCTGAATAACCTTTGCCGCCGATGCTTTCGTAAGTTGCCATGTTGTTCAACAAGCTCTCGGTTACTGGCACAATCTTTGTAATCTCAATTGGACATGCCTCGGACTTTCCAGCCTCCCCTTCTTTCCTTTCAGTGGTTGACTGCTGCGCTTGACTTGGCTGCTGCGAATCAGGCGTTTGTTGCGGCAGGGCAGCAACAGACACTCCCAAAACACAGAACAGAACAGTTGCCCGCATGGCGGTGTCACGTCCTCCCATTTCTATTTTGCGTTGCTTGCGCACAAAAGAGAAACTGAAACTTATATGCCTAACTGAATGTAGATAACAAGCTTTATCTTCACACGCAGGAACAGAACTGACATGTTTTCGAGTTTGCGTCTTCATACCTGCACTCCTAATTAGCTAGGGGTGAGAGCGTGGGGCCGCGCGCTCGTCGCCGCCGAAGCCGCCGGCGAAGAAGCCCGCGTGGACTTGAAATTCACTTTCACGCAGCCCATCAAAGGCTACCGCGGGGGCGCGTGGGCCAAAGAGGAAATCAAGTTCTTCTTTATCGAGCCGGAGAACGGTGACCGCCTGCTGAAATTCCTGGAATCGAAAGACGTGAAGTCCACTCTGCGCAAAGCCGGGTGAAGCGGCCGCCAGCCGCGGTTTTGTCTATCCGCAGATTCCGCAGTTAGAAAAGCGAAAATAGAAAAGAGGCCGCCAAACTAGGTTTGCAGGCCTCTTTTCTATTTTCTCTTTTCTATTTTCTGTCTCTCTCAACTGGTTTTCAGAATCTTCACCCAGTGCAGCAGTAGGTTTTTCGGCGCCAGCGATTCCAGCTCGATGGCCGCGTACCGCGCTTCACTGGTCTGCCGCCAGCGGTACACGCCCGGCTCGCTTTCTTCGTTCACGCGCCCGCGCAGCGGCTCGAGGAAGGCGCGCGCTTCTTCCACTGAGGCGCGCTCCTGCGTGCGCGGCCGCGCCAGCGCTTCCACCACATAGCTCTTCAGCAGCTTCGGCCAGTACACCCGGAAAAGCGCTTCCGATGCAAACGCGTCGCTCCACGCCACTTCGCCGCCGTAGGCCACCACCACGCCGATTACGCGCTCGCCCTTCAGCCCCGCGGTCGCTTTCTCAAAGCGCCGCGACATCTCCGCCGCAAACGTTTCTACCGACTGTCCGACTCGCGATTTGTTATAAATCTTGTCGTACGATTCCGTGCGCGCTTCCACGACGGCTGTCTCCAGCGCCTCGCGCGAAAGCGCCGGCGCGGAAGCCGCTCTTCCAGCAATCCCGCCGCCTGCGCCTTCGCCGGAGACGGTTGTGCTGGTCGTCCCGCTGCGCACCGCGGCCCATACTTCGTCCTGCTTCTGGTCCACCGCGGCTTTTTCGCGCACGCTGGGGTGCACCATGAACTTCGACGCGTTGAACTGATCGGACGCGCCCGTCCACCGCCCGTGCTCGACGCAGAACACGTCCAGCGGCAGCGGGTCCGCGCCCGGCGGCACGATGCGGTCTTTGGCGATTACGCGATCCTGCTTTCCGCCACTCACCACCTCGCCCGCCAGCAGCACCAGTGGACGCTTCCCGCGATTGACCAGCACCAGCCGGTTCACTTGCGGCCCGCTGTCGTAGCGAATGGGCCGGCCGTCGCGCGTGCGGCGGATGATGTCGCTGCCGCTCTCCGCCACCAGCACGTCGCCCGACGCCAGCGCCTCATCCAGCGTTGCAAACCCGCCCGTGTTGGCCTCCGCCCGCGACACCACCGGAAACACCGTCAGGTTTTCGTAGCTCACTCCTCCCAGCACTTCCCACTCCGGTACGACCGGCTTTCCAGTAGGTCCACTTTTTCCGCCACCGCCGGTTTTCACCGGATAGAGCACGCGGTCCTGCGGGTCGCCGCAAGCGCATGTGTCGATGACTGCTCCGCCGACCAGCGCGACTGCTGCCAGCAACCCTGCCGCCAGCGTCAGCACAAACGCCGCCGCTCCTGCCCGCGAACTCCTGAGTGCTTTGAAGCTCTTGATGCCCATGATTTCCTCCTGCGTGTCCGAGAATTCCACTCG
>CAZIWR010000110.1:0-8876 GCA_964542805.1 uncultured Acidobacteriaceae bacterium
GGCGCTGCTGCAGCGTGTGATCGAAGCGGCGTTTCAAAACATCGATCTGGCCACGAGGGAGCGCGACGCGCGCGAAGACCTGGAACGCACAAAGCGCGAGATGGAAGAGCTGAACAAGATTGGCGTGGCACTCAGCTCGACGCGGGACATCAAAACCCTGCTGACGATGATTCTGCAGAAGTCGCGCGAGATCACCGGCGCGGACGCCGGCTCGCTCTACCTGGTGGAGCAGCTTGGCGAGAACGAGCGGCGGCTGCGCTTCAAGATCACCCAGAACGACACCGGACAGTTCCCGTTCACCGAGTTCACCATGCCCATCACGGAGAATTCGATGGCGGGCTACGTGGCCCTGCACGGTGAAGTGATCAACCTGCCCGATGCCTACGCCATTCCCCACGATCGGCCCTACCAGTTCAATCCGAAACTCGACCAGGAATCCGGCTACAAGACGCGGTCCATGCTCACCCTGCCGATGAAAAATGCGAAGGGTGAGGTGCTGGGTGTGCTGCAGTTGATCAACGCCAAGCAAGATTTCCGGGCCATGATCAAAACACCGCAGGCGTTCGAGGAGGAGGTCGAGCCGTTCACGGGACACGACGTGCGCCTGGCGCTTTCGCTCGGCTCGCAGGCCGCGGTGGCCTACGAAAACAGCAAGCTCTACGAAGACATCGAGACGCTGTTCGAAGGCTTCGTGAAAGCGGCGGTGACGGCCATCGAGCAGCGCGACCCGACCACCTCGGGCCATTCCTTCCGCGTGTCCACGCTCACGGTGGGCTTGGCGGAGACGGTGGACCGTATCAAGGAAGGGCCCTACGGCGGCGTCAGCTTCACCCGCGAACAGATGAAGGAAGTGCGCTACGCCGCGCTGCTGCACGACTTCGGCAAAGTCGGCGTGCGCGAACAGGTGCTGGTGAAGGCCCGCAAGCTCTACCCTATGCAGCTCGACCTGGTGCATCAGCGCTTCAATTACATCCGCAAGGAACTGGAAGCGCGCACGAGCCAGCAGAAACTCCAGTATTTTCTGGAAAAGAACCGCGAGGAAGCGCTGGCCCAGGTGAACCTGCTGGACGAGGAATACAAGCGGCAGCTTGCCGAAATTGACGACTACATGCAGTTCATTCTGCAGGTGAACGAGCCGACCGTGCTCCCCGCGGGAAAATTCGAGCGGCTGCTGGACATCGCCGCGAAGAAATTTGCCGACCCCAAGGGAATCGAGCACGACTTCCTGAACCCCGACGAAGTGCGGATGCTGTCCATCCCCAAGGGGAGCCTGGATGAAGGCGAGCGGCTGGAGATCGAATCGCACGTGATTCACACGTTTAATTTCCTGACGCAGATCCCGTGGACCAAAGAGATCAAGAACATTCCGATGATCGCGCGGGCCCACCACGAAAAACTGAACGGCCGCGGCTACCCCTACAAGCTGAAGGAAGCGGAAATCCCGCTGCAGAGCAAGATGATGACGATCTGCGACATCTTCGACGCGCTCTCCGCCTCGGACCGGCCGTACAAGCGAGCCGTGCCGGTGGAGAAGGCGCTGGACATCTTGCGATTCTCCGTGAAAGACACGGAAATCGATCCCGTATTGTTTGATCTGTTCCTCGAAGCCAAGATTTACGCGCTGACCGTGAAGCGCTGAACGGCGTTTCTATCCACAGGCAAAGCCGCAACCGGACCGCTGCGCGGCGCGTCTGTTTTCACGGTGGTGTTCCTCAAACAGAACGAGTGCAGTAGAATGCGCAGACTGCGACGGGGGTTTCTTCAAATGAAAAAGCAGATGAGTTCATCCACTTCGATGTGGAAGGCAATCACGATCATTGCGCTGCTGGCGTGCGTGGCGATTTCCGCCGCCGCACAGCAAGCGCCGCAAGGGGCCGTGCGTTACCAGAAGCCGCCGCAGGCGGTACTCGACGTGCTGAATGCGCCCGCGCCGATGACCATGGGCGTGAACCCGACACGCGATCACGGCATCCTCTACGAGCCGGTGCGCTACCCGCCCATCGCCGAACTGGCCCAGCCCATGCTGCGCCTGGCCGGCGTGCGCATCAACCCGGCCACCAATGGGCCGCACAACCCGCCGCAGGTAAAGAATATTGTGCTGAAGCGGCTGAGCGATGGACGGGATACAAAAGTGGTCACGCCGCCGGGGGCAAAACTGAGCACGTCGGCGTGGTCGCCGAACGGAAAGCACTTCGCGCTGACCAACACGACGGCGAACGGAATTGAATTGCTGGTAGGGGACGTCGCGACGGGCACCGTGCGCGCCATCGCCGGCGTGAAGCTGAACGCGGCGATTGCCTCGCCGTTCGCGCCGGGTATTGCGTGGATGGCGGACAGCCGCACGCTGCTTTGCCGGCTGGTGCCCGTCGAACGCGGCAAACCGCCGGTGAAACCCGCGGTGCCCCCCGGGCCGAACGTACAGGAAAACTTTGGGCGCGCGGCGCCTGCGCCCACCTTTCAGGACTTGCTCCAAAATCCGTACGACGAAGGCCTCTTTGACTACTACGCCACCGCGCAGCTCGCGCTGGTGGATTCCGTAACGGGCACGGCAACTCCTCTGGGCAAGGCGGCGGTGATCACCCAAGCCAGTCCGGCGCCGGACGGCCAGCACATCCTGGTGACGCGGCTGAAGCGGCCATACAGCTACCTGCGCCCATACTTTTTGTTTCCGACGGAAGTGGAAGTGTGGGACCGCACCGGAAAAATGGTGCGCCACGTGGTCAGTCGGCCGCTGGCGGAAAATATTCCGTTGGGCGGCGTGCAGACGGGGCCGCGAAACATCGGCTGGCTGCCGACGGATCCGGCGACACTGGTGTGGGCAGAAGCGATGGACGACGGCGACCCGCGCAAAAAAGTGCCGCAGCGGGACAAAGTGATGACGCTGCGCATCGGCAAGCAGGCCGAGGCCGGCGAGTTGCTCCGAACGGAACACCGCTTCTCCGGCATCGTGTGGGGCGAAAGCGGCACGCTGGCGCTCCTGACCGAATTTGACCGCAACCGCAACTGGGTGCGCATGTGGTTTTTCAATCCACAGGAGCCGACCGCTGCGCCGCGCCTGGTGTGGGACATGAGCAGCGACGAGCGCTACAAAAACCCAGGCAATCCAGTGTCTCGCTCGCTGCCTAGCGGACACACCGCCATGCTGCAAAGCGGCGATTTCATTTTCCTCAACGGCGCGGGCGCCACGCCGGAAGGCGACCGGCCGTTCTTCGACAAGTTCAATTCGAAAACGCTCAAGGCCGAGCGGCTGTGGCGCTGCGACGAGAAGAGCTATGAAAACATGACCACGTGGCTCACACCCGACGGCACGAAGTTCTTGACGCGGCGGAAATCCACCAGCGAGCCGCCCAACTACTTCGTGCGCACCGCGGGCAGCGACGCGGCGCAGGCGCTGACGAAGTTCACGGACCCCACGCCGCAACTCCGCGCGATCAAGAAGGAGCTGGTGAAGTACAAGCGCGCGGACGGAGTGGACCTGAGCTTCACCCTCTACCTGCCGCCGGATTACAAAGCGGGCGAGCGGCGACCCGCCGTGGTGTGGGCCTACCCGCTCGAATTCACCGGCGCGGACGTGGCGGGGCAAGTGTCCGGTTCGGCCAACCGCTTCACGACGATTACCGGAATGTCGCACCTTTTTTTCCTCCTGCAAGGCTATGTGGTGATGGACAGCGCGACGATGCCGGTGGTGGGCGACCCGCAGTCGGTGAACGACACCTACGTGGAGCAAATCGTCTCCAGCGCGCAGGCGGCCATCAACAAAGGCGCAGAAATGGGCGTGATCGATCCGGACCGCGTCGGCGTGGGCGGGCACAGCTACGGCGCGTTTATGACCGCCAACCTGATGGCGCATTCCCACATTTTCCGCGCGGGCATCGCGCGCAGCGGCGCGTACAACCGCACGCTGACGCCATTCGGCTTCCAGAGCGAACGGCGCACCATCTGGGAAGCGCCGGAAACGTACATCAAGATGTCGCCGTTCATGAACGCGCAGAAAATCAAAGAGCCTATCCTGCTGATCCACGGCGAGGCGGACAACAACACGGGCACATTCCCGATTCAATCCGAGCGCATGTACGCGGCGTTGAAGGGCAATGGCGGCAACGTGCGGTACGTCACCCTGCCGCACGAGGCGCACGGGTACGCGGCGCGGGAATCTCTCGAACACACCCTGTGGGAAATGATCCACTGGTTCGATAAGCACGTAAAGAACGCGCCGCCGCGGGAACAGCGCGCGGCAACTGAGAAATAATTTGCGGCAAACTTTGTACTGCGTAACGGCACTGCTTTTGTGCCTTGCGGCCACTGCGATTGCGCAGGCGGGCGCAGGCACACAGGCGGCGACGATTGTGCTGCCGCGACTGGTGGTGGCCGGGCGTCCGGCGATGCTGGCGGTGCTGGACGCGCAGGGCGCATTGCTGCCGGGCGCGGAAGTGGAGTTCCTCGGCGGGGCAAAAGTAACCACGGACGCCACGGGACGCGCCACGTTCACCGCGCCGGCGGAAGCGGGCGTCTTCGTGGCGCAGTCCGGCGGGGCCAGAGCGTCGGCATCGGTCATACGGCCGCAGGAACCACCGCCGGACGGAGTTCAGGTCACCGAATCTCCACAACTGATTTCCCTGCACGAATCGTTTTCGGTTGGCGGCTGGGGCTTTCGCGGTGAGGCGGAAGGCACGCGCGCGTGGCTCGGCGAGCAACCGGCCCTGGTGCTGGCGGCGTCGCCGGTGGCGCTAGTGGTGCAAGCGGGACCACGCACGCCGCCGGGGGCCACGCAGTTGGTGATTGAGGCAGGCGGGCGCAGCCCCGGCCCGGTGGCCATTACCGTGGTGTCGCTGGAAGTCTCCGCGGAAAAAAAACAGCTCGCGCCAAAAGAAAAAGGGAAACTCACGGTACGGGCGAACGGCAGCGAACAGCGGCTCGAGGTCGAGGTGCGCAACTCCACGCCGGACGTGGTGAAGTTGCCGGAAGGCGCCGAAGTGTTGCGCGTGAAAACGCTCGGCGGCGCGCAGAATGCCGTGGAGGTCGAGCTGGAAGGGCGGCGCACCGGCGATTTTTCCGTCAGCGTGCGGCTGATTCCGCCGGTCGCCGGCCTGCCGGACGTGGAAGCGGCGCGGCTGAAATTGCTGGACGCGCGGCGCATCGCGCCAGTGAATTGGTGGGGCCGGCTCGAGGCCCTCATCCGGCGACTGGAAAACAATCCACAGGACGCGCCCAAGGTGCGCACGGAACTCGAAAAGATGCTGGCGGAAAAGCCTCCCGGCGAGCTGGCGCAGCTTCTCGAAGCGGCATGGCTGATTCTGCTGAAACGATAAAAGAAAGATGTGCTGCCGGGCTGAAGCCCGGCGCTACATTTCCCCGTCCACTCCCCGCGCTGTGTTAAGATTTGCCGAGTTGTTCTCCGTTGCGCTGCCGGAAAGGAATTCCTGTGAGTGGAACTGAAATCGTTCTGATGGCCCTGGCGTTTGCCATTGGCTTTGTGGTGGCGTGGTTGTGGGCGGGGCGGAAGCTGAGCGAGGCGCAGGCGGCGCGAGCCAGCCAGCAGAGTGCCGCGGACGAACTGCGCAAGCAGATTGAAACTCTGCGTGCGGACGCGGACGCCGCACGCAAGCGCGCCGAAGAAGAGCAGCGCGGGCACATTGAGGCGCGGACTTCGCTGGCAGAAACCCAGAAAAACCTCGCTGAACAGAGGATGGCACTCGAGGAAGTTCGCCTGAGGATGACCGAAACATTTAGGGCTCTGGCATCTGAGGCGCTAACCGAAAGCCAGAAACAGTTCCTAGAGCTGGCGAAGACAAAATTCGAAGGGCTGCAAACAGAAGCTGCAGGCGACCTCAAGCAACGCCAAGAAGCCATCCGCGGGTTGGTGGATCCGCTTACCTCCACTCTTGCCAGCCTGGACCAAAAGATCGCCCTGATCGAATCCAGCCGCAAACAGGATCAGGGTCAACTGATTGCACAAGTCATGGAATTGTCGAAGGTTGGCCAGCAGCTGCGAGAAGAAACTGGAAGCCTAGTCACGTCGCTTCGCCAGCCGCATATCAAAGGCAAGTGGGGAGAATTATTACTGAGGCGCGCTGCGGAATTGACTGGGATGGCACCGCACTGCGACTTTGAAGAACAGCTCACAGCAGAGCAAGGTGGCTCACGCCCTGATATGGTGGTGAAGCTGCCGGGGGGACGTCACATCGTAGTAGATGCAAAGGTGCCGTTGAATGCGTTTTTACAAGCTCTCTCCGCAAAAACGGCTGATGAATACCGCGATTGCATGAACGAGCATGTCCGTCTAGTGCGAAATCATATCAACAATCTCGGATCGCGCAGGTACTTTGATCAATTCCCAACGTCGCCGGAATTTGTGATTTTGTTTCTTCCAGCTGAAGCATTCTTCAGCGCTGCATTGCAATCTGATTCAGAACTAATCGAATATGCGATGGATAAGGGCGTTGTGTTGGCAAGTCCCACTACTCTTCTGGCGTTATTGAAGGCCATAGCGTACGGCTGGCGACAAGAAGAAGCTTGGAAGAATGCTGAAAACATCCAGAAATTGGGGAAAAAGCTTCATGACTGTGTCGTGAATTTCCTGGAGCACTTGACACACATACACCTAGGCTTGGAGCGCGCGAACAAAGCATTTAATGACGCTGTTGGTTCGCTAGAATCACGCCTAATGCCGGCTGCAAGAAAGTTCAAGGATTACGGCGTGACATCGGCTGATGAGATTCCCGAAGTTACGCCGGTTGAAACGGCCCCAAGACAATTAGCAGTCTCTGCGAGCGAGGAAGAGCAATAAGGCGGTCAAAATAGGGTCATCATTACAAGCGCGCAAAAAAAAACGGCCTCCCCGAAAAACCGGGGAGGCCGTTGCTGTCTCTGCTTGCTCTACCAGTTGATCTTGATGCCGAACTGGAACTGCCGCGGATCGAGCGCCGCCGTAGGCTCGCCGGCGCGGCAGGTGGACGGGTCAATCGGATTGCACAATGGGCTGACGTCGCCCACGTTAAATTTATTGGTCACGTTAAACATATCGGCGATGACGTCCATATTCCACCTCTCGCCGAAATGGAACTTGCGCGAGATACGCAAGTCAGTAGAGAAGAAACCCGGGCGGTAAAACGTATTGCGCCCGAGGTTGCCGGTGCAGCCGAGGAACGCGGGCACAGGCAGGCCAGTGAAGAGCGTGTTGGTCGTCGCGCCGGAGACGGGATCGATAGGGCAAACCGTGGGCGGCACAAAAGTGTTCGCTTGCGGGAGGAAGAGAGACGCCACGCCGCCAGTCGCAGCGACGGACGGCCGGTCGGTGTTCGACCCGAAGTCAATGTTGAAGTCCGTACCGGTGAGCACGACGAACGGCCGACCGCTGGCCCACTCAATAATGGGCGCCACGGTGAATTCGGCGAAGAACTTGTGCAGAGCGCTGGGATCGGATTGCTTCCAGGGGCTCTGGTAAACCGCGCTGGTAACCCAGCGGTGGCGCTGGTCGAAGGTGGAGTTGCTGCGCTCGAGGTCGGGCCTGTTGTTGTTCTGCGGCGCGAGCAGCGTCTGGAGGTCGGTGGAATCGTCGATGGCGTGCGACCACGTCCAGCTCGAGAGCATCTCGAAATGCTGTGAAAAGCGCTTGGAGAAGTTGACCGTTAAGCCGTGGTACACCGAGTTGCCGGAAGATTCTTGCTGCACCACGTCACCGAACGGAACCGGAACGCCGGGGGTGCCGGTGGGGAAGCCCGCTAGGGTGGCCAGTCCAACCAAGCTGGAATAAGCGGCGGCCCCCGGTCCCGCAAAGGACGGGTTGGGCCCAGTGGGACGGAAGAAGTTGAAAATGGCGGCCGTGCCGACGAACTGGCCGTTGAAGCCGGCGTTGGGTCCGGCGGCCGGGCAACCACCCAGCACGCCGAGGACGCTCGGCGCGAGAACGGTGATGCCACAGGTGCCGGCAGTGGGCGCAGTCGCGCTCACGGCCACGGAAGTGGGCCGAGGAGGCGTCTGGCCACCGGCAATGGCATTGCGGAAATTGCGGATCAGGCGGCCGGCATCAGGCACGGTGATGTTGCGCGGGCGGTGGAGCTTGACGCCGTGCGTGTAGGTGTAGGACACGCTGAGCTTGTAATCGGACCACAGCTTGCGCTCCACAGTGAGGTTGGACTGTTGCACGTAGCCGTAGCGGAAGTCCCTGGCCACGTGCAGCGTGAGTGGCAGCAGCGTAATCGGAATGCCGGCGGCGATGTAGTTCTGGTTGACGAAGATGGAACCTGCCAACTTGGGATCGAAGCGCTGCTGCGCGGGCAGGTAGCCGAAGCTGGCCGGGGCGTTGAGCACACCTTGGAAAATGGAGCCAGCAGTTAGCGCGGTGGTCGGGCTGATCGGACCCGGAGGGCACGGGAGGAATGGCGGAACGGCGGGGGCGCCTGGGTTGGGAGCCGCGCACACGCGTGACGCGGAGCCAGGGGCGGCGATCAACTGGGTTGAGCGGGCGCCGTCGGCGGTGGCAGAGTTGAAAGCCAACGCAAGCAGCGGATGGTCGAAGAAAATGCCGTAGCCAGCGCGGACCAGGGTGTCGCCGTTGCCCATGGGATCCCAAGCCAAGGCGAAGCGCGGCGACCAGTTGTTCTTGTCCCGCGGGATGCCGAGGAGGATGCCGAGGGCCTTCTCCGCCGCAGCGTTCATCGTGCTAGAGGACGGGAAGACGGGCGTAAGCTCGACGTCGTAGCGAACGCCATAGTTCAGTGTCAGGCGCGGGTGCACCTTCCAGCTATCCTGGATGAATCCGGCGAAGGTCTTGTTGTTTAAGGGTAGCCGGGAGCTGCCGATGCCCTGGAAATAGACCTGGGGCGCGCCGAGGCCGTACGCCTGCACAGCGGTGACGCTGGGAAGCGCCACGCCGC
>CAZIWR010000111.1:0-8795 GCA_964542805.1 uncultured Acidobacteriaceae bacterium
CAAAGCGTCCGCCGTCCAGAGGCACCAGCGGTCGCAGCTCCGGCGGAAGCACCGGGATTACGTCCAGGATCATCCACTCCGGCCGGTTGCCGGACTTGCGGAAGGCTTCCACCACCTTGAGGCGCTTGGCGAACTTGATGCGCTTCTGCAGGCTGGGGTCGGTCTTCATCTTTTCGCGCAGCTCATCCGAAAGCTTGTCCACGTCCACGCGACGCAGCATTTCCTTGATGGCCTCCGCGCCCATGGTGGCGCGGAATTTGCCGGCGTATTCTTTCTGGAGCTCGCGATATTTTTCTTCCGGAAGCGCTTCTTTGTCCTTGATGCCGGGTACATCGCCCGTATCAATCACCACGTAGTTTTCGAAGTACAGGATGCGCTCCAGGTCCCGCATGGTGATGTCCAGCAGGTAGCCGATGCGGCTGGGCAGGCCCTTGAAGAACCACACGTGCGAGCAGGGCGAGGCCAGCTCGATGTGTCCCAAGCGCTCGCGGCGCACTTTGCTCAGGGTCACTTCCACGCCGCACTTGTCGCAGATGACGCCGCGGTGCTTCATGCGCTTGTATTTGCCGCACAGGCATTCCCAGTCGGTGACGGGACCGAAAATCTTGGCGCAGAACAGACCATCCCGCTCCGGTTTGAAGGTGCGGTAGTTGATGGTCTCCGGCTTGGTCACTTCGCCGTGGGACCACGAGCGGATTTTTTCGGGGCTGGCCAGGCTGATACGAATGGAATCAAAATCGGCAATCAAGCTGGCGCGGTCATAAGGGCTGCTGCGAAACAAGGCGATCCTCCTTGCCCCAAGGCTGCTGGTCGGCGGCCCAAAGGCGCCCCGGTGATCCCGATTCCTCGGGATGGCCGGGGTGGTTCATGAAATCCGTTGTCAGCTCCCGCGTCAAACGCGCGCGGGAGGCATCCGCAATCAATCCGCGGCCGTTTCGACCTGCGGTTTTTGGCGCTTCATCAATTCGACGTCCAGGCAGAGTGACTGCAACTCGCGCACCAGGACGTTGAAAGACTCCGGGACGCCGGGTTCGATCCCAACCTCGCCCTTCACGATCGCTTCGTAAATCTTGGCGCGGCCATACACGTCGTCGGATTTGGCAGTGAGCAGTTCCTGCAAGATATGCGCAGCGCCGTAGGCTTCCAGGGCCCAAACTTCCATTTCGCCGAAGCGCTGGCCGCCGAACTGGGCCTTGCCGCCCAGCGGCTGCTGGGTAATCAGAGAGTACGGTCCGATGGAGCGGGCGTGGATTTTGTCGTCGACCAAATGCGAGAGCTTCAGCATGTAGATGAAGCCCACGGTGACTTCCTGCGCAAAGATGTCTCCCGTCATGCCATCGCGCAACGTCTGCTTGCCAGAGAGCGGCAAGTCCGCCGACTTCAGCAGTTGACGGATTTCGCCTTCGCGCACGCCGTCAAAAACCGGCGTGGAGACCGGGATGCCGTCGCGGAAGCTCTCTCCCAGCGCGAGCATTTCATCATCCTCGAGCTCGGCGATTCGCTTCCACACCGGGGTGTGGCCGAAGACTTCCTTAAACCACTTGCGCACCGACTCCGCGCGTTTCTCTTCGTCGAAAATTTCCGCGATTTGCCGGCCAAGCTCTTTGCACGCCCAACCAAGGTGTGTTTCCAGGATTTGGCCCACGTTCATGCGGCTGGGCACGCCCAGCGGGTTGAGCACGATTTCCACCGGGGTGCCGTCCGGCAAGCACGGCATGTCTTCTTCCGGCACGATGCGCGCGATGACGCCTTTGTTTCCGTGGCGGCCGGCCATCTTGTCGCCCACGGAGAGCTTGCGCTTCATGGCGATGTAAGACTTCACCATTTTGATGACGCCCGGGGGCAGTTCGTCGCCCTTGGTCAGTTTGCTGATGCGCTCGTCGGTGATCTTGCGGAGCACGTCGATCTGCCGCGAAGTCATCTCCTCGATTTCGTCAATCTTCTCGATCAGCAGCGGGTCGCGGTCGGTGAGCTTGAGGCGCTTGAGGTTTCGCGTGGAGATCTTCTCGATGATATCCCGCGTCAACTCGGTGCCCTTGGTCAACAGTCGCTTGTTGGTTTTCTCGTCGTGCAGGTCGGCCGTCAGCTTCTGCTCGCCCAGCAGCCCGGCGAGCCGCTTCAAGCGCTCGTCGGTGAGAATGCGGATTTCGTCGGCGAGGTTTTTCTCGAGACGCGCGCGCTGCCCCGCCTCGATGGCCTTGTGCCGCTCGTCCTTTTCGGCTCCCTTGCGGCAGAAGATTTTCACATCCACTACGGTGCCTTCAATGCCCGGCGGGCAGTAGAGTGAAGCGTCGCGGACGTCGCCGGCCTTCTCACCGAAGATCGCGCGAAGAAGTTTTTCTTCCGGCGTGAGTTGCGTTTCGCCCTTGGGCGTCACTTTGCCCACCAGGATGTCACCCGGGCGCACCGTGGCGCCGATGCGGATCACTCCGCTCTCGTCCAGGTTGCGCAGGAAGCCTTCGCTGATGTTGGGAATGTCGCGGGTTATTTCTTCCGGGCCGAGCTTGGTGTCCCGCGCTTCGATTTCATACTCCTCGATGTGGATCGAAGTGTAGTAGTCATCCTTGACGAGCTTCTCGCTCACCAGGATGGCGTCTTCAAAGTTGTACCCGCGCCACGGCAGGAAGGCAACGAGCACGTTGCGTCCTAGGGCCAGTTCGCCGCGGTCGGTGCACGGCCCATCCGCCAACACTTGGCCCTGGCGGACGCGGTCGCCCACGCGCACCAGGGGTTTCTGGTTGATGCAGGTATTCTGGTTGGAGCGCTTGAACTTCGTCAGCGTGTAAATGTCCGCGCCCACTTCGCGGGAGAGCACGCCGGAGTGGTCGGATTCCACGCGCACGATAATGCGCTCGGAGTCCACCTGGTCCACGATGCCATCGCGGCGGCAAATCACCACCGCGCCGGAGTCGCGTGCCGTAACGCGTTCCATGCCCGTGCCCACCAGCGGGGCTTCCCCGCGAATCAGCGGCACAGCCTGACGCTGCATGTTCGAACCCATCAGCGCGCGGTTGGCGTCGTCGTTCTCGAGGAAGGGAATCAGGCTGGTGGCGACGGAGACCAGCTGCTTCGGCGACACGTCCACGTAATCCACTTCCTCGCGGCTCTTGAGCACGAAGTTGCCCGCCTGCCGCGCGTTCACCAGTTCCGTGGTGATGCGCCCGAGCTCGTCGAGTTGCACGTTGGCCTGCGCCACTACGTAGCGGTCTTCTTCCCAGGCGGAGAGGTAAAAGCAGTGCGGGTCGCTGACCACGCGTTTCCGCTTCAGCTCTTCATTCACCGCTTCCACTTTTTCGCGCTCGACGATGTCCCCGGCCTTGAACTCGCTGTCCCCGGAGTTCACCACCTGCACGTAGTCAATCACCCGTCCGCTTTTCACCTTGCGGTAAGGCGACTCGATAAATCCGAATTCATTGATCCGCGCGTAGCAGGAAAGCGAGCTGATCAAACCGATGTTCGGGCCTTCCGGCGTTTCAATGGGGCAGATGCGGCCGTAGTGCGTCGGATGGACGTCGCGCACCTCAAACCCCGCGCGCTCGCGCGAGAGACCGCCCGGGCCCAGCGCGGAAAGCCGGCGCTTGTGCGTAATCTCGCTGAGCGGGTTGGTCTGGTCCATGAACTGGGAGAGCTGCGAGCTTCCGAAAAACTCGCGGATGGCCGCCATCACCGGCTTCGCGTTCACCAGGTCGTGCGGCATGGCCGTGGACATTTCCTGGTACACGGACATCTTTTCCTTGATGGCGCGTTCCATACGCACCAGGCCGATGCGGAACTGGTTTTCCAGCAGTTCGCCCACCGCGCGCACGCGCCGGTTCCCCAGGTGGTCAATGTCGTCCAGGCTGCCGATATTCTTGCGCAGCTTGAACAGGTATTTGATTCCGGAGACAAAGTCGGCCGGGTCCAGCGTCCGCTTTTCCAGCGGCGTCTCCAGTTCCAGCTTGATGTTGAACTTCAGCCGGCCCACCTTGCTGAAGTCGTATTTCCGCGCGTCAAAAAACATTCCGTTGAAGAGCTGCGTGGCCGTTTCCAGAGTCGGCGGGTCGCCTGGCCGCAGTTTTTTGTAAATCTCCACCAGGGCCTTTTGCGGCGAGTTGATTTCGTCCTTTTCCAGCGTGCGCTGCAGCACGTTGCCGATTTCGTCGCGCTCGGGGAAGAACACGTCCACTTCCGTGATGCCCGCTTCATGCAGCGTCGCCCAAATTTCCGGCGTCACCGGCCGATTCGATTCCACGAGCACTTCGCCGGTCTGCCGGTTCACCATGTCGGCGACGGTGAACGCGCCTTCCAGGTCGCCCGCAGATACTTTCACCTGCGTGATCCCCGCCTTGGTCATCTCCTTGTGGAGTGCCTCGGTAATGCGCTTGTGCGCGCCGACGATGACGTCCCCGCTCCGCGGGTGCTTGATCTCGTGCGCCAGTTTCTGATTGACCAGCCCATCGGAAACATTCCAGAAGAGCGTGCCCTCGCGCAGCGTGACGCGTTCCACCTGGTAGAACGTCCGCAAGATCTCTTCGTTCGTCTTCATGCCCAGGGCGCGAAGGAAAATCGATCCCAGGAATTTCCGCTTGCGGTCGATGCGCACGTAGAGAAGGTTCTTCGTGTCGTACTCGAACTCCACCCAGGAGCCGCGATAGGGAATAATCTTGCCCAGGAAATAAGTGCGGTTGTTCGCGCTTTCGTAGAAAATTCCCGGCGAGCGGTGCAACTGGCTCACGATGACGCGCTCGGTGCCGTTGATGATAAACGTGCCGTTCTCCGTCATCAGCGGCACCTCGCCGAAGAAAACTTCCTGCTCCTTGATGTCGCGGATATTTTTTGCGCCGGTATCCGGATCTTTCTCGAAGATGGTGAGCCGAATAGTCACCTTCAGGGGCGCGGCGTAGGTCATCCCGCGTTCCTGGCATTCGTTCATGTCGTACTTCAGCTGCAGGGCAGCCGGGTCGCCGCACTTATTGCAGAATGTCGGTGAATTTTTGTTGAATGTGCCGCACTTGCTGCACAGCACGTCGCCGGTCTTGTACGGATTCGTCACCACCGACGCGCCGCAGCTGCGGCACGTGGCGCGCAGATGGTGCAGCCCCTTCAAGTTGCCGCACTTGCATTCCCAGTTGCCGATGGCGTAGTCCACGAAGTCCAGTTGGGAGAGCCCGCGGAAATCCTGAATCGGGAACACCGAGCTGAACACGGACTGCAGCCCGCTGTCTTCGCGCTCGCTGGGCAGCAGGTCCATCTGCAGGAAGCGTTGGTACGACCGTTTCTGCACTTCAATTAGGTTCGGAATCTGGATACTCGCCTGGATCTTCGAGAAATCCAGCCGCTCACGCTCGCGAAGAGGATGGCTTACATTCTGCATGCTGGTTTACCTCATATCCTTTCGGTGTCCCGCGCCGCGGTACTCCCGGGCGGGACGGGCAGGGCAATCGCTGGAGAAGACGCATGCACGCATCGGCATTGCGCTGTGCCGATTCGCGGGCCGGGACACACTCACCGCCACCCACCCCGGTTGCCCGGGAAGGGCATCGTGCGGTTGCACAGCGTGTTGACCGGCCAATACGTACGTAAGCGAATCCAATGGTGCGCGAGCCGCGCCGCAATACCCCCGCGCGGACGCACCCCTCACTACTTGATCTCGACTTTGGCCCCGGCGTCTTCGAGCTTTTTCTTGATGGTGGCCGCCTCGTCCTTGTTCACGCCTTCCTTCACAGGTTTCGGCGCGCCTTCGACCAGGTTTTTCGCTTCCACCAGGCCCAGGCTGGTCACTTCGCGGACGGCCTTGATCACGTTGATTTTGTTCGCGCCCACTTCCGAGAGGACGACGGTAAACTCCGTCTTCTCTTCCGCCGGCGCTGCTGCGCCGCCCGCTGCTCCGCCCGCCATCATCATGGGGGCAGCCGCAGCCGCGGAGACGCCGAAGGTTTCTTCCATCTTCTTGACCAGATCGGCCGCCTCGAGCAGCGTGAGGCCCTTGATTTCTTCCAGTATGGTTTCGACTTTGCCTGCCATTGCTGTGTCCTCTCCTCTTCGCGATTATTGCGCGAACTTGTTTTCCTTGACTGCCTCATTCATGACGACAGCCAAATCCCTCGGTACTGCAGCCAGCACGGTGGCCAGTCGCTGCGCCGGCGCTTTCAGCAGGAACATGATCTTGCTGATCAGCTCATCCTTCGACGGCAACTGTGCCAGCTGCTGAATCTCTTCGATCGAGATGACTCGCCCTTCCACTACGCCTGCCCGGAACTTAAACGACGGTACGTCCTTGGCGATTTTGGTCAGCACCTTCGCCAGGGCCACCGGGTCGCTTGCCGTATAGGCGATCGAATTCGTGCCGCTCAAATTCTTCAGCAGCCCCTC
The DNA here is from genome assembly GCA_964542805.1 of uncultured Acidobacteriaceae bacterium. GTDB lineage: Bacteria > Acidobacteriota > Terriglobia > Acidiferrales > UBA7541 > JACQDE01. The sequence goes on from CAZIWR010000111.1 coordinate 6,352, forward strand.
GGCCAGGGTCCCGGCGCCGGCGCGTTCTGCCAGCGTGTTCTTCACCACTTTGTAGCGCCCGCCGGTGGATTCCACCGCGCGCCGCAGCTTGGTGTCTTGCTCCACCGTGATTCCCTGAAACGTACTCAGAATCACCGTGGACATCTGTCCCAGCTCGACGTGCAGTTTTTCCACGTCCTGCTGCTTTTCCTTGCGCTTCTTCACGGCCTGCTCCTTCTTGTCCCGAGCCGAAGGCGACGGACTTGCCCCGAGCCGGAAGCGAAGAATCAGCTTCTTCGGCGCGGGCTCGATTCTTTTCCTAGGCGGCTGCGGCCACGGCTGCTTCCGCTTCCATCAGGTCAATCTGAATTCCCGGGCCCATCGTGGACGTCAAGGTAATCTTCTTCACGTACTTGCCCTTGGCCACGGCCGGTTTCGCTTTCTGAATCGCGGCCAGCACGGAGGCCGCGTTGGCGGCGATGAACGCCGGTTCGAAGCTGAGCTTTCCGATCGGCGAATGCACGATGCCCGCCTTGTCCACGCGGAATTCCACTTTGCCGGCCTTCACTTCTTTCACGGCGCGCGCCACTTCAAACGTCACCGTGCCCGTCTTCGGGTTCGGCATCAGGCCCCGCGGGCCCAGCACCTTGCCCAGCCGTCCGGCGGACTTCATCATGTCCGGCGTGGCGATGACCGCATCGAAATCCGTCCAGCCCTCTTGGATCTTCTGCACCATGTCTTCGCCGCCCACGAAATCGGCGCCGGCTTCCTCGGCTTCGCGCACTTTGTCCCCGCCGGCCAGCACCAGCACGCGCTTCGATTTCCCCAGCCCGTGCGGCAGCACCACCGTGCCGCGCACCACCTGGTCGGAGTGCTTGGGGTCCACGCCCAGGTTCACCACCAACTCCACCGTCTCGTCGAACTTCGAGAACTTCACCTTCTTCAGAAGCTCGGCCGCTTCGGCAAGCCGGTAAGGACGCTCCTCCACGTGCTTGCGCGCATTTTCCGTTTTCTTTCCTGGTTTACGGCTCATAACGTTTTCCCCTTACCCTTCCACTTCGATTCCCATGTTTCGCGCCGTGCCCATCACCGTGCGCATGGCCGACTGCAGGTTGGTCGTGTTCAGGTCCGGCAGCTTGATCTTGGCGATCTCTTCCACCTGCTTCATGGTCACTTTCGCCACTTTCGTCCGGTTCGGCTCGGCGGATCCCTTCACGATCCCCGCGGCGCGCTTCAACAATTCCGAGGCCGGTGGCGTCTTCAGAATGAAGGTGAACGTCCGGTCGGCGTAAACGGTCACCAGCACCGGAATGATCATCCCCTCAGGCTCTTTGCTGGTCTTCGCATTGAACTGCTTGCAGAAATCCATGATGTTCACGCCTTGCGGGCCCAGCGCGGTGCCCACCGGCGGCGCCGGCGTCGCTTTGCTGGCCGGCAATTGCAGCTTGATCGTTGCTTGTACTTTCTTCGCCATCTTGCAACTCCCCTGGAAACTCTCTTACGCCTGTTTCTCGACTTGTCCGAAGTCCAGCTCCACCGGCGTCGAGCGGCCAAAAATCGTCACGGACACTTTCAGCGTGCTGCGGTCCGCGTTCACTTCCTCGACCACGCCCGTGAAATTCGCAAACGGGCCGTCCACGATGCGCACCTGCTCATTCCTCTCGAAGACCAATTTCGGCTTGGGCCGGTCGGAAGGCGTGGCCGCGCGGTGCAGGATGTTCTGCACCTCTTCATCGCTCAGCGGCGTGGGCGTTTGCCCGGTCCCAACAAACCCCGTCACCCGCGGCGTGGACCGCACCACGTGCCATGTGTAGTCGTCCATTTCCATTTCCACCAGCACGTAGCCCGGGTAAAACATCCGCGGCGAAACCACTTTTTTTCCGCCGCGCACTTCCACCACGTCTTCGGTCGGGATCAGCACCTGCCCGATCTTGTCCTGCAGCCCGAACGCCGCCACGCGGCTTTCCAGGCTCTCCTTCACCTTCTTCTCGAATCCCGAGTAGGTATGAATGATGTACCACTGCTTCGCCATGCGGGTCCTTATCTGTGAAAGGCTTCCAATACCTTCTGAACCGCTTTGCCCACTCCGAGATCCACCACGTACAGAAAAAAACCAAAAAAGAAAACCGTCAAGATCACAACGACGGTAGTGGCCTTCACATCATCCAGGGTCGGCCACGTCACCTGCCTCACCTCCACGCGCACCTCGTGGAGAAATTGCTTGAAGCGCCGCGGGTGCGCTCCGAGTCGCTGTACCCATTCCGGTGTCTGCCGCTCTGCTTCGGGGCCGCGGCCACTGCCTTGCAATTCTTCGTTGTTCACCTTGAGTGCCTCTGCCATCTTTCGCCTGCCGTTTCCATGGCTGCGCCTGTTTCCCGCTCGGGGCTCCGTCTCCAAACCTCTATTGGTTTGGCAGGGGAGGAGGGATTCGAACCCCCACATCCGGTTTTGGAGACCGGCGGTCT
>CAZIWR010000112.1:0-8763 GCA_964542805.1 uncultured Acidobacteriaceae bacterium
AAGAAAAGCAGCGTGCGCTGCAGACCGAGCGGCTCAGCGAGGCCGTCACGCGCAATATGCCCACCGGCCTGCTGCTCATCAATTCCAACGGCCTGATCACCCTTGCCAATCCCGCCGCGCAAGCCGCGCTGGCCATGGCCACGCTCAGCTACCGCCGCTACGACGAAGCGCTCGGCCTGGATTCGCACCTCTCACGGCTTTTGGCGGTATGTCTCCGCGACGCCCGCACTTTCCAGCGTGAAGAGGTCGAGCACTTCACGCCGGACGGCGAATTACGCCAGCTGGGCGTCACCATTTCTCCCGTATTTGCCCCGCCTCCGCACCTGCGCGGCCAGGCGGCTGCTTTGGCTTCCGACAAGATTGCCGGAGCGCTTTGCTTGCTTAGCGATCTGACCGAGCTCACGGCGCTGCAAAAGCAAGTTCGCCTGAAGGAAAGCCTCGCGCTGCTTGGCGAGCTTTCCGCTGGCATCGCCCATGAGTTCAAGAGTTCGCTGGCCACCATTTCCGGCTACGCGCAAATCCTCAAAAGTGAAGCCGCCCCGGGCGAACAGGCCGACTGCGCCGAAAAAATTGTCCAGGAGACTCGGGCGCTTTCCCACCTGGTCACCGAATTCTTGCGCTTTGCCCGGCCGCTGGAGTTCACGCCATCCACCGTCGACCTCCGCGGGCTGGTGGAACGCACCGTCGCGGAGCTTCGCGAAGAAATGCCGCGCGTTATTTTTTCTGTTGAAGGCGACTTTGGACATGTCCCCGGTGACGACGGTCTGCTTCGCCAGGCAATGTTGAATCTTGCACGCAACGCTGCGGAAGCGGCTGCCGCCGGCGGCGCTGAAGTTCGTGTAACCCTGCGCGGCGAGGTGGAGGGAACCGGCGCGGCTTCCGCGCAGCGCATCGCCGTCCTGGACAACGGCCCGGGCATCGCGCCTGCCGATTTGTCCAGGATTTTCATGCCGTTCTACACCACCAAGGCCGACGGCACCGGCCTGGGCCTGGCTATTGTGCAGAAAATAGCTGTCCAGCACGGCGGAACCGTGGCTGCCCGAAACCTCCCCGAAGGCGGAGCCGAGTTTGTCCTGGTGTTACCCATCCGGCCAACCGCCAGCTCTCAGGCAGTTGATTCCCCGGTTGGGAGCATCTAAACTCTAGGAGAGCAGATTCAGCAGAAGCTCTTCCGAGAGGTGTGCGATGCGTAGAATGATCCCGGCGCTATTGGGCCTTTTGCTGGTATTTCCGGTGGCCCTTGCCGCACAGCAGCAGGAGACGGATGTGGTTGCGGCGGCCCGCAAGGCGCGCGAAGCGAAGAAAAGCGCTCAGCAGGCGAAACTCGTCTTCACCAACGACAACATCCCCACAGCGCCCGGCTCTGCCCCGTCGGCTGCTGCCCCAGCGCAACCGGCTGCCGAGACTGCGGCGAAGGCCGCGGAGGAAAAATCCTCCGCCGAAGACAAGAAAAAGGAAGAGGCCGAATGGCGCCAAAAATTCGCCGAGGCCCGCACCAAATTGGCCAACGCCGAGAAGGAGCTGGACATCCTCCAGCGCGAGCTAAACCTGAACCGGCAGCAGTATTATTCCGACCCCAACAAGACCCTGCGCGAAGAGTACACGCGCAGCGAAGTGAACAAGGGTAAAGGGGACATTGACGCCAAGAAATTGGAAGTCGCGCAATTGCGCGCCGCTCTCGCCGCGCTGGAAGACGACCTCCGCCGCGCCGGCGGCCCCGCAGCCTGGTCGCGTCCGTAGCGCCGATTTGCAGCAGCGGGTTTAAGCCGCCACCTTCCTCTTGCGATACAGTTGCCCTCGTGCTCGTCCTGGGCTTTGTGATTCTGTGTTAAAAGTGAATCTATGGAACCTGTTCTTCTTGTCGAAGACAAGGCCGAGCTCCGCGCCATGCTCCGCAAAGCCCTCGAGCGCATGGGCTATGCCGTAGAGGACGCCGCCGACGGAAATAGCGCCGTAACGAAAGTCCGCGCGCGACGCTTCCTCGTGGTCCTCACCGACCTCAAGCTCCCCGGCCTTTCCGGCATCGACGTTCTCCGCGAAGTGAAAGACGCCGACAGCGGAATTCCCGTCATTCTCATGACCGCCTACGGCTCCATCGAGGAAGCCGTCACCGCCATGAAGGAAGGTGCTTTCGATTTTATTCAGAAACCTGTGGACCTTGAACACCTGAAGCTCTTGATGGAGCGCGCCGCGCGCCAGCAAGAGCTGCTCCGTGAGAATCTGATTCTCCGCGAGGAATACGCCGCGCGCTACGGTTTTCCGCGCATCGTCGGCGAGCATGAGTCCATGAAGCAATCCAGCCAGCAGGTGCAGCGCGTCGCCGCGACGGACTCGACGGTCCTGCTCCTCGGAGAAAGCGGCACGGGCAAAGAACTCTTCGCCCGCGCCATCCACCACTTGAGCCGCCGCCGCGATAAGCCATTCGTCGCCCTGAATTGCGCAGCGATTCCCGAGGGGTTAGTGGAAAACGAACTGTTCGGCCACGAAAAGGGCGCCTACACCGGCGCCGGTACACGCAAAATCGGCAAACTGGAGATGGCCCAGGGCGGCACCTTCTTCCTCGACGAAATCGGCGACCTGCCTCCCGCCATACAGGCCAAGCTCCTCCGCGTTCTCGAAGAGCGCTGCTTCGAGCGTGTTGGCGGCACGCAGGCCATTGAGGTGGACGTGCGCGTGCTCACCGCCACAAACAAGAACCTGCGCGAGGCCATCGCCCAAAAACAGTTTCGCGAGGACCTCTATTTCCGCATTGCCGCCGTGCCCATCGAAATTCCGCCGTTGCGCGAGCGCGGCGACGACGTTTTGCTGCTCGCCGAGCATTTCCTCGAGGACTATCGCCGCGAGTTTGGGAAGGCTGGGCTTTCGTTTTCAGACGACGCCCGCCGGCAGCTCCAGTCCTATCCCTGGCCCGGAAACGTCCGCGAATTGCAGAACACCATCGAGCGCGCCGCCATCCTCGCCGATAGCGATGCACTCGATGCGGCGGCGCTGCAGTTGCCTGCGGCGCGACCCACCGCCGCGCAGATCCCGGCCGGCATGCTCGAGGAGTCTTTTTCCTGGGAAGGCACTCTCGACGAAGTTACCTCCCGCGCCACACAGCACGTCGAGCGTTACCTCATCGAGGCCGCACTCCGCGAATGCAAATGGAACAAAACCCGCGCCGCCGAAAAACTTGGCGTCTCTTACAAAACTCTTCTCGCTAAACTCCGTGCCCTGGGATTGGAAAACTAGAGGCTGAAGCCTATTCGCGCCGCCCCGTGTGCAGCGCCACAGTCCCCATGGTCCAAAGTCGGAAGCCGGCCTCCGCAAACCCGCATTTCGTCATCAGCGCCGCCAATTCTTCCGCCGATGGAAATTTCGACACCGACACTGGCAGATAGGAATACGCCGCATGGCTTCCGGAAATCGCTCCGCCCACTTGCGGAACGATCCGCCGAAGGTAAAGGTGGTAGATGGGCCGAACCAATGCAGACCGCGGCTCCGTAAACTCCAGGATGCCCGCTTCCCCGCCCGGCTTCAGCACGCGCCAAATCTCCCGCAACCCCGCCTCATAGTTTGTTAGATTGCGGAATCCGAACGCGGCGGTCACCAAATCAAAGCTCCCATCCGGAAAGGGCAGCGTCAGCGCATCCGCTTCAATGAACTGCTGCGGCCCGGCATTCGAATACTTCTTCCGCGCCAGGCACAGCATGGGATGCGCAAAATCGCTTCCCACGATACGCGGACATTTCCCCGTGCTCCGCTTCCCTTCCTTCCACAGCGCCAGCGTCAAATCGCCCGTGCCGCAACACAAATCCAGCACGCGTGCGTCCGGCCGCGCCAGGATATGCCGAAATCGCCTGGCCGTATTCTTGCGCCATATCCGGTCGAGGCTGAAGGAGAGCAGGTGGTTCAGAAAGTCGTAGCGCGGCGCGATGCGCGAAAACATTTCGCGCACAAACCGCCCGGCCTCGCGCTCGTCGCGAATTCCTTCCGGCTGGGTGCCGGGAACCGGGCTGCGTGTTGGAGCAGGGGGCGTCAGCGGCTAGGGCTCCCACTTCCAGTTGCTGTACTGTTCGCGCAAACGCGACTTCAGAAATTTCCCCACCGACGTTCGCGGAATTTCCGTGGCGAATACGATGGCCTCGGGGAGTTGCCACTTGGCGAATTTCGCCGCCAGAAACTCGCGCAGCTCCTCCTGGCTCGCCTGCGCACCATTCCGGCACACGACGACAGCGAGAGGTCGCTCCTGCCATTTCGGATGCGGCACTCCGACCACCGCGGCTTCCTGCACGGCCGGATGGCTCATCAGCGCGTTCTCCAAATCCACCGAGCTGATCCACTCGCCGCCAGACTTGATCAGGTCTTTCGCGCGGTCGGCGATGCGGATGCACCCATTAGGGTAGATGCTCACCACGTCGCCCGTGCGGAACCATCCGTCTTCCGTCCAGCGGTCCTGCGCCTCCGGCATGTGGAAGTAGCTGGTGGCGATCCACGGCCCGCGGACATGCAATTCACCGAGCGAGCGGCCGTCCCACGGCATCTCGCGTTCCTGCGCCATGACGCGCAACTCCACAAACGGCATGGGACGCCCCTGCCGCGCACGAATCTCGTATTGCGCGTCCACCGCCTGTTTTCTTTCCTCGGGATCGAGGTGGCTCATCGTGGCCAGCGGCGTCGTCTCCGTCATCCCCCAGCCCTGAAAGATGCGTATGCCGTGCGGGTCGAGATTGCGCATCAGCGATTCCGGCACAGCCGATCCGGCGGAAAGCACGCGCAGTCCCGCCGGAACTTTCCATCGCCCCGGCTGCTTGTCCAGTGCATCGCACACGCCGACCCACACCGTCGGCACGCCGTTGGCCAGCGTGACGCCTTCCGCGCAGATCAGGTCCAGCAGACTTTCGCCATCCACATTGGGCCCGGGAAACACCAGTTTCGCGCCCACCATCGTCGCTGTGTACGGAAAACCCCACCCGTTGGCGTGAAACATGGACGACACTTGCAGCACGCAATCATTGAAACTCATCGCGCAAGCGTCGGGCAGCGCCATGGCAAAGGAGTGCAGCACCATCGCGCGGTGCGAATAGATCACGCCTTTGGGCTTTCCGGTGGTGCCCGACGTGTAGCACATCGCCCCCGCTTGATTTTCGTCGAGTTTCGGATACTGGAAATCTCCTTTTGACTCGGCAAGCAGTGCCTCGTAGCTCTCCACGCTTTGCGGCAGCGGCGTGCCGGAAAACGAGTTCACCCACACGCGCTCGAAGTTTACTTTCTCGCGAATTTTTGCAAGCAGGGGCAGCAGCGAGTCGTCCACGATCAGGAACCGGTCTTCGGCGTGGTTCACGATGTACGCCAGCTCGTCCGGATGGAGCCGCAGGTTGAGCGTGTGCAGCACGCCACCCGCGGTGGGAATTCCGAAATAGGCTTCCAGATGCGTGGAATGGTTCCACATCAGCGTGGCCACGCGGTCGCCGCGCCGCAGCTCCGCGCGCTGCAATCCTTCCGCCAGCGCGCGCGCCCGCCGGTGCAGGTCCGCAAATGTCGCACGGACAATGGACCGATCCGGGCGCCGCGAGACAATCTCCACATGCCCGAACACCTGCCGGGCCCGCTCGAGCACCGGGATCAACGTCAGCGGATACGCCATCATCTGGCCGTCCATCGCTACCTTTTCCCTCGCGCCGTCAACTCTCGCAGCGTGTTCCTCACCAGGTCTTCCGGGACGTCCTCGACGGTCTCGACTGCTCCAATCCTCTTGGCCAACACTACCCGCAAGCGCCCGCCGCGCGCTTTCTTGTCCGCACGCATCAATTCCACGAATCGCTCGGGCTTGATGGACGGCACCTTCGGGAGCGGCCCCACGCGCCGCACAAGCTGCGCAATGCGCTCCTCCTGCTCCGGCGCGAGCAGCTTCATCAGCACGGAAAGCTGCGCCGCGGCGATCATCCCCCAGCCCACGGCTTCGCCGTGGAGCAACTGCCGGTAGCGTGTGGCCGCTTCGAGCGCGTGGCCAAAGGTGTGTCCAAAGTTGAGAATCTCGCGCAAGCCGCTTTCGCGCTCGTCTGCGCTCACCACTTCCGCTTTGGCGCGGATACATCGCTCGAGCACCCAGCCCAACGCCCCCGGCCCCTGCCGCAAAACCTCCGGCAAGCGCCGCTCCAAGAATCGGAACAGCATTTCATCGCCGATCACTCCGTACTTGATGGCCTCGTACAATCCGGCGCGATACTGCCGCGGCGGCAACGTCTTGAGCATTTTCGGGTCCGTGATCACCAGCCTCGGCTGATGAAATGCTCCGACGAGGTTTTTGCCTTCCGGCAGATTCACTCCTGTTTTTCCGCCAATCGAACTGTCCACTTGCGCCAGCAGAGTGGTGGGTATCTGCACGATGCGGATGCCCCGCGCGTACGACGCCGCTACGAATCCTGCCACGTCGCCGACCACGCCGCCGCCTAGCGCCACAACCAGCGAGCGCCGGTCAGCCCCGGCCTGCGCCAACCCCCGGCAAAGCTTCTCCACCGTCGGCAGCGTTTTCGCGCTCTCTCGGTCGTCGAAGAGGATGGTCTGCGTGGCGTGGGTTTGCCGGAGACTTTTTCCCACCTGACGTCCCCAATGCCGCCACACTACCGGCGACGAAATCAAAAATACGCTGCTGATGGGCTCCAGTGATTCGAGCAGGGCGCCGGCGCGTGCCGCGATTCCGTGGCCGCTGATAACGGCGTAGGCTCCCGATGGCGTATTGACGGTGATCTGCTTCATGGCATCATCCGGTTGCGCTCACCACAGTCTGCGAATCCGAGAATGTAGCACATTTCTCTTCTGCTTCCGACGCATGCGCTCGGCGTTGCCCTCCGTAGTTCGTGCTACCATACCCGCATCGCGTCGGTGCGCAACCATGAAATCCGCGGGCCCCATTTACGTTGACTTCGCCATCGTCGGCTGCGGCATCGCGGGCCTGCGCGCCGCTGTCGAAGTCGCGCAACACGGTAACGTGTTGATCCTCGCCAAAACTGAGCTCACTGAAACGGCTACCGACTGGGCCCAGGGCGGCATTGCCGCAGCGCTCTCCGACGAAGACGAAATCAGCCTCCATGAGCAGGACACCATCGCCGCTGGCGACGGCCTCTGCAACCCAGCGGCTGTCAAAGTTCTCGTGGAGGAGGGCCCTCGCTACATCCAGGAGCTCATTGAATGGGGCACGCAGTTTGACCGCGCGGGCACAAAGTTGGCTTTCACCCGCGAAGGCGCGCACAGCCGCTCCCGCGTTCTCCACGCTCACGGCGACTCCACCGGCCGCGAAATCAGCCGCGCGCTGATGGCGCGAGCCAACGCGCTCCCTGGCATTACTTTTCGCTCGCATGCGCTGACCACGGAGCTGCTGCTCGATGCCGGACGCGTCACCGGACTGCGCTTCCTCGACGAAGCAGCAGGCGCGACGCAGGACGTCCGCGCCGGCGCCGTGCTCCTCGCCACCGGCGGGCTGGGCCACGTGTATCGGGAAACCACCAATCCCGCCGTGGCCACTGGCGACGGCATGGCCATCGCCTACGATGCCGGGGCCGTGCTCACCGATTTGGAGTTCGTCCAGTTCCATCCTACCGCGCTGTGCATCAAAGGCGCGCCGCGCTTCCTGCTTTCCGAGGCGTTGCGCGGCGAAGGCGGAATCCTCCGCAACGCGGACTTGCATCGCTTCATGAAGCACTATCACGAAGCCGGCGAGCTTGCCCCGCGCGACATCGTGGCCCGCGCCATCGTCGCGGAAATGCACAAGACCGGCACCGAGTTCGTTTACCTCGACATGACCGGCCTCGATGCCGACTTTGTACGCAAGCGTTTCCCGCGTATCCACGCCACCTGCATGACGTTTGGCCTGGACATTGCCACCGATTTGATGCCGGTGCGCCCTGCCGCGCATTACGTCATGGGAGGCGTCAAATCGGATCTCCACGGGTGCACCACGCTGTCCGGTCTCTATGCCGCCGGCGAAACTGCCGGCACAGGCGTCCATGGCGCCAATCGCCTGGCCAGCAATTCCCTGCTCGAAGGCCTGGTTTTCGGCGCGCGTTGCGGTGCCGCTATGGCCGAAGCAGTTCAGCCGGAGAAGAAAACAGCTGCAGCGGCAAATGCCTCATCGCACAGCCACAAGCCGGCCAAGGTGAGTGCGCACCGCGATAATCCGAGCCACGCCAAGCAGGACAATCATCCCGCGCCGGCGCACCCGCCGGCCGAGACCTCCCACGGACCCTTCGATCAGATTCGAAATATTCTGTGGCGCGAAGTGGGCATCATCCGCAACGGCCGCGACCTCGCCCGCGCACTCGAGCAGCTTCGCGCTTTGGAAGTCGCGCGCCCGGAAAAACTGGGCCGTGCGGAATGCGAACTGCACAACGTGTGGACCCTCGCCCAGCTCATCACTCGCTGCGCGCTCGCCCGCGAGGAAAGCCGCGGCAGCCACTATCGCTCCGATTTCGCCGTTCCCGACGACGAGAAATTCCACAAGCATTCGGTCATCTCCCGCGACTCCAAAGTCGCTTTTGAATAGACCTCACCCCTGGAATTTCGCGGCGCAGTTGTTGATTCAATTTTGGAGGATGGGTCGGCCCTGCGTTAGCGCACTTTCTTTTCGAGTTCCTTGACGCTTTCCAGAATCACGTGCCCCACTACACCCAGGCTCCGCGCGCTCACCTTGTCCAGCGTGTCCCCGGGCGTGTGCCACGGCGGGTAATCATAATCAATCAGGTCCACCGCAGGCACTCCGCGCTTCAGAAATGGAAGGTGGTCGTC
>CAZIWR010000113.1:0-8761 GCA_964542805.1 uncultured Acidobacteriaceae bacterium
CGGGATCTGCCAGCGCAACCAGGACACGCATGCGAGACATCATGACGACCTCCCCAAGTCAGGGCGCTCCGATAGCATGGATTGTTGGCGGAGAGGGGAGAGTTCCGGCGCGTAGCAACGCCGGACGAAGCGTCGCCTGAACATGCGCCAACCTGAGTTCAGGCTAGACCTCCGAAGTGTGCGTGTCAATAGTACGAATCCCTTTTCCATTGGCGGATGGTACATCTTTGGTACGCCTTCGCCCCGCATTGATGCGGGAAGCAGCCGCGGCGCAGTGGTCGCATGGGAATAGCTGTGCTATTCTTGATGATTGCCCGGCAAGATGATTCCGCGCCGGGTTTGCAGCAGTCGGGGCGTAGCGCAGCCTGGCTAGCGCGCCTGCTTCGGGAGCAGGAGGCCGGTGGTTCAAATCCACTCGCCCCGACCAACCCTTTTCAATCTGCCTTGCGATCGAAGCGATCGGTGGTTCATCCCGATGGGTCGGGACCACTCGCCCCGACCAACTTCAGTTTTTCAGCCTCTCGCCTTTTCGTAAACCTCGATAAACTTTTTCACCGGCATTCGGGCAATGGCTTTCCCGATGACCTCCAGCGCAAGGTCCTCGGGCTTCTTGAATCGAATGCAGCTCTTGCCCATGTCCAGTTTCTTGCCGCTGGCTTTGTATTCTTTCTTAAACCACGCTTGATCCTTTTTGTTCATGAAGCAGGACAGATAGACGGCCATGAAATGTTTTTGTGAAGCGAGACCGATGAACGGCAGGGGCGTATCCTTTGCGCAATGGTAGCCCGGCGGATAAATACTCAGCGGCACCGCATAGCTAATCATGCCGTACTGCATCATTTCTTCGTATCCCTTGGGAAGATTTTTCAGAATCACGTTGCGGACTTGCTCGATGGCTTTGCGCCGGTCCGCGGGCAATTCGGCAAGGTACTGGCTGGCGGTTTTGGCTTTACTTTGCATGGGCTCCTCCTGAGCTGGCGCGTTTCGTATTCGCGCGAAAGTTCCGCCGCGCGTAACGCACGTCCTGGGCCAGTGTTTTCGTCGCGAAAGGCGGACATCTTAACACGAGTCGTTTATTTCATATCCACTCGCCCATCCAGCCTTCCCATTTCCGATTTCATTGCGCGGCATGCCCAAAATATGGATAAGATGGGGCGCAATTTTGCCTGTTCAGGAGCGAATATGAGCAAACAATTTGCGCGCGCGATTTCTCTTTGCCTGATTCTGGCGCTGACGGTGGCCGCGCAGGCCCCCAGCGTGTCCGAGGTCACCGCGCAAATCCGCGCGGAAGAGACCAATAATTCCAAGATCATGTGGATCATTCACCAGATTGCGGACGTGCACGGCCCGCGCGTGACCGGCTCGCCGGCGCTGAAGTCCGCGAGCGACTGGGCAGTGAAGACGCTGACGTCGTTTGGATTGACGAATGCGCACCTCGAGCCGTGGACATTTCAGCCGCCCAGCGCGGCGAAACCCGTCCCGGGTTGGGAGAACGTCGCGCTGTCGGCGGACGCGGTGAAGCCGTTCCGCGGACAACTGATGGTCAAGCCGCTGGCGTGGACGCCGAGCACCAAAGGCGTGGTGATCGCGGATGTGGTGATGTTGACGCCGCCGGGAATGGCTCGACCGGGTGGCGGCGGATTCGGCGGAGCGGCCGCACGCGCCGCCGCGGCTGCAGAGCCGGCGGGCACTCCGCCGCCGATGCCGCCCGCGCAGGCGGCCGCTCCTCCGCAGCAGCCCACGCGCGTGGAGCTCGACGCGTACTTGAATTCCATGAAGGCCAAAGTTCGCGGGCGCATTGTGATGGTCGGCAAACATGTGGAGGTGCCGGCCAACTTCACGCCCGCGCCGTTGCGTCGCCCTGACGAAACTTGGAAGGCGCAGTTCGATCCGAATGCTCCCGCGCAGGCGGGCGGGCCGTTTGGTGGCGGTGGCGGCGGGCAGGGACCGCAGCCGTTGCCCGCAGGACAACTCAGGCCGCAGGAAGTCGCGCGCGTCGTGGACCAGTTCCTGGTGGAAAACGGCGCGCTGGTGCGCATCAACGACTCCGGCCGGGCCTACGGCATCATCATCGCGCAACAGAACAACACCTACGACTGGACGCGCGTGGTGCCCACGCTGGTGATGCGCAACGAAGATTACGGGCGCATCGCGCGCATGGCCGCGGACGGCACAGCCGTCACGCTGCGCGTCAACATCCAGAACAAGCTTTATCCCGAGGGCAGCACCGCGTATAACGTCATCGCGGAAATTCCCGGCACGGACAAAAAAGACGAAGTAGTCATGCTCGGCGGCCATTTCGATTCTTGGCACGACGCCACCGGCGCCACCGACAACGGCATCGGCTGCTCCATGATGATGGAGGCAATGCGCATCCTGGCGACGCTCAAGGTGCAGCCGCGGCGGACGATCCGCATTGCGCTGTGGAGCGGCGAAGAACAAGGGCTGCTCGGCTCGCTGGCTTACGTGAAGGAGCACTTTGGCACCGCGGAAAATCCCAAACCGGAACACGCGAAATTGAGCGCGTACTTCAACATTGACTCCGGCACCAGCAAGCCGCGCGGCGCCGGCGTGTTCGGGCCTGCGGACGCCGCCGCCATGATCCGCGAGGCGCTTATGCCGTTCCAGGATTGGGGATTCACCGGCGTGCGCGCATCCTCCAGCCGCAATCTCGGCGGCACGGACAGCACTTCGTTCAACAACGCTGGATTGCCCGGCGTGGGGCTGAGCCAGGACCCGTTTGACTACAACACCTTCACGCACCACACCAACCTCGATACGTATGAGCGCATTTACGAGGAAGACGTGCGTGAGGGCGCGGTGGAAATCGCCTCGGCGGTGTACGCCGTGGCCATGGCGGACCAGATGGTGCCGCGGTTCGCGGCCAAGGACATGCCCGCGCCAGTCGCGGTGCCTGCGCCGGGTTCCACGGCGGTCCCCGCGGAACGCGCCGCGGCACCGGGCAAAGCTCCGGCAGGAAAAGCTCCGGCGAAAAAGCCGGCGAGCAAGTCCATGTAGAGCTGCGAAAGAGGCGGGCGGCAATTCTCCTTGACAGTCGGGCGTTTCGGGCCGATATTCGCCTCATCGCAACCCCCATAATCAGATAGCCTACCCGTGGTCGCGGGGTGCCTCGAAAAGGTGAGTTCATGCATGTCCTGTGCACTGCACTCCGCGCCGTTCGCGCGACATTGTGTGCGCTCGCAGTATTCGCGGTCACATCGTGTGGCGGGTCGCACACCTCACCGCCGGCCGTAATCGCCAACCAAAGCCCCGCACAAATTGAGTGGCTTCTGGGTCCTGGCGCGCTGCTCAACGCCGTGGACCTTGTCAGTTCCGGCGCCGGCGCGGCCGTGGGAGAACTGGGTGCGATCCTCGTCACGCACGATGCCGGCGTGACGTGGACGGCCGCCAACAGCGGAACGGATCGCGCGCTCAGAGGCGTAGCGTTCGCGGACGCGACCACCGGCGTCGCGGTGGGCGCGGGCGGGACCGTGCTGCGCACCGCAGACAGTGGTCGCTCGTGGACGGCCATGCGCATCGGCTCGGCGGCCGAGTTGCGCGCCGTGGCATTTGGCGGAGCGGGCATCGGTGTCATCGTCGGCGAAGGCGGCGTGGTGTTCAGCACCAAGGATGGCGGAGGCGCGTGGCAACCGGTTGCGAGCGGCACGACCTCAACGCTGCGTGCGGTGCGGTTCGCCAGCCCATCGGTTGCGGTGGCGGCGGGAGATGACGGCGCGCTCGTGCGGTCCACCGACGGTGGCCTGACGTGGGAACGCATCGAGAGTGAGACGAGTGCGGCCCTGCGAGGCTTGCATTTCGTTACCGCCACGACTGGGGTTGTGGTGGGCGGCGACGACCGGCGCTGGCGTGCTGAGCGCGTCGTACTGCGGACGACGGATGCGGGCGCGACGTGGACCAAGATTAACGTGCTGAAGGGTGCCCGGCTCTACGGCGCAACCAGCGCGAGCGACGGAAGCATCGTGGCCGTCGGCGAAGCCGGGGCCTCGATCCGGTCCAGCGATCAGGGGCTGACGTGGCAAGCGGCCGACGCAGTGCGCGGCACGGCGAGGCCAAACAGTCCAGCCGCTGCGTCGGACACGTCGAATTGGTTCGCCAGCGTCGCTTCGGCGGGCCCGGCGCTCGTCGCCGTGAGCTACGGCGGCCGAATCTTCCGTAGCACCGATAGCGGCGGGAAGTGGATCTCCGCGCAACAGACGCCCGATATGGAGAACGTCGGGGCCGTCGCGCGGGCTGGCGACGACGCGCTGGTGATCGGAGGCAATAACTTCATTTTTCGCTCCGCGGGCGGCGCGGGATTCGAGAAGACCAAGTCAGCGAGTATCCAGGTGCGCGGCATCCGCTTTCTCGACCCGCTCGTCGGCGTGGCGGTCGGATACAAAGGGATAATTCAGCGGACCGTGGATGGCGGGAAAACCTGGGCGACGGTGGAGAGCGGGACGAAGCGCCCGCTTCTCAGCGTCGCTTTCAGCGACGACAAACACGGGATTGCCGTCGCCGCCCGCGGCGGGACCGGGCCCGGGATGGTGCGCACCGAGGACGGCGGTCTGACCTGGCACGCGCAGCCGTGCGAGATCTGCGGGAACGCAAGTCTCTTAGGCGTCGCCCTGCTCCCATCACAAATCGGCATGGCGGTTGGCCAGCGCGGTGTCGTGTTCAGGACCACGGACGGCGGGCGCAGTTGGACACAACTGAAGCACAGCCTGACGAGCGCCGACCTCTGGTCGGTGGTGTTGCTCGACGCCAACACGGCGATCGTCGTGGGATCGCCGGGGGTGATTCTTCACACGCGTGACGGCGGCGCGACATGGACGCAGCGCGAGTCAGGCACGCCGCTCCTGCTCGGGGGCGTGGCGTTCGCTGACGCGTCGCGTGGTCTGATCGTGGGTTGGGCCGGCACGATTCTCACAACCAACGACGGCGGCCTCACGTGGCGGCGGGAGTTGACAAGGACGACGCGCGACCTCTGGGCCGTGACCTTCGACTCCTCGGGCGCTGCGGTCATCACTGGGGTCGGACCCGGGATTGTGCTGCGCTACACGTGGGCGACCACTGCGGAAGCGCCCGCGGCCAAAACCGCGAGGGGAGGTTCCCGTGAGTGACGCGACGGCGTTGCCGACCGGAATCGCGGCAACGCCGAACCTACGGGCCTCCACGGCCTCTCGGGAAGCGGGCCCAGTCCGACCGCAAGAGCGCATTCAGCTCCTGGACGTGCTGCGCGGCTTTGCCCTGCTGGGCATCCTTCAGGTGAACTTCGAGCCCCAGAAAGTCTCAGGTGTCCTGTCCAACCTGCTCGACTTCTTCGTGGACGGGTCGTTTATCACCACGTTCTCCTTTCTCTTCGGGCTCGGATTTGCGATCCAGCTCATCCGCGCGGAAGAAGCGAAGCGGCCCTTCATCCTGCGCTACTTGTGGCGGACCCTGATTCTGCTCTTCATCGGGGTGACGTACTGGGTCTTCATTGGACCCAACGTCATTGTGACCAACTATGCGTTGGTCGCGCCCCTGCTGCTCTTCGTTCGCCGGTGGCGGCCGAGCCTCATCCTCGCGCTCGCGGCGGCCGTCCTGGTGTTCTCGATGTCTCCCCGGGTCCCGGAAGGGCACGTCTGGACTCGCATCAATCCAGAACAGGTGGAGACCGAGAGGTTGGGCAGGCAGTTGAGCACGGCGACCGCGCAGGCCAACCCTCCGGCATGGTGCCAGATGATCCCCAGCCTCACCGACGCCTATCGCGAGAGGGTGTGCACCAAGGCCGGGAGAGTTCGGGAGCTGTTGACGCAGGAACTGGCGACCGTACAGTGGTGGAAGGGCGAGCCCACCGAAGTCTTATGCATGTTCCTCCTGGGCCTGTACGCCGGGCGCCGGCGTATTCTCCGCGACGCGGCCCAGCACACCCGCTTCCTTGCCGGGGTTGCGGGCGTGGCGCTCGTGTTTGGTCTGGCGGGTAACGCGCTCGGTGTTTTCGGCGACTTCTTTGCCAGCAAGGGGGTCGCGCTGCCAAAGTCCCTCGACGGCTGGCTCCTGGCCCGTTTGCTCGGTGACATCGGGCTGTCGCTGTTCTATCTGTCGAGCGTCACGCTGCTCTTCACGCACCGGCACCTTGCGCGGCGCGTGCTCGCGCCGCTCGCCAATGTGGGACGGATGGGACTCACGAACTACCTCATGCAGTACTTGATCCTCACGACGGTGCTCGGGGAAGGTTTTGGCATCCGGGTCCGGGTCGAGGGCTGGTTCAGCCTTCTCATGATCAATTCCTTCTTCATTGTGCAGATCCTATACAGCCGGTGGTGGTTCCAGCACTTCCAGTTCGGGCCCGTGGAGTGGGCGTGGCGATCGCTGACGTGGTTCCGCATCCAGCCGATGCGCATCGCGCCACGGCCGGCTCTCCAGGTGGAACCTGCGAGCTAATCATGAGTGACGCGACGAAGTTGCCGACCGGAATCGTGGCCGACACGCCGAACGTACGGACCTCCACGGCCATTCGGGAAGCCGGCCCGGTCCGGCCGCAAGAGCGCATTCAGCTTGTTGACGTGCTGCGCGGCTTTGCCTTGCTGGGTATGCTTCAGCAGAACGAGCAGAACGCCCCAGGTGCGGTGTTGTCCAACCTGATTGACTTCCTCGCAGACGGCTCGTTTTACACGACGTTCTCCTTTCTCTTTGGACTCGGCTTTGCGATCCAGCTCCTCCGTGCCGAAGAGGCCAAGCGGCCGTTCGTCCTGCGCTACTTGTGGCGGACCGTGATTCTGTTCTTCATCGGGGCGGGGCACTTCGTCTTCGTTCGAGGTCACCCCATCCTGGAAGTGTACGCACTGTTCGCGGGCGTTCTGCTTTTGGTGCGCCGGTGGCGGCCGAGCCTCATTCTCGCGCTGGCGGCGGCCTGGCTGGTGTTCTCGATTTCCCCGCGGATCCCGGAAGGGCACGTGTGGACTCGCATCAACCCGGAACAGGTCGAGGCCGAGAGGTTGGGCGCGCAGTTGAGCACGGCGACAGCGCAGGCTAACCCTCCGGCCTGGTGTCAAATGCTCCCCGGCTTGACGGACGCCTATCGCGTTGCGGCATGTGGCCGCGCCGCAGGGGTTCGCAAGCTGCTGACCCATGACGTCGCGACCGTCCAGTGGTGGAAGGGCTGGATGGGCCACATGTGCATGTTCCTGCTGGGCTTGTACGCCGGGCGGAGGCGCATTCTTCGCGATGCGGCACAGCACACCCGTTTCCTGGCTTGGGTTGCGGGCGTAGGGCTGTTGTTTGGTCTGGCGGGTAACGCGCTGGACGTTTTTAAGGAATTCTTTGCCGGCAAGGGAATCGCGCTGCCAAAGTCCCTCGACGACTGGCGCCTGGCCTATTCGCTCGGCAACATCGGGCTGTCGCTGTTCTATCTGTCGAGTGTCACGCTGCTCTTCACGCACTGGCGCCTCGCGCGGCGCGTGCTCGCGCCGCTGGCCCCTGTGGGACGGATGGGACTCACGAACTACCTCATGCAGGCCGTCATGTTCATGACGGTGCTTGGCAACAGTGGTTTTGATCTGATGAGTGGAATCAAGGGTTGGTACAACTTCCTTCTGATCAATTCCTTCTTCGTCGTGCAGATCCTCTACAGCCGCTGGTGGTTCCGGTACTTCCAGTTCGGGCCCGTGGAGTGGGCGTGGCGGTCGCTCACGTGGTTCCGCGTCCAGCCGATGCGCATCGCGCGCGCCGGAGGCGAGATTCCACCGGCCTAATCAGGATGCAGAAGGGCGGCGGACTCCAAGCAGCAAATCCACTCGACTCGACCATCTTTCGAAATCCATTCCTTTTCCCCGGGCAAGTTTGACGCGTCGTGAACTTCTTTGAGGCTATTTTCCTCTTTGCCTTTTGACTTTCGCGGACGTATCATCGCGCGCAATCTTTGAACAATTGGATGTGCTTGTGGAGATTTCTTCTCACGATGTTCTTTTGGTGGGTGGCGGCGGCGCGGGCCTGCGCGCTGCCATTGCCGTTGCGGAAATAAATCCCAAGCTGAGCGTTGCCGTGGTTTCCAAGGTCTACCCCATGCGGAGCCATACCGTATCTGCGGAAGGGGGCGCCGCCGGGGTCGCACGTCCGGACGACAGCCTGGACGAGCACGCCTACGACACCATTTCGGGAGGGGACTGGCTGTGCGACCAGGACGCTGTGGAAGCTTTCGTGAAGGAAGCTCCCGAAGAGTTGTTGCGTCTGGAACGTTGGGGCTGCCCGTGGAGCCGGGAACCCGACGGGCACATTGCCGTGCGCTCGTTCGGGGGGATGAAGAAGCAGCGCACGTGGTTCGCCGCGGACAAGACCGGCTTCCACATGCTCCACACGTTGTTCCAGACTTCGCTCAAGTACCCAGCGGTCACGCGCTACGACGAATCGTTCGTCACGCGGTTGCTGGTGGATGAGGGACGCGTGCAAGGCGTGGTGGCCATCGAATTGATGTCGGGAAAGATCCAGGCCATCACCGCCCGGGCCGTGATCCTGTGTACCGGCGGCTGCGGCCGCGTTTTTCCGTTCACGACCAACGCCAGTATCAAGAACGGCGACGGCATGGCGCTCGCCTATCGTGCAGGCGCCACGTTGAAGGACATGGAATTCATCCAGTATCACCCCACCGGCCTGCCATTCACGGGAATCCTGATCACCGAGGCCACCCGCTCCGAAGGCGGCTACCTGCTTAACAAGGACGGCTATCGCTACTTGCAGGACTACAACCTCGGCACGCCACAGCCCAAGCCCGTGCTGCGCT
>CAZIWR010000114.1:0-8608 GCA_964542805.1 uncultured Acidobacteriaceae bacterium
GCGTAGATAAAAGCTTCCGGCGAGGTGAGCTGTTGGAGAATCGACTCCGTTTCCTGCATGGCTGCACTGTGCCACAAGCGCGAGGGCCGCTCAAGGAGCGTGGCGGCAAAAGTGTCCAATGAGATGCCCGATTCCTCTTAATTCTCGATGAGGAGGCCTGATGCCTGATTTGTGCCATTCAGAGGAGTGAGTTTGACAGTTCGTAGCGTTGGCCCGGATAATGATTGGCTTAACGATATGTCCTGGCTCGAGCAGACAATTCGCCGTTACGAGCATGCCCGGTGGACCACCGACGACAACCGGCGCGTGCTGCCTTTTGCGTGGGGGCTGGAGCACATCGGCGGACGCACCGATGAGAAGGACCCGCGCGGCTTTCTTCGGCAATATTCGGAAGAAACTATCGCCAACAGTGACGCCTGGTACGCAACCGAGCCCGCGACGGATTACCGGCTCGACGGCGATCGCTTGACGTTTACGAGCGCGATCGAATCGCCGTGGTCAGAAAACAATCTGGTGCGCGCACGGTTTTTCCCCGCAAAAAAGTCCGGGCCCGCCGTCGTTGTGATGCCGAACTGGAATGCCAAGGCGGACAACCATGTTCCCATTTGCCGGTGGTTGAACAAGTTGGGCATCTCCGCGCTGCGGCTGACGATGCCATATCATGAAGAACGCAACGCGCCGGGTCACGAGCGCGCGGACCATCTGGTGGGGCCGAACATCGGGCTGACGATTCAAGCCAATCGCCAGGCGGTGATGGACGTGCGGCGGTGCCTGCGCTGGCTCGAGCAGATGGGCTACGGCAAGCTGGGGATTCTGGGAACAAGCATCGGGTCGTCCATTGGGTTTATTACCATGTGTCACGACCGGGCGGTACGCGCCGGGGCTTTCCTGCACGTGTCCACGTATTTTGGCGACGTGGTGCGCACGGGGATGACGACAAACCACGTGTGGGAAGGGCTGCGCGGAACAGTTTCAGCGGACGAGATCCGGGAATATTGGGCGCCAGTGAGCCCGTTCCCGTACATCCACCGCGTGCACGGCACAGGACAGCGGTGCCTGATGATTACCGGGAAATACGACCCCACGTTTATTTCCGAGCTCTCCGAAGAAATTATCGGATCGCTGCATTCCAACGGCGTGCGCCACGAAGTGCTGCGGCTGCCGTGCGGCCATTACTCGCTGGGAGAGTTTCCGTTCAGTTGGGCGGCGGGTGGACGGTTCGCGGCGTTCCTCTTTCAGTACCTCACGTAGGGCAATTCACGATCAGCGCAAAATACTCTGGAACGTGCCGTCTGTAATGAGAGCACCGACGGCGTCTATATCTTTCGCGAAGGAGCGGTCTTCTTCTACTTTTTTCGCGACGGCGCGGACGCGGGCGTAGGCTTTCTGAGCCAGCGTGCCCGTACGCAGCGGGGAGAGAAGATCAATCCCCTGGCAAGCGGCGAGCAGCTCAATGGCGAGAATGTTGCGAAGATTATCGAGCATGGGACGCAAGCGGCGCGCGGCGCTCATGCCCATGGAGACATAATCTTCCTGATTCCCGGAAGTCGGAATGGAGTCCACCGAGTGCGGCGCGGCGAGTGTTTTGTTTTCGCTGGCCAGCGCGGCGGCGGTGACCTGGGCAATCATGAATCCGGAGTTGAGTCCGGCCTGCGGGGTGAGAAACGCAGGGAGCAGACTGGTGTGCGGGTTGGTCATGTGCTCGATGCGGCGCTCGCTGATGCCGCCGAGAGTGGCAAGAGCAACAGCGAGCTGATCGGCGGCCATGGCCAGCGGCTGGCCGTGGAAATTGCCCCCGCTGACGACTTCTCCCGCGCCGTCAGAGAAGACCAGAGGATTGTCGGTGGCGCTGTTGAGCTCGACGGCGAGAGTCGCGCGAATGTTCGCGAAGGCGTCGCGCACAGCACCGTGCACTTGCGGCGCGCAGCGAAGGCTGTAGGCGTCCTGCACGCGCGGGTCGCGCTCGGCGGAGCGATGCGATTCGCGGATCTCGCTCCCTTCGTTAAGGCGAACGAGATTTCTGGCGGTCATCGCCGCACCCGGAAAGGGACGCGCCGCGGCGATGCGCGGATCGAAAGCGGCGGGGCTGCCGCGAAGTGCGTCCAGGGAAAGCGAAGTGGCGACGTCCGCTGTGTCCACCAGGATTTCCGCCTCGCGCAACGCGAGTGAAGCGAGAGCCAGCATTCCCTGCGTGCCGTTGAGGAGCGAAAGTCCTTCTTTGGCTTCGAGCGCAAGCGGTGCGATGCCGGCGCGCTTCATTGCCTCGCCGCCGGAAAGGCGCTCCCCTTTGTACACAGCTTCGCCTTCGCCGATGACCACCTGTGCAAGATGCGCAAGCGGTGCGAGATCGCCGGACGCGCCGACGGAACCCTGTGCGGGAATCACGGGATGGATGCCGCACTTCAGCATGGAGCAGAGCGTCTCGACAACAACGGGGCGCACCCCGCTGAGACCCTTGGCAAGGGCGTTGGCACGGAGCAGCATGAGCGCGCGAGTTTCGGATTCGCTGAGCGGAGCGCCGACACCGCACGCATGGCTGCGCACGAGGTTGAGTTGCAACTGGCGAATCTGGTCGCGGGAAATGCGCACCTCCGCGAGATCGCCAAAACCGGTATTGACGCCATAGACCGAAGTCTCCGACGCGACGAGGCGGTCAATCACCGCGCGGGAAGCATCCATGCGCGCGCGGGCGTCGGGCGCAAGCGCAACCTCCGCGCCGCCGAGCGCGACGCCGTACAAATCTTCAAACGACAGGTTGTTGCCGTTGATATTCAGCGTGGTCATGGCGAGGAAAGTTCTTTCATATATTTTTCAGGAAGGGATTTAGGCCGGCCGCTTCGGTTGCAAATAACGTGCAGCGTTTCGCCGGTGGCCAGCAGCACGCCGCCGGGGTCGCGCAGAACTTCGTAGGCGAAGCGAATAGTCTTACGGCGGAGTTGCAGGACGCGCGTGCGGATGCGCAAGCAGTCGTCGTAGAGGGCCGGCTTCTTGTAGCTGCAACGGGCTTCGGCCACAAGGATGTGGCGGTCGTCGAGTTTTTCCATTTCGCGATAGGAAAAGCCCAGATCGCGGAGGAGTTCGACGCGACCCACTTCAAACCAAACGAAAAAATTGGCGTAGTACACCACGCCCATCTGGTCGGTCTCGGCGTAGCGGACACGGACGGTGGTTTCGTGAACGGGAGCAGTCATCCGGGTGGGCAGTTTAGCAGGGGCGGGGCCGGAAGGAAACGCCGGGGCAGTACCCTCGGATTAGCTCGACCAATTCGGCGGGCGCTTTTCGAGAAACGCGGCAAGTCCTTCCTTGAAGTCCGCCGTGGAGCGGATCGCAGCATTTTCCTGCACGGCCAATTCAATTTCGCGATCGATTTCCACTTCCGCGCAGCGACGGAGAAGCAGCTTGGTGCGCATCAGGCTGGTAGGGCTCGCGGATAGAAGGGAAGCTGCGAGTTCGCGGGCGCGGGAGAGCAGAATGTCCGCGGGAATGATCTGGGTGACCAGCCCGAAGTCGTGCGCTTCCGTCGCGTCGAAAATGCGACCGGTGAGCAGCAGGTCGCGCGCGCGCTTCTCGCCGATCTGGCGTCGCAAAAACACGGAAACCAGAGCGGGAATGAAACCGATTTTCACCTCGGTGTAGCCGAATTTCGCTTCGGGGACCGCGAGAGTGAAGTCGCACATGGTGGCGATGCCCGTACCGCCGGCGATGGCCGCGCCGTTGACGGCAGCGATCAGCGGCTTGGGGAAGAAGTAGAGACGGCGGAAAAGGCGCGCCATGCGGCGGGAGTCCTCGAGGTTTTGGTCGTGGGAAAAAGCGGCCACGGCGGAGAGCGCCTCGAGGTCCATGCCCGCACAGAATGCTTTTCCAGCGCCGGTAATGATGGCCACGCGCGCAGGGCCGGTTTCAATTTCGTCGAGGACGGCGAGCAGCTCGTCGATCATTTGCGGCGAGATGGCATTGCGCTTTTCCGGGCGCGAAAGAGTGATGGTGGCAATGGCGGCGTCGAATGCCAGGGTGAGCGTCGTGGGCATAGGCGGAAAGGATAGAGGCAAGGCGGCAGGGAAGCAAGAAGGCACAAATTCCTGAGCGAACTGGGCGCAGCGAGCAGCGCCTCTACCCATTAATGGGCGTACTTGCCGCGGATTTCGTGGGTGAGAGCCAGGACGGGTTCGAGCGACTGGGGGGCGATGCCGGTGTCTGCGCCCTTTGTCGCCAATGCGTGGACGACAATTTCCGTGGGGATGTTGCCGACAAGATCGTCGCCGGCAAACGGGCATCCGCCCAGGCCAGCGAGAGCGCTATCGAAGCGGCGGCAACCGGCTTCGTAGGCCGCGAGAACTTTTTCCGCAGCGCCGTCGGGGCGACTGTGAAGATGCACGCCCAGCTCAACGCCAGCGACGCAGTCTTTGACAGAATTGAAGACGCTGCCGACCAACTCGGGCGAGGCGGTTCCAATGGTGTCGGCGAGCGAAACCGTGCGCACGCCGACGTCCTTCAGCCAGATGAGCGTGTCTTCGATGAGCTCGGGCCCCCAGGGCTCGCCATAGTTGTTGCCGAAGGCCATCGAGATGTAAACGACGAGCTGGCGTCCGGCGGCTTTGGTGGCGGCGCGCAAACGTTCGACCAGCGCGCGGGATTCGGCGCGGGTCATGCGTGCGTTGGCCTGGCGGAAGTGCGCGGAAATGGAATAGGGATAGCCGAGCGTGGTGACGCCGGGCGTGGCCAGCGCCCGCTCCATGCCCATTTTGTTGACCACGATGCCGATGATTTCTGGAGCGACGGGGACGGAGGTCACGTCGGAGAGCGCATCCATTACCGCTTCGCTATCGGCCATTTGCGGGACGTATTTCGGCGAGACAAAGCTCACGGCATCAATGTGTCGGAAGCCGGCAGCGATGAGCGCTCGATGGTACGCGATTTTTTCTTCCACCGGGATCAATTGGGGCAATCCCTGCCACGCATCCCGCGGACATTCGATGAGCTTTACGGTTTCCATTTCATGTTTGCAGGACGCCGGTACGAAACTCGCGGATGTCGGGATTCAGCGCGGCCGCTTCGAGCGCCCAGATGAGCGCACCGCGGGTTTGCGCGGGGTCAATGATAGCGTCCACCCAGAGGCGCGCGGCGGCGTAGCGCGGGTCCGTCTGGTGCTCGTAGGTGGCTTTCACCGATTCGAAGAGTTCTTTACTATCTTTCTCGGTGAGCTTCTTGCCTTCGCGCTCGAGTTGCTTAATTTTGATTTCGACCAGTGTGCCGGCGGCGGAATCGCCGCTCATGACGGCGTAGCGCGCGGTGGGCCAAGCGAAAATGAAGCGCGGGTCGTAAGCCTTGCCGCACATGGCGTAGTGTCCGGCGCCGAAGCTGCCGCCGCAGATGACCGAGATTTTTGGCACGACGCTGTTGGCCACGGCGTTGACCATTTTTGCTCCGGCGCGGATGATGCCGGTCCACTCCGCTTCCTTGCCGACCATGAAGCCGTTGACGTCGTGCAGAAAAATCAGCGGCACGAGGCTCTGGTTGCAGTCGAGAATAAAGCGCGCCGCTTTTTCCGCCGATTCTGTGTAAATGACCCCGCCGAATTCCACGCGCTTCTCACCGGTGCCGGGCGTATGCACGTGGACGTGCTTTTTCTGATTGGCAACGATGCCCACGGCAAAGCCGCCAATGCGCGCGTAGCCGCAAAGGAGCGTCTTGCCGTAATCGGGGCGGTATTCTTCGAATACGCTCGAATCGACAATGCGGGCGATAATTTCGTGCATGTCGTACTGCTTGGCGGCGTCGCTGGAGAAGACGCCGTAGATTTCGTCCGCGGGATAAGCGGGCGGCGAGGAGGCCTTGCGGTCAAAGCGCGATGCGGGCGGATGGCCCAGCTTATCGATGAGCGCGCGAATGCGGGCGATGCAGGCGTCGTCGTCGGGTTCGTGGAAGTCCACGGTGCCGCTGATTTGCGCGTGCATCTTCGCGCCGCCGAGTTCTTCGGCGGAAACTTTCTGTCCAATGGCCGCCTGCACCAGCGCCGGGCCGGCAAGAAACAGGCCTGAGCCTTCGGTCATCAAAATGTGATCGCACATCACGGGCAGATACGCACCTCCGGCGACGCACATGCCCATGATAGCGGTGGTCTGCGAGATGCCCATCGCGCTCATGACGGCGTTGTTGCGGAACACGCGACCGAAGTCATCCGTGTCGGGGAACACGTCTTCCTGAAGCGGAAGAAACACACCGGCGGAGTCCACGAGATAAATGGTGGGGATGCGATTTTCGATGGCGATGTTTTGCGCGCGAATGACTTTCTTCGCGGTCATGGGGAAAAACGCGCCGGCTTTGACGGTGGCGTCGTTGGCGATCATCATCACCAGGCGGCCGCAGACACGGGCGAGGCCGGTGAGCGTGCCGGCGGCGGGCGCTCCGCCCCATTCCTCGTACATTTCGTAGGCGGCGTAGATGCCGAGTTCGAAGAAGTAGCTACCGGGATCAATCAGTTTGGCGATGCGCTCGCGCGCGGTGAGGCGGCCCTTCTTGTGCTGGGATTCGATGGCTTTCGCGCCGCCGCCCTGGCGTATCTGTTCCTCCTCGGTCTTGATGGCGCTCAGGAGGTCCACCATGCTGCGAGTGTGCTTTTCGAATTCGTGAGATTGAGGATGAACGTGAGTCTTCAGGACAGAGCTGGACACTCTGCAACCTCGTGCACGGTGGATTTAGCTGCGAAGCGTTCCCACGCCCAACGGCTTATGGCTTCTCAGCCGGCACAAAGTATACGTCGGTTGGCTTGAATTGCGCGAGTCTGCGGAATTTGGCCTTCACAGGCATGCCCACGCGGATATCTTTTTCGGTGGTTCCGATCAGCCGGGAGAGGAAGAGGGTGTTGACACCGTCAAACTCGATGAGCGCAAGGTTGAACGGTGTCTCCTTCAAAAACGCTTCCGAGCCGAAGTAGCAGGTGGTCCAGGTGTGGACGCGGCCGGTAAGCGGGAGGTCAAACCATTCCGTCTTCGCGCCGCACTCCATACAGTAGGCGCGAGGCGTGGCAAAACGGTAGCCACACTTGGTGCACACGCTGCCGCGGAGCTTGCCTTCGGCGAGGCCGCGGAAGAAGTGCGAATCTTCGGCGTAGCTGTGGATGTAATCAATTTCGTAGTGGCTCTTGATGGTGAGCGGGTCGGTGCAGAAGACCACCGCCCCTTCGTCGGTCTCCGGCAAGCGCACTTTTCCGTACACGGGTTTTGGCCCGCCGCCGTGTTTCGTGCTGCCTGCGCCCTTCGAGGATTTCTTGTTCGCATTTTTTGTGGCCATGACATTTCCTCCAGTTCAGAAGTGTGCGGCGCGCAGTCAGCGCGTGCTTTCGAGAATGCTGACGGTGACGTAGGTGCCCGTCCCCGCATGGCTATGTATGGCGCCGCGCATCTTGCGCCGGCCGACGCCGCGTTTCTGCTGCACTTGAATGTGGCCGTCGCCGTCGTTGTGCTTGGCAATAGCGCCCTGCAGCTGCCAGAACGCGAAGACCGCCTGCATCAAACCGGTGGCGCCGACGGGATGGCCGCAGGCAATCAATCCGCCGGAGGGATTTACGGGAATGCGACCCGTCAGTTCCGGGTGCCCTTGCTCGATGAACTTGCCGCCATCGCCGTATTTGCACAGGCCCATGTCCTCATAAGTCTGAATTTCGCTGGAGGTGTATGCGTCGTGCAATTCGACGAAATCAATGTCCTCGCGAGGGTCGTCGATGCCGGATTTTTCATAGGCCAGTTTGCTGGCCATACGCCCGGCGCGGAAGCTATGCACGCCGGGATACTTGAGATTTTTGTACCAACTGGGGTCTTCATGTTTGAGCAATATGACATCACCGTGGGGACGGTCGGACATGCGCATGGCGTCGGTGCCCTGGCCCACGCCGAGGACGCGCACGGGATTGTCGCAAAGCTTTTCGGCAACTTCTTCGCTGCACAGCACAGCCACCGCGGCGCCGTCGGACATGGTGCAAATGTCGAGCATGGTGAGCGGGTAGGCAACCATAGGCGAGCGGCGCACATCTTCGACGGTCAGGTCGTAATGATGCTGCGCCCACTTGTTATTCAACGCGTTCTTGTGATTTTTCACGCTGACCTTGGCCAATTGCTCAACGGTGGTGCCGAACTCGTGCATGTGGCGCACGACCATCATGGCGTAGTAGCCGGAGTAGAAGCCGCCGACGGGGTAGTCGAAATTCGTATCGCTGGCAAGCGCGATAAATTCATTGCCCTTCCAGGTATTGACATGCGACATGGTCTCGAAGCCCATGGCCACCACGCAGTCCATCCAGCCGGAGGCGATGTGTCGCCAGGCTTCCTGGAAGCAGAGGCCGCCGGTGGATCCGCCGCCCTCGACGCGGATGGAGGGCTTGGGCACCAGGCCGCACATGTCCGCGGCCATGATCCCGGCCATGAGCTGGCGAGTGAAGTGGTCGCTGAAGTAGCTGAGCACGCTGCCGTCAATGCGCTCGCGAGTGAGCTTGGGGCAGTCGCGCATGGCGTAGTCGAAGGCTTCCTTCACCATGACGCGGAAGGATTTTCGGGGTTCGCCTTTGGTGAATTTGGTGATGCCACCGGAAATCATGTAAACAGGTCGCATGAAC
>CAZIWR010000115.1:0-8532 GCA_964542805.1 uncultured Acidobacteriaceae bacterium
TCACCGAGGGCGCGGATTTGTCCACCAGCGTCGTCCGCGACATGAAGAAAGTAGCTGGCAACTAACGTACCGCCGGCATCCTTCACTGCTCGAATCTGTGTAATCTGCGGAATTTGCGGCTTGAATTACTTTCCGCTGGAGTTGATGGGCGGGCCTCCGGGCGCGCCGTTCGCCGCGGGCGCGGCCGGCCGCCCGGGACCGCGGCGGCGTGTTTCGATGCCCAGCCGCTTGATTTTCTGGTTCAGCGTGGAGAGCGGAATCTGAAAGCGTTCGGAAGCCTCCGTCTGGTTCCAGTTGGTCTGTTCCAGCATGTCGAGGATGATCCGCCGCTCGACCTCCTCCATAATCTGAAACAGCGAAGGCACCGAGCTATCCGCACCGGTGCGTGCGCCGGGCTCCCCGGGCAGCAGGGGCATGATTTCGCTCAACTGCAAGCGCACGCCCTTCACAATTTCCTTCGAGCGCACCGAATCCGGCAACAGGTCGAAGTCCATCAACTCGCCGGTGGAAAGCACCACCGCGCGCTCCACCACATTTTCCAGTTCGCGGACGTTCCCCGGCCAGTCGTAATCCATCAACAGTTTCATGGCCGCGGAGGAGAAGCGTCGCGGCGGCTTCGCATTCTCCTCGCAGTAGCGTCGCAGGAAGTGCTCAATCAGCAGTGGAACATCTTCCTTGCGCTCGCGTAGCGGAGAAAGTTCCAGGGCGATCACGTTCAGCCGGTGGTAGAGGTCTTCGCGGAAGCGGCCGTCGCGCACCAATCCCAGCAGGTCGGCGTTGGACGCCGCGATCAGCCGCACGTCGGTCTTGATCGTTTCCGTGCCGCCCAGGCGCATGAATTCGCGCTCCTGGATCACGCGCAGCAGCTTGGCCTGCGTTTCCGGGCCGATGGTGGAAATCTCGTCGAAAAAAATCGTGCCGGTGTCGGCCACTTCAAACAGCCCTTTTTTGGCGGCCACCGCTCCGGTAAACGCTCCGCGCACGTGCCCGAAGAGCTGCGATTCCAGCAGGTCTACGGGCATGGCGCCGGTGTTCACCGCCACGTAGGGCTTGTCCGCGCGCGGCGAAGTGGAGTGGATGGCCTTGGCGATGAGTTCCTTGCCCGTGCCCGACTCGCCGTGAATCAGCACGGTGGAGCGCGAGGCCGCCACCTGCCCGATCAGGTTGAACAGCGCCAGCATCTTTTCGCTTTTGCCGATGATGTTGGGGAAGTTGTAGCGCTGTTTCAGCGCGCGCTTGAGGTGGACGTTCTCGTCGCGCAGCCGGCGGTCCTCGACGGCTTGGGACACCTGCGCCAGCAGTTCGTCGTTGGACCACGGCTTGGTGATGTAGTCCTTGGCGCCCGTCTTGAACGCGGTGCGCGCCATGTCGATGGAGCCGAACGCGGTGATGAGGATGACGGAAAGCTCCGGGTCGCGCGCGTGGATTTCCTTCAGGATGTCGAGGCCGTTGCGGTCCGGCAGGCTCACGTCGAGCAGCAGCAGATCGTAGGGGCGGTTTTCCAGTGCAATGAGCCCGGCGGTGCCCGTCTCCGCGGCGGAAACCTCGTAGCCCTCGGAGGTAAGCAGAAGTTCGAGGCCCTCGCGGATTTCCATTTCGTCGTCGACGACAAGGATGGCGCCCTTAGACATGCACGGCCTTTCGGGCGACCGGGAATTCCAGGTGGAAGGAGGTGCCCTTTCCCGCGGTGGAGCGCACGTCGATTTTTCCGGCGTGCTCTTTGATGATGCCGTAGCTCACCGATAGCCCCAGGCCCGTGCCGCGGTTGGCCCCTTTGGTGGTGAAGAACGGGTCGAAGATGCGGTTGACGAATTCGTGCGAGATGCCCACGCCGGTGTCGGTGATTTCGATCTCCACCGAGCCGTTGTTGGCGCCCGAGCGCACTTCCAGCATCCCGCCGTTGGGCATGGCGTCGCGCGCGTTGAGGAACAGGTTCAAGAACACCTGTTGCAGGCGGTTCGCCGACCCCAGCACCGGCGGCAATTCGTGCGCCAGCGTCTTGATGATGGAGATGCGCGCCGTGCGCAGCGGGTGCGACACCAGCGAGAGCGTCTCCTCCACCACGCTGTTCAAATCCACTTCCGCAAACTCCGCGCCGCCGGTGCGCGAGAAATTCAGCAGGTTGTTTACGATTTCACTCGCCCGGAACGTCTGCTTCACGATTTTGTCCACCAGCTTGTGCCGCGGGTCGTCCGGCGGCAACTGCCGCGCCAGCATCTGGCTGTAGTTGGAAATCACCGCCAACGGCGTATTCACTTCGTGCGCCACGCCGGCGGCCAGCAGGCCCAGCGAGGTGAGCTTCTCGCTCTGCATCATCTGCTCTTCCATGCCCACGCGCTGCGTGATGTCGTCCACCAGGATTAGCCGGCCCAGGCGCTCTCCCGTCTTGCCAATCAGCGGGGCGATGGACACATTCACTACCAGCTTGCGCCCGGCCTGATTGCGCAGCGGAAATTTGTAGATGCCGGAGACGTGATCGTCGGCCGCGCGCGCCGCGATTTCCGTGCACAGGTCGAGCGGCAGCACATCTTCGAGCTTGCGGCCCACCGCGCCGTCGCGTGAAACGCCGATCAGTTGGTAGAGGTGCGAGTTCCACGAATCGATGGAGCCCCCCAGGTCCACAGAGAGCACGCCCACGCTCAGCGATTCCACGATGTTCTCGCTGAAGTCCTTGAGCCGCTCGATCTGCACCGCCTTCTGCTCCAGCGAGTGATAGAGCCGCGAGTTGTCGATGGCGATGGCCACGTAGTCGGCCATGGTCAGCAGCAGTTCCACGTCCTCGCTGGAAAGAAAGTCGCCGTCCACCGTCTTGCCCACGCCGAGAAAGGCCACGGGGCGGTCATGGATGCGGCAGGGGATGAAGTAGTTCATGTCGAGCTGTTCGAGCGTGGCGCACTGCGGCTCGCTGAGCATTTCGCGGAGACGCGCCAGGCGCGCCGATTCGAAGAACAGATAGCCCAGAGCCACGGCCGGGTTCGTCGGAGAAAGCATGCTGAGGTCTAGCGGCGCGTCGTAGCGCACGCCCATGGAGCGCGCCAGGTAGTACGACGGCGGCTGCTCGCCGTTTTCCAGGAACACCGCCACGCGGTCCACCAGGAACGTCTGCGAGATGCGGTCCAGCACCGAGCCGAGCATCGGCTCCAGGCGCACTTCGTTGGTCAGTGTGCGCCCGAACTCGATCAGCGTCCGCCGGTAGTCGAAGCGGTCGCGGTAGAAGAAGCGGTCCAGGCGCGCCTGGATCCAATCGCGGATTGGCTGGAACAGCAGCGCGGCGATGACGATGGGAATGATCGTGCCCACCGGGCCCGTGGGCCACGCCGCATGGAACAACTGTCCGATCAGCGACACCACCGCGAAGTAGATGCCCACCACGCCGGCCGTCGCCACCGTGTAGGCCACGCCGCGTTTGAAGATGATGTCCACGTCCATCAACCGGTAGCGGATGATGGCGTAGCCGAAGCACAGCGGGATGAGCGCCAGCGAAAGCGCCGAAAACTTCATCCACCAGCGCGGCAGGTAGCCCACCGAAAACGGCACGATATAGAGCAGCAGAAAGGGAAGCGTGCCGGCCAGCGTTCCTCCGGTCACCCATTTCAATTGCTGGCGCAGCACGCCGCTGGGCGCGCGCCGGAAACTGCGCAGGAAAATCAGCGCGGAGAGCAGGAAGCACGCGCCGAGGTAGAGGTGCTCCACCTGGTCCAGCCGGATGCGCGTGCGCACCGACGACACAAAGATGTGCGCGCCGGTGGCCACGTCGATGTGCAGCAGCAGGAGCAGCGCCGGGATGCCGTACACGCCCAGCAGCCGGAAGGAATGCGCATAGGGCGAGGCGCGCCGCTCCGGAAACACCAGCGCAAAATGCAGCAGCACGGCCGGCTGCAACAGCAGCGCGGCCACGTTGGCCCAGTAGATCGACCAGTCAAACGGATTCAGCTTGCCGCTGTAGTGAAACGAATACAGGATGAACGACGCCAGGCAGAAAATGTAGAAGTGCACGGCGCGCGGCGCGTTCCACCGGCTCACGAAAACGAACAGGCCGATGAAGAGATACAGCAGCCCGGCGACGCGCAGGTAATTTTCGATGGAGGCGGGCTTCACCGCCTCGCTGGTCACCACGCTGGTGTCGAACTCGGCCCCCGCGCGATTGATGGAATAGGTGAGCTTGGCCCACGGGCCGGCCTTGAACAGTTCCTGCGTCACCTGCACGGCCCGCTGGATTTCCCGCCCGCGCGCCTGCCCCTTGATCACCTTGACGATGTCGCCGGGCTTGATGCCCGCCGTATCCGCAGGGGAACCCTTGGCCACCAGAAACGCGCGCACCCCGTCCGCGGAATCTTCCCAGGAAACGCCATCTTCCGGAGTGATAAACGTGGAGCGCTGCGCGAAGTTCAGGATGCCGAAAATGAACGCAGCCAACGTTAGCAACGCCAGCGAGACTTGACCCAGGCGCAGACGCAAGCTGCTCATTGAGGCCCACCACCCACAGGACAACCAGCACAGAAAATCGAGCACGTATCCTGCCAGAAACTATGGAAATGTGTTTTCTGTAAGTAACTCAAATAGAATGAATTACAGAGACAATAGCGCCAAGGTTTGGAGACGATTTTGTTTTCTGAATTCATTGTACCGAATTCCGTAATCCCCTACACACCCTAGAACTGGAAGCTGAATCCACCCCGGAACGACCGGAAAGAAGGTACGAGCAGTACCACGCCCTCGGGTGTGCTCACCGGCACGTAACCCTGAGCAAGGAGATTGCGGAAATCAGCCAGTGCTTCCACCTTACCCGGCAGGAAGAAACTCGGCAGCGGCTGACGCAGGCGAACGTTCAGGTTGGGGTCCAGCAGATAGAGGGCTTCGCCAAAAGGATCTTGGCGGGAAGCCACCTGGCCGCTGACCCATTTGTAGCTGGCAGAGAAGCTCGTGCCCGCGCGCGGCACGCGTCCGGAAACGCGCGCCGCAAAACTGTGGAGCTGCCGCGTGGCCAGGGAGCTGCGCAAGTCCACCGTTGCGGCAGGGAGCGATTCAGGCGCCAGCGCGCCGGCCCACGCGTAGATCACCGCCGCATTCCAATCGGCGGAGAACTTTTGACGAAATACCAGGCGCGCGCCCCAGGCGTTGGATTCGCCGCCGTCGTACGCGAAGGAATGCGAGAACGAATCCTGGAAAAAGTCCGGGCCCAGCGCCGTGCCACGGCCGAATACAGCGGTGTGCCGCGAACGATCGCGGAAGACCGACGCCACCATACTGGCGTTGCGGTTGAGCTCATGCTCCACGGACAACTCGTCATGCCAGCCGCTCTCCAGCACGGGCCGCCCCGCGCGCAGAAACACCGCGGGGAATGCATCGAGCGCCATCAGCGCGCTTTGCAGAGCTCCGCTCGGATCGCCCAGGGCGGAGAACGGCCGCGGCGCAACCGTCAGCGAAGCCTGCCAGCCTCGCGCCAGCCGCACGTCCAGCTGTCCACGCGGGCGCAGTGACGATGTGGAGCGGCCCACACCCACCAGCATGTATTCGGCGCCATAGTGCAGCGAGATGCGATCACCCAGCGTCAGCCGGCCGGAATGGTCCATGCGCGCGCCGCGGAACACCGGCCCATTCGCGCCCAACTGTGTGCGGCGCAGCACCAAGGTGGTTTGCGGTCCGCGTCCCGCCTCTCCGGAAGGCAGCCAGATGGTGGCCAGGCCCGCGGAACTGGAGCGTTCAAAGCTGGCGTCGCCGGCAAAAATCAGCCGCTGCGTGCGGCCCATTTTTTGCTCGTAGGCGAAGGCCGTGGAGGGCGCGTCCACGATGTTGGAAACGGAGCCCGGGCGGCGCGCGCCGGACGTCAGCTCCACACGGCCGCGCGTGCCGGGCTTGTGCGGCGCGCCGTCCGCTCGTGCCGTCGCAGGGGACTCGGCCACTTCGCCATCGGCATAACGCAGGATCGGGCGCGTGCCGGAAGAGGACCGCAACACCCAGGCCCAGTCGTCCGCTTCGGACGCCTGGCCGGACTGCCGGCGCAGGCGGTCGAGAGAAGTGAATACGGAGTCCAGCTCCACGCGCAGCAGCGTGGTCAGGTTCGGTTCAATGTGGATGTGGCGTTCGAGCGCCGGCAGGAAGCCGGCCAGGGTCACGCGCAAGGAATAGAAGCCGGGGCGCACGCGACCCGAAGAAAACACGCCGCGGTCGTTCGTGTGCAATTGCAACGGCGCGCTGGTCCGCACATCTTCGGAGAGGAGCACCACCGTGGCGCCCATCTGCGGTACGCCCGCGGGGTCCACCACCAGACCGGAGAGCTTGCCGAACGACGTGTCCGCGCACACCGGCGCAGCCAGGGCCAGCCCCAGTAGAAACGCCCAAGCGAGAGCCGGGATTCGCCGAAAGTTCACAGCGCTACGCCCCCACACTATTCTTTCGCCGCGGGTTTCGCCGAAACTTTCTCCGTCGCCCGAATGGTGAATTCCGCCGACGGAGTAATCGTCTTCTTCCCCACCTGGTCCGTCACCTGAACTTCCAGCTTGTACTTGCCCGGCGGGTAGTTGGTCAGCATCATCGTTTTCTCGATGGTCAATTGCTCCCCGCCCTGCGCCAGTTGCTCGGACGTTTCCGCCTGCTTGGAGACTTCTTTCCCGTCCTTGCGGATGCGGTATTCGATGGCCGCATTCGATTTATGCGAAGTCTCGTCGATACCCAGGTTGTACACCTGCAGATAGAAGCCCATGCGGTCGGCTTGCGTGAAGGTGGCATCCATGCGCGGGCGCACTTTGGAAGCGCCGATGACGAACTGTCCCAGGCCAATCTGGCGGGCGGGGACGCGCTCGATCTGGTCAGCGATGATCAGCGTGCTGGCGGCGAGCTGATTTTCCGTGTAGCGCGGCACGCGCAGCGCGCTGTTCACCACGCCCACGTTTCCGCTGTTCACATCTTTAATCACCAGGTCCAGTTTGTACAGGCCCGGGCGCAGCGGCACCGCTTTCTGGTACACGGACATGCCTTTCAGCGACGCTTGCAGCAGCGCCTCCGGGAAATCCCGGTTCACCACGTCTTCGAACGTCTGCACGATGCGCCCGGTGATGGTGGTGATGCGCCCGAAAATGTTCAGCACGCCGGAGTGCACGCCTTCGGTGGCCTTAAAGGTCATCTCCTTGTTGGGGATTTGCACGGTGATGGGCACCAGCACCGTGTCCCCGGTGATGCGCAGATAATCGAAGCGATAGTCGAAATGAATCTGGTTGCGGATGAGACGGAAATTCACCACTTCCTCGAGGTCCTTGAACTTGACCGCCGGCGGCCGCTGCACCTTGACGAAGGTTTCCAGGCGCTCAAACATGCTGTAGCGTGCCGCGTTGCCCCCCGCGCTGCGCCCCAGGTTGGTGCCGTCGGGATTGTTGAAGCGGTCCGTCTTGGACGCCATGCCCATGGACTCCAGCTCGGTCAGGCCGGCTCCGGGAATCATCGTCAAGGCGTCTTTTTCCGAAGGATCCAGGGTGAGGCGGTACTCGTTGCTGCCCGACCGATCCACAAATTCGAGGATGATGTCGTTGCCGATGCCTTCCAGATACCGGTAGCGCCATTTTTCAAACGAGTACGTGGACGTGCTGCCGCCGCCCTCTTCATAGGGGCGGTTGTACTGGCCGCCCGTGGGGTGCGATTCGATTTCATCAGCGGGGCCCCACATGATGTAGATGCGCCCGCGGTCCGTTTTCCAGCCGGGGATGCCCCTGGCGAAGCGCTCGTTGGTGTAGGCGATGCGGCGATAGTGCTCTTCCTTGGTTTCGTTTTCGATGGTGTCCGGCGTGGGGTCGCGTCGCAGCCAGAAATTTTCGATAAATTGCTCGCGCTCTTCGTTCGTGTTCAGCCGCAAAAACGCGGCGACCTCCTCTTCCATAATGATGTAGCCGACCTCTTCCTTCAGCCACTTCTTGTAGGGAGTGTCGAGTTCCTTTTCGCGCGCGCGGTTCGATTTTTGCTTTTCCGGCTTGCTCTGTTCTGTGGACTTCTCCTGCGCCCACACCGGCGCAGTCAGCGCCAGCCCCATCGCTAGAAGCGCAAGAATAAAGACACGAATCATGCGGTTCATGGCCATACCTCGTTCTCTTCCTGAATCCAGAATTGTAGCCCCCTCCGAAGAGGATGGTCAACACGCAAATGGAGACTCCCCCGTTGCTAACCTCTTTAGAACGCCTGAATTTGCGCCGGGTTGCCTGCGCAATGCACGGTGGGAATGATCGGCGGAATGCAAGGAATTAGTTTATCTCGATGGAAACCTCGTGCGAAGAAAAAATGCCCGCAAAAAAAGCAAGGGCGGGACCGGAGCCCCGCCCTTGATGGTAGGTTGACTCAGTCTTAGAAGAGCACTTTCAGGCTGAGCTGGATCACGCGCTGGAACGGCGCGTTGCCCTGTCCGCCGCTGAAGATGTTCTCCTGCAGGAATTGTGAGCTGGCCGGAGCTGCATAGCCCGGGAAGCCCGTGGCGTTCCCCGTCGAGCCGAACACCGAGCCCGAACCGATGCCGAAGTTCGGGTGGTTGAACGCGTTGATCATGTCCGC
>CAZIWR010000116.1:0-8488 GCA_964542805.1 uncultured Acidobacteriaceae bacterium
ATCACCGTGGCGCCGGCGCAGACGCTCACCGACAAGGAATACCAGATCATGCGCGACGCCGCCGCTGCGGTGATCCGCGAAGTGGGCGTGGAGACAGGCGGGTCCAACATCCAGTTCGCCATTCATCCGGAGAACGGCCGCATGGTAGTAATCGAAATGAACCCGCGCGTTTCGCGGAGCTCGGCGCTGGCCAGCAAGGCGACCGGCTTCCCGATTGCGAAAATTGCCGCCAAGTTGGCCGTGGGTTTCACTCTGGACGAAATCCCCAACGACATTACCAAGAAGACGCCGTCGTGCTTCGAGCCTTCGATTGATTACGTAGTGGTGAAAATCCCCAAATGGCAGTTTGAAAAATTCCCGGGCTCCGATGCCTCGCTGGGCACGCAGATGAAATCGGTTGGGGAAGTGATGGCCATCGGGCGCACATTTAAGGAAGCACTGCAAAAGGGCATTCGTGCGCTCGAACCGCATACTCCGTGGCGCGCTCCGGCAGAAGTGACGCCGGCGCTGCTGCGGGAAAAACTGACCACGCCGCGTGCGGACCGCATCCACTGGCTGTTTGCTGCGCTGGAGAGCGGAATGCCGGCCGCGGAAGTGTGCAGCCTGACGAAGATGGACCCGTGGTTCATCCACCAACTCGAAGAGATTGTGGCTGTGGGAAAGCGTGCGGCGGAGGTTACGCTGGACACCGTGCCGCGGGAACTTTTCCGGGAAGCGAAGCGCACGGGTTTCAGCGACGAGCAATTAGCGCAAATCTGGCAGACCACGGCCACGGCGGTGCGCAACTCGCGCAGCAAGCTTCAGCTTGCCCCGGTGTTCAAGCGCGTAGATACCTGTGCAGCGGAGTTCGAGTCTTACACGCCATACCTCTACTCGACGTATGAAGACGAAGACGAGGCGGACGTGGACTCCCGGCCCAAGGTGGTGATCCTCGGCAGCGGGCCGAATCGCATCGGGCAGGGCATCGAGTTTGACTACTGCTGCTGTCACGCGTCATTCGCGCTGAAAGAGGACGGCTACGAAACGGTGATGGTGAATTGCAACCCGGAAACGGTTTCGACGGATTACGACACCTCCGACCGGCTGTACTTCGAGCCGCTGACACTCGAGGACGTGCTCGCCGTCGTCGAGCGCGAGAAACCTCGCGGCGTGATTGTGCAATTCGGCGGGCAAACGCCGCTGAACCTGGCCATTGAGCTGAAGCGCAATGGCGTGCCGATTCTCGGCACCACCCCGGAGTCCATTGACCTTGCGGAAGACCGGCGGCGGTTCGGGCGGCTGCTCGAAGAGCTGGACATTCCGCAGCCGCGCAACGGCACGGCGTTGGTGCCGGAAGAAGCGGTGCGTCTCGCCGGCGAAATCGGGATGCCTGTGCTGGTGCGGCCAAGCTACGTGCTGGGCGGGCGCGCGATGGTAATTGCCTACGACGCGGAAACGGTGCGCAACTACGTGGCGCAAGCAGCGCTGATGGGTTCGGCGCGGCCGGTGCTGATTGACCAGTTTCTCGAAGACGCCACGGAAGTGGATGTGGACGCGCTGTGCGACGGCGAGACCGTGGTCATCGGCGGAATCATGGAGCACATCGAGGAGGCGGGCATTCACTCCGGCGACTCGTCGTGCGTGCTGCCCTCGGTGAGCCTGAAGCCGGAAGTGCTCCGGCTGATCCGCGGGTACACCGAGCGGCTGGCCAGAGCGCTCAATGTGGTGGGGTTGATGAACGTGCAGTACGCCATCCAGCACGAAAAGGTGTATGTGCTGGAGGTGAACCCGCGGGCATCGCGCACTGTGCCCTACGTCAGCAAAGCCACCGGCGTGCCCTTGGCCAAGGTGGCAGCGCGGTTGATGGCCGGGAAAAAACTTTCGGAGATGGACTTGCCGCTGGTGAAGACGGACGGAGTCTTGGAGATTCCCATCCGCGAGTACTACGCGGTGAAATCACCGGTGTTTCCCTTCAACAAATTCCGCGGCGTGGACACAATCCTCGGGCCGGAAATGCGCTCGACGGGAGAAGTCATGGGCCTGGCGGCGAGTTTCGGCGAAGCGTTTGCCAAAGCGCAGCTCGCAGCGGGCATCCGGCTGCCGCGCTCGGGCACTGCGTTTATCAGCGTGAACGAGCGCGACAAACGCACCATCGCGCCGCTGGCCAAGGAGCTCGAGTCGCTAGGTTTCACATTGATTGCCACGCGCGGCACCACCGCGGCGCTGCGCGCGGCAGGCGTAGCGGCCGAGCCGGTGTTCAAGGTCAACGAGGGGCGGCCCAACATTGTGGACCTGGTGAAGACCGGCAAAGTGGACTTGATCATCAACACCCCGCTGGGCCGCGAGTCGTTCTTCGACGAGAAGGCCATCCGCAGTGCAGCCATCCGCTACAACATCCCCTGCATCACCACGCTTTCCGCGGCGCACGCCGTCACCCAGGGAATTCGCGCGCTACAACGGCACGGCGTAAGCGTAACCGCCTTGCAGGATTTGCATGCGGGGAAGCCAATTACCTCGGGCGCGTCTGCGGCGGATTAAGCTAGAATATGTCCATGAAACTTCACGGCATATTTCCTCCCGTAACCACTCCATTCAATCAGGAAGGCGCGCTGGCGCTGGACCGCCTGAAAGAAAACATCACCAGGTACAACGAGACCGGCGTGGCCGGGTACGTGGTGATCGGCTCGACGGGCGAATCGGTGCTGCTGGGCCGCGCGGAAATCGAACAGGTGTGGACGGCCGCGCGCCAGGCCGCGGGTGACAAGATTCTCATCGCCGGTACGGGCGTGGATTCGACGGCCGAGACCATTGTGCGTACCAACCGAGCCGCGGAATTGGGCTACCACGTGGCCCTGGTGAAGACGCCGTCCTACTACAAAGGGCAGATGACGGCGGAGGTCCACGCGGAGCACTACTTGCGCGTGGCGGACGCGGCGCGCATCCCGCTGCTGATTTACTCGGTGCCGCAATTCACTGGGGTGGCAGTGGAAGCGCCGCTGGTGGCGCAACTCGCCCAGCATCCCAACATCATCGGTATCAAGGAAAGCTCGGGCGTGATGCAGCGCGTGGGTGAAATTATTCTTCGCGCGCCCGCGGGCTTCCAGACGCTGGTGGGGTCGGCGACCACGTTTTATCCCTCCATGGCACTGGGCGCGGTGGGCGGAATCTTGGCTGTGGCGGACATTCTGCCGGAACTGTGCGTGGAATTGTATGACTCTTGCGTGGCGGGTGATTATGCGCGCGCGCGAAAGCTGCAAGCGCGGCTGGTAGACCCCACGCTCACGCTCGTCGCCAAACTGGGTATTCCCGGAGTGAAGTATGCGATGGATCGCGCGGGGTACTACGGTGGTCCGCCACGGCGCCCGCTTCTGCCGCTGAACGAATCACAGAAAGAAGAAGCAGAACGCATCCTCGAGGCAGCTATCGGGGCAGGGAAGAGCGCGGACTGACGAAAGCAAGTAGCATGGGGCAGTCAGCCGCCGCTCTTGGTTCCAGTTGACCTGAGCGGCACGGAAACAGTGCCGATCGATCCTGACCGCGCGTCCCGAACAACCACTCGGAGCAGAAATGCAGTGGGGACGACCTCAAGCGTACGGGAAAAGGTGATCCCTTCCTTTTCCAGTTGGCTGTGTGATTCGGACGGCAGATGCAATCCCAGATTCAGCGAAATGTTGGATAATACCTTGCCCTCAACATCCCGCTGCGAAAATAGA
Organism: uncultured Acidobacteriaceae bacterium; assembly: GCA_964542805.1. Taxonomy (GTDB): domain Bacteria; phylum Acidobacteriota; class Terriglobia; order Acidiferrales; family UBA7541; genus JACQDE01. The sequence goes on from CAZIWR010000116.1 coordinate 3,693, forward strand.
AAATCCAGCGCCCCAACCCAACTTCCATCCTGCAGCACCAGATTGATGTCTCGCGGATCGATATCCATGCTCAGCTTTAATGACTTAGTAGTGGTGTTGGGAACTTCATCGGCGCGAACGGTCATGCCCACGCTGGTCGACTCCAGCGGGCTATGCGCCGCCGCGCTCAGCAGTGTCACGATTTCTTTTTCTGCGCGCTGGGGTTCGGCCCCCGCGTAATAGCCTTTCCGCGACCTCACGCGAACCCCCGGGCGGTTCACCTTCACTTTCAAATCGACGAAGCGGCCGTCCCACTTGCCGTGCGCCGGGTAGTAGCCGAGCACGTAGCTTACCCTGGAGTCATCAATGGCGCTGCGCACCGCGCCATCGATGTCGTTTCGGTTGTAATAAGCTTTGCCCCCGGTCGCTCCGGCAAGGAGATTCATCGTGTCAATATTTGTGCCGAGTGTACCCAGCGAAGTCATCAGTGGCGGAGGAACGCCTCTTCCAGACACCGCGCCCGCGCGATTCACATTGGGACCGGAAAACGCGCCCATCAGCCCGCGCGCGTCCACGGGGTAGATGGCCACATTGGCATTACTCAGCGCTCGAGCTGCTTTTTCCGCCTCCGCATAGAATGTGCGCCGCTCGGGCGATAGATTGTAGCGTGACGGCATTGCATCCATTCCAATGGCAATCGGAAAGCTCGAGGATACCCAGATCAGGTTTTTGCGGCCGGGGAATCGTGCCAGGTGGCCCGCGATGGCCTCCAATGCGCGGGTAGTATTGATTGCGCGGTCCGACATGTAGTAATTCGCCACACGTTGGTTGGCTTCCGCCAGGAATGCAAACAGTTCGTCGATCCCGGTATCCATTGGTTCGGACTGGGAGGCATCCACCTCGTGTGAGAGCCGTCCCCGATATCGCTTGAGGGCAGCAATGAGCGTATAGGAATCATTACTGAAATCATGCACGCTGCGGATGACTCCTCGCCCCAATGTATAGATGGCCACGCGGTCCTGCGGCTGAATTTGTTCCAGAAACTTGATGATGTTTTCCCGCGCATACGCCTGGTCCTGGATGGTCGTATTCATGCCGTCGAGCAAAATCACGCTGATGCTCGTGGGCGCCTCCAGTCGTTGCTCGACCCGATTGGTGAATGTGTTTGGCGGCAGAGCAGCCACGGTGCGCGGCAGCGCGCGGCTCGATTCCAGCGCAAACGTACTGATGGATTGCTCCTTGCCTTTTTCCAGAAGGGTGAAATCTTCCCTTGCGAGGTCCGTTATTGGATTTCCATTTTTGTCCTGCACAATGACGCTGACGAGCACCAGCCGCGTGGTGAAGCGCAGGACGGGCGGAGCGTCCTTTTGTGCCGGCTGCTGGGCAAAGCCCGCCCGGGCCAACGAGCACACAGCCAGCGCCAAGACGCACCTGTACCGTCTAAAAGCGCGTTGCTGCCAAATGGGTTGCCGCATGAACGTGCAGTGTACTCCCGTAAACATTCCCAAAACAACTAGCAAGCCGCGCCCGCTACGAAAAGCAATCTTCATGCGTTGCCGGAGTAGCGCGCCGCGTGTATTATGGCACTCCCCATGGAGTGCCACTGTCTTCGCTCCAGCGAACTTCCCCACACCAGCAAGCTCTATTCTTGTTTTCTGGACGAGTTCTCGCGCGTAGCCCGGTTCTACGCGCACCCTCCCACGGAAGAAGGGTTGCTGGCCGCGGCCGGAGAGGTGCGCCTGGAGCCAAGCGTGCGCGGCCAGGTGGTTGAAATCCTGCGCGAACAGAATAAGAGGTTCGGTGCGGATTCGAGCGTACTGCGAAACCTGGACCGCCTGGCCGCGGGAGCGCTGTCAGTGGTGAGCGGACAGCAGGTTGGACTGTTCAGCGGCCCGGCCTACAGCTTCTACAAAGCGCTCACCGCTGTTCGCGCCGCGCAGCACCTGTCTGAGACAGGCACCGAAACCGTGCCGATTTTCTGGCTGGCCACCGAAGACCATGACTTGGCCGAAGTGGACCACACGTTTTGGCTGGGGCACGGGTCAGGATTAGACCGCGTCTCATTGGAACCGGCACCGGACGCAATGGGGCGTTCGGTGGGAGAGATTCTGCTCGGCGAAAATGCCGGCCGGCAAGCACGTGCAGCCGCTGAAGCGTTGACAGGGCCAACGGCCAAAGAAGTCGCCGAAGCGCTGGCGGCTGCGTACCGGCCGGAACACTCGTACGGGCTCGCCTTTGGAAAGCTGTTGGCGCGGCTGCTGGCGGGGCGCGGCGTGATCTTGCTTGATCCGCTCGATCCGCGGCTGCACCGTTTGGGTATTGCCGTATACCGGCGTGCGCTCGCGGAAAGCAGCGCGTTCAACGACGCGCTGCTGAAGCGAAACAAAGAACTCGAGCGCGCTGGATTCCATGCCCAGGTGAAGGTGACCGAGCGAAGTACCCTGCTGTTTCTGAACGTGGACGGGCAGCGTCAGGCGCTGCGCCGTCGCAATCACGGATTCGCGGCGGGCGCACAAACATTTTCACAGGCAGACCTGGAAGCAATTCTTGAGCGCTCGCCGGAGCGCTTCAGCGCCAATGTGCTGTTGCGGCCCGTGCTGCAAGATGCGCTGCTGCCCACAGCGGCTTACGTGGGAGGCCCGGCGGAGACGGCCTATTTCGCGCAGGCGGAAGTTACTTATCAACGGATGCTGGGCCGCATGCCCGCGATCTTGCCGCGCGCAGGATTTACGCTGGTCGAACCGCCCGTGGCCCGGCTGATGAAAAAGTACGGTCTCCCGTTTCAAGAAATCCTCCGCGGGCGGCAGCACGTGCGCCGGAAAATGGAGCGCGCGTACCTCCCCGTGGGACTGGCGAAAAAGTTTGCCGCCGGCGAAAAGGATCTGCAGAAGATTCTTCGCGGCCTGCGCGCACCCATCGGCAAACTGGATAAGACTTTGCTCGGGGCATTAAGCACGGCAGAACACAAGATGCTGTACCAGTTTGGAAAGCTGCGCGGGAAAGCTGGCTGGGCGCAGAACACGCGCACGGGTTTGCTTGACGCGCACGAGCGCATGCTGCTCGACGCGCTGTTTCCGCACCATGGCTTGCAGGAACGCAGCCTGAACCTTCTGCCTTTTCTGGCGCGGAATGGAATGACCCTTCTCGACGAATTGCTTCACCGGACCCACGTACGAAACTCCCAGCACCAGGTGCTGTATCTCTAGCCAGAGTCTTCGGCCAGCGTGCGTGCGATTCCCGTGTTAAAATGCCGCGTTCTTCTGTTTCGCCATAATCCCGAATTGGAGGAAGCTCAATGAAGATGACTCCGGGAAAGCGTAAGGGAATGGAAGCCGTGTCCAATGCGCGCGGCGTAATCGCCGCGGCGGCCATGGACCAGCGCGGCTCGCTGCAGAAAGCCATCGCGCAGGGCAAGGGCGTGGACAAGAAAGACGTCACGCCGGCAATGATGTCGGAATTCAAGGAAGCAGTGACGCGCATCCTGACGCCGCACGCAAGCGCCATCCTGTTGGATCCCGAGTTCGGGTTGAAGGCGGCCAAGGCTCGCTCAAAAAACGCCGGACTGCTGCTGGCCTACGAAAAGACCGGCTACGACGCGACGCAGGCCGGGCGGCTGCCGGACTTGTTGGACCATTGGTCGGTGCGTCGATTGGTGGAGTCGGGCGCGGACTGCATCAAGATTCTGCTGTATTACACGCCATTCGACTCGGCGAAAGTGAACGAGACCAAGCACGCCTGGGTGGAACGCATTGGCGCGGAATGCCTCGCGCTGGACGTGCCCTTCTTTCTCGAGTTCATCTGTTACGACGACTCGATGGATGAGAAGGGCATCGAGTTTGCCCGCAAAAAGCCAGAGATGGTGACAGGCAGCATGGCCGAGTTCACCAAGGACCGCTACGCCGTGGACGTGATGAAAGTAGAAGTACCGGTGAACATGGCCTTTGTGGGCGGGACACGCTCGTGCAAGGGCGAATCCGCCTACAGCCGAGAGCAAGCCAAGGATTTGTTCCGCAAGGCTGCGGCGGTAGCCACCAAGCCGTTCATCTATCTGTCTGCCGGCGTGAGCAACGAAACGTTTTCGGAGACGTTGGAGCTGGCCGGTGATTCCGGAACGAATTTCTCCGGTGTGCTCTGCGGCCGCGCCACGTGGAAGGACGGCATGCCGGTGTATGCCAAGCAGGGTCTGAAAGCGCTGGAAGACTGGCTTTCGGATCAGGGCGTGAAAAATATCAAAAATGTTAACGACAAGCTGGCTGCTGCCAAGCCCTGGTATTCGTTCTACGGCGTCACCTCTGTTGCGGCGCTGGGCTAATCAGGGTTCGCCAAGAGCTGATGAACTGGGGGCGTGCCAGTCCACGCCCTCGCACCCATTCTAAATGAGCCCCGGAAGTCAATCCGACAAAGCAATCCGCCGAGCGGCTTCGTGTTCGCTGCAGGTTAAGACTGCACGGCGCACGCAGCTTCTCGACATCACGCGCGAAGTGCAGCGCGCCGCCCGCGAGGCAGGAGTACAGAGCGGCGTCTGCCACCTTTACGTGCCGCACACCACCGCGGGCCTCACCATCAACGAAAACGCCGACCCCGACGTGCCGCGAGACATCGAGGCGGCCATGGACCGCCTGGTGCCGAAGGATGGTCCGTACAAGCACTTCGAAGGCAACGCCGACGCGCACATCAAATCCACACTCACTGGCGTGTCGCTGAGCGTGGGGATCGAAGGCGGCGAACTGCAACTCGGCCGCTGGCAGGGCATTTTCTTCTGCGAGTACGACGGGCCGCGGCAGCGCGAGGTGCGCCTGCGCTTCGTGCGGGACGAC
>CAZIWR010000117.1:0-8479 GCA_964542805.1 uncultured Acidobacteriaceae bacterium
CCCCGCGCTCGCTCGCCACTGCCCGATGTTCCCTGCAAACGCCTGAAACTTGTTCAGAAAATCTCCCGTGCCGAAGTGCACCAGCACGGCGCTCTGCCCGCCGTTCTCGGGATCGCCCAGCTCGGGCAATCCGGCGATGGTGGCGCGGACATCTTTCGCGTCCGCCAGGTCCACTTCGCTCACCAGGCTCGACCCGCCGGCACGCGCCGCCTCCACATCCTTCATGAACTGCAAAAAGAGCTGCATCTGCCGTTCGCGGTCTTCGCGCGGCGCGGCTTCCGCGATTCCCGTCACCACCGGAAAGTTGTAGTCGGCCTGCTGCGGCCGCTCCAGGACCACGCCATGCGCGTCAATCAGCGCCAGCTCCGCGCCCTGCCGCAGAAACGCCACCGGCGTGCGCTCCACAATTTCAACTCGTAGCCGGTTCGGCAGGATCCGCGCCACGCTGGCCTTTTCCACCCACGGAATTTCCTCCAACGCCCGGCGTCGCTCGTCGAGTGGCACGCGGAGCACGCTGCGTCCCTGGTCCGCGGCGAATTTATCGAGAATCGCGACCGCATCCACGCGCACGTTTCCGGCAATTTCAATCTGTTCCGTCTTCACCAGCTTGAATTGCGGCGAATTCAGAAGAAAATCCCCGGCCACATAGAGCACTCCGCCGCTCGCGCATGCCGCCAGCAGCCACAGAAAGACTTTCAGATAAAAAAGCCTCTGCTGCTTGCCGAACTTGCGCTTGCGCACCTCCACCGGCTTTTGCCGGCGCATGTAGCGCGGCTCTTCTTCGGCCAGCACATCCGGCGAATAGACGTCAGGTTCGGCCATCACTGTTTCCAAATCACCACTTCTTCTTCCAGTTCCACGCTGAAGCGCGTGCGCACCTTTTCCCTTACCGCTGCAATCAATGCCAGCATTTCGGCGCAGGAAGCCGTTCCTTTGTTCACGAAAAAATTCGCGTGCCGGTCGCTGACGCACGCGTCGCCCACGTGGAAGCCTTTCAGCCCCAGCTCGTCAATCATGCGTCCCGCGGACGCTCCCGGCGGATTCTTGAATATGCATCCGGCGGACTTCTGCCCTAGCGGCTGGCTGGCGCGCCGCTTCTCATTGCAGATGCGAATGCCTTTGACAATTTCAGGGTACGCTTTGGAGGGTAGCTCCAATTTCACTGCCAGCATAATATCATCCGCCGCGAAAGAAGTGTGACGATAATCAAACCGAATCTCCTCCCCCCGCAGAGTCTCGATTTCGCCCTTCCCCGCCCGGTACACCTCCACCTCGCGCACAAACGACCCAATCTGCGTCCCGTACGCGCCCGCGTTCATCCGCAGCGCGCCGCCCACCGTCCCCGGCACGCCGATGAGCCCCTCCATGCCGCCGAGGTTGTTCTTCGCGCAAAACGTCACCGTGCGTCCCAGGTCCGCCGCCGCATCCACAAATGCGCAATTCCCTTCCAACCGGATTTCCGGCTCCTTTGCCACAAGCTGCAGCATCACCCACGGCAATTCCCCGTCGGCTACCAGCAGGTTCGACCCGCCGCCTAGGAAGCGAAACGCGACACCCTCGCTTTTCAGCAGGCTGATGAGCAGCGGCAGCTTGCGGTACTCGCGCACGCGCAGCAAATCCGTCGTTCCGCCGATCCCCAGCGACGTCAGCGCCGCCAGCGACGTCCCCGCGCGCAACTCCACTCCCATCTCCGCCACCGCCGCCGCTATTCTTGTGTTCTCAATCCTCATGGAGCCTGCTGCTTCCTGCTTCCTGCTTCCTGCTCCCTGCTTCCTGCTCCCTGCTTCCTGCTTCCTGCTCCCTGCTTCCTGCTCCCTGCTTCCTTTTCCTCAATCACTCAATCACAAATCACTCAATCACCAATTTTCTCCAATCACTCAATTCTTATCGCGTCTCGTCGTGCGCGGTTTCTCGCGCCCCCAGCAGCACCGCCAGCTCGTCCGCCGTACGCCCCACGCTGCCCGCGCCGATGGTCATCACCGCGTCGCCCGGCCGCGCTTCCTTCAGCAGCCACTCGATGCCTTCCTGCATCGACGCGCAGTACACCACCTGCTTGTGTCCCGCGGCGCGGACGGCGTTCGCCAGCGCCTCGCCCGTAATCCCGGGTATTGGCGTTTCGCTCGCCGCATAAATATCGGTCAGCAGCAGCACGTCCGCCTGGTTAAACGCGCGGCAGAAGTCGTCCCACAATTCTTTCGTGCGCGTAAACCGGTGCGGCTGGAACAGCACCAGCAGCCGCTTGTAGCTGCATCCGCGCGCCGCTTCCAGCGTGGCGCGAATTTCCACCGGGTGGTGCCCGTAGTCGTCAATCAGCGTGACGCCGTTCGCTTGCGCCTTGATTTCGAACCGCCGTCCCACGCCGGCAAATTTTTCGAGTCCTTCGCGGATCAGGTCCGCCGGAATGTTCAGATAGAGCCCCACGGCGGCGGCCCCGGCGGCATTGCGGACGTTGTGCACTCCCGGCGGCGCATGCAGCCGGAACATCCCCAGGTCTTCTCCGCGGTAGATCAGCCGGAATTCGCTCTCCAGCCCGCGCAGCTCCACTTCGCTGATCACCAAGTCCGCCTGGCTCGACGTGCCGTAGGTAATTACCGGCCGCGACACGCGCGGCAGAATCGCCTGCACGTTCGGCTCGTCGAGGCACAGGATCACCGCGCCGTAAAACGGCACGCGGTTCACAAACTGCGCAAAGACGTCCTGAATTTCCTTGAGCGAGTGGTAGGTGTCCAGGTGCTCGCGGTCAATCGTGGTCACCACCGCCACTACCGGCGCGTAGTGCAGAAACGACCGGTCGCTTTCGTCCGCCTCCACCACCATGAATTCGCCTTTGCCCAGCCGCGCCGTCGTCCCCGCCTGGTTCACGCGCCCGCCCACCACAAACGTCGGGTCCAGCCCCGCCGCCGCCAAAATCGACGCGGTCATCGACGTAGTCGTCGTCTTGCCATGCGCGCCGGCAATGGCGATGCCGTACTTCAACCGCATCAGTTCCGCTAGCATTTCCGCGCGATGGATCACCGGAATCTTCAGCCGGTGCGCTTCCACGATTTCCGGGTTGTCGGCTTTCACCGCCGACGACACCACCACCACCTGCGCGCCTTCCACGTTTTCCGCATCATGCCCTTCCGACACGCGCGCGCCCAAATCGCTCAGCCGCTCGGTGATGTGCGAGCTTTTCACGTCCGACCCGGACACGCTGTACCCCAGCGTCAGCAGCACCTCGGCGATCCCGCTCATGCCGATCCCGCCGATCCCCACCAGATGTATCCTCTGAAAATTCCTGAACACCACCATCATCGTTCTGCCCCTCGTACCGCCGGCTTCCAGCTGGTTTTCGTAGGACAGGCTTTCTAGCCTGTCCGCAATTGAGTGATTGAGTGATTTGCGATTGGGCGATTGAAGAATTCAGTGGCTTGATGTTTGCCAGTTTCCTTCCTCATTCCTCTTTTCCTCATTCCTCGTTCCCCCAATCACTCAATCACTCAATGTCCCCTCAATCAAATCCACAATCTCCTCCACCGCCCGCGGCCTTGCAAACGTCCGCACACGCTTCTCCATTTCTGCGATTTGCCCGGGCTGCTCCAGCAGCGAAAAAATCTCGCTGGCAAGCTTCTGCGGCGTCAATTCTGGCTGGGGGATGATTTTCGCTGCGCCCGCGCGCTCCAACACCTGCGCGTTGCGCAACTGGTGGCTATCGGTGGCCGCGGCGAAAGGAACAAAGATGGCGGCGCGTCCCGCCGCGGCAATTTCCGCCACGGTGATGGCGCCCGACCGGCAGACGATCAAATCCGCCTGCGCAAACCGCGTGGGGATGTTGCTGATGAAGGGGAGCACCTCCGCGTTGAATTCTCGCCGCGCATACGCCACACGCACAGCATTATAATCGCGTTCCCCGCTTTGATGAACGATGAATAGCTCGTTTTTTCGCGCCGCCAGCAGGTCCAGCGCGTCCACTACCGCGCGGTTGATGGGCAGCGCGCCCTGGCTTCCGCCGGTAATCAAAATGTTGAACGGCGCCGCGTGCGTCTTTGGCTGCACTGCAAAAAACTCCGCGCGTACAGGACACCCCGTCACCACCGCTTTTTTCCCCCATGCCTGCGCGGTCACTTCGTGCGCCGTGGCGATGCGCGTCACAAACCGCGCCAGCCGCCGGTTGGCGAAGCCGGCCTCCGCATTGGTCTCCAGAATCACCGTGGGCACCCGCTTCAGCACGGCCATTAACATCATCGGCCCCGACGCGTATCCGCCCACTCCAAACGCCGCGCTCACCCGGTGCCGCTTCAAGATCTCCGCCGCGTCCATCATTCCCAGCGGCACCTGCGCCGCGTTGCGCAGCAGTTTTCCGCCGCTCATGCCTTTCAGCCCCGCCACGCGAATCGTTTCCAGCGGCAATCCCGCCGCAGGCACCAGCTTCATTTCCAGCCCGCGTTCCGTTCCCACCAGCACAACTTCTCTTCCTTCGCCGCGCTTCAACCATTCCCGCGCCACCGCAATCGCGGGGAACACATGCCCGCCCGTCCCTCCGCCCGCAATCAATAGCTTCATCCTTCATCCATTCTCTGTACTGCCGGCTTCCACTTGTCCCGCTTGTCCTGAACGAAAGCGAAGGGAGCGAAGCCGAGGGAGCCGGCGCTCTAATGTGAGTGCGGCGGCTTGACGCTGCTTTCTCGCGCCCGAGCTTGTTCCGGCGCTTTCCTTCCTCTTTTCCTCACTTCCTCATTCCTCACTTCCTCGTTTCTATTCCGCATTCTGACTAATATTCAGCAGCACTCCCGTGGCCAGCAGCATCACCAGCAAACTCGACCCGCCGTAGCTCACAAACGGCAGCGGAATTCCTTTGGTCGGCATCATTCCCAGCACCACGCTCAAATTCATCAGCGCCTGTCCTACCACCATCACCGTAATGCCCAGCCCGAGGTAGCGCCCGAACTCATCCGGCGCCGCCATCGCCGCGCGCGCTCCGCGCCACGCGTAAATCCCAAACAGCACCAGCACCGCCAGGCCTCCGATGAAACCCAGCTCCTCGCACAGCACCGCGTAGATAAAATCGGTGTGCGCCTCCGGCAGGTAAAAAAGTTTCTGCCGGCTGCCCATTAACCCCACGCCCACCAATCCCCCGCTGCCCACCGCGATCAGCGACTGCAGCATCTGGAAGCCGCTGCCCTGCGGGTCCGCCTCCGGGTTCAGAAATCCCATCAACCGCTGGTAGCGGTACGGCACGCGCACAATCAGCAGATAAATCGCCGGCAGTGCCGCGGCGATCGCGCCCATGAAAAACTTCGGCGAGAGCCCGGCGATAAACAGCATGGTCAGCGCAATCAGAAATATATCCACCGACGTGCCCAGGTCCGGCTGCATCACGATGAGCGCCACAAACAGCAGCACCGGCCCCATCGCCGGCACCAGCGTCCCCATCACATCGTTAATCCCGCCCGACGCCTGCGCACTCCTGCCTCTGTCATCCTGAGCGAAGCGAAGGATCCCTCTTCCTCCTCGTTTTGCTTCCGCCTTTCTCCCGGTACCCGTGCTGCTATTCGCTTTCCCTCGCATCTCCAAAAACCACGCCAGGTACAGCACCACCGCCAATTTCGCCAGCTCCGACGGCTGTATGCCCACCGGACCAAACCGAATCCACCGGTGCGTCGCGTGCTGCCGGTCCAGAAACAAAACCGCAATCAGCATCACCAGCACCACCGCCAAACTGGTGAAGACCACCGCCGGCTGCCGCAGCTTGCGGTAGTCCACGTTCATCAGCGTAAACATTCCGCCGAATCCCACGGTAAGGAATGCCAGTTGCCGCAGCAGAAACGTGTACCCGTTGCCGTATTCTTCGCGCGCCATCACCGCCGACGCGCTGAACACCATCACCGCGCCAATCAGGCACAGCGTCACCGTCACCGAAAACAGCCACCGGTCGGGTTGTACGCTCCTCGGCATGGTCTTATTCTTACTTTCCTCTCTTCCTCACTTCCTCTTTTGCTCTTTCTTCATCTGTCCTTCGCTGCTTCAGCATGTTTTCATTTCAAATTTCAAATCTTAAATTTCAAATCGTCCGTTCCTTCTCTGTGCTCCTCTGCGTTCTCTGCGCCTCTGCGGTAATCTATTGATCTTCCCGATTTTCGTTTTTCGATTTTCGCTTTTCGATTTCCTTCAACTCGCCTTTTTCTCTCCGGCATCCGCTTTCATCAAGCCGCGCACCGCTTGCTTGAACACCCTCCCCCTGTGCTCGTAATTGTTGAACTGGTCAAAGCTCGCGCACGCCGGCGCCAGCAGCACCACGTCGCCCGCCCGCGCCTGTTCGTGCGCCATGCGCACCGCCTGCTCGAGCGTCTCCGCGGCTTCCACCGGCACGGCTCCCGCAATCTGCGACGAGATTTTCTCCGCCGCCTTGCCGATGGTCAGCGCCAGTTTGCCGCGCCGGTGCAACGGCTCGCGCAGGGCCGTAAAGTCCCCGCCCTTGTCTTTCCCGCCGAGAATGATGAACAGGTTGCCCGCAAACGCGTCAATCGCCTTCAGCGTGGCGTCCACGTTGGTGGCCTTGGAATCGTTGAAGTACTCCACGCCGCCAATCTCCGCCACAAACTCCAGCCGGTGCTCGACGCCGGCAAACGTGCGCACGCCCTCCGCAATGGCCGCCGGCGCAGCCCCCGCGAGAAACGCCGCCGCCGCGGCCGCCAGCACATTTTCCACGTTGTGTTCGCCGCGCAGCCCGATGTCGCTGCGGCGCAGCAGCACGGTCTCCTCGCCGTTTTGCCGGAAGACAATCTCGTGCTCGCGCACAAACGCGCCGCTCATCACCCGCTGTTGCCGGCTGAACCAGTGCACGTGCGGCCCCGTCGGCGCGTAGCGCGGCGTTTCCGGATCGTCCGCGTTCAATATCGCCGCATCGTTCTCCGTTTGATTCTCAAAAATCCGCGCCTTGGCCTGCCCGTAAAGCTGAAACGACGCGTGACGGTCCAGGTGGTCCGGCGTGAGGTTCAGCCACACCGCGATGTCCGGCCGCAGCGCCACAATCGTCTCCAGTTGAAAGCTGGACATCTCCGCCACGGTCAGCGTCGCGTCGGACGAAAGGTCCACCAGCGAAATCAGCGGCGTGCCGATGTTTCCGCCGATGAGCGTCGGCATTCCCGCGTTCGACAGAATGTGCCCCACCAGCGACGTCGTCGTCGTTTTTCCGTTCGCTCCGGTAATGCCGATCAGCCGCCCACGCAAAAATCTCCACGCCAGCTCCAGCTCGCTCCACACCGCCACGCCCGCATTGCGCGCCGCCACGAAGCATTCCATCTCCGCCGGCACGCCCGGACTTTGAATAATCAAATCCTGCGCCAGAAAAGTTTCTCGGTTGTGCCCGCCGAGTTCCAGCGTCACTCCAGCCGAGCGCAAATCGTCCACGCCAGTGGGCAGGCCGTCTTCCGGCTTTTCGTCGGTGGCCGTCACGTGCGCCCCGCGCCCCGCGCAGAACAGCGCCGACGCCACGCCCGTCCGCGCCAGCCCCACCACCAGCACGCGTTTCCCCTCGAGTTTGATTCCCGGTTTCATCTCGACTTCTCGACTTCTCGACCTCCTTCTTTCCTCCTTCCTCCCTTCCTCCTTCCTCATTTCCTCACTTCCACACTTCTACTCTTCTACATGCCTATCTCAACTTCAAAGTAGTAAGCGCGAATAATGCAAACACAATCGCCACAATCCAGAACCGCACGATAATTTTCGATTCGCTCCAGCCGATCAGCTCGAAGTGGTGATGAATGGGCGCCATTTTGAAAATGCGTTTGCCGGTCAGCTTGAACGACGCCACCTGCAGAATCACGGAAATCGCTTCCAGCACAAACACGCCGCCGACGAATATAAGCAGAATTTCCTGCTTGATGATCACCGCCACGGTGCCCAGCGCGCCGCCCAGCGCCAGCGACCCCACGTCTCCCATAAACATTTCCGCGGGATGCGCGTTGTACCAGAGAAATCCGATCGCCGCGCCCACAATCGACCCGCAAAAAATCGTCAGCTCGCCTACCGCGGGCATGTGCTGGATGTCCAGGTAGTCCGCAAAGCGCGCGTGACTCGTCAGGTACGTCAGCACGGTGAACGCGCCTCCCGCGATCACCACGCAGCCGATGGCCAGCCCGTCCAGCCCGTCGGTCAGGTTCACCGCGTTCGACGCGCCCACAATCACCAGCACCAGAAACGCCAGAAACGGAAGAATGGCCACCGGCACCAGGTACGGGTTCGACAGCAGCGGCTGCATCACCAGGTCCGGCCGCACATTTTTGAAAAACGGCATGATCAGCTCGGAGGAGTACGTTCCCTCGGCGCGCATGATCAGCAGCACGATTCCCACGCCAAAGGCGGTCAGTATCTGCAGTAGAATTTTCGTGCGTCCGGTGAGCCCCAGGCTGCGCTTGCGCACCACTTTGTTGTAGTCGTCGAGAAATCCGATCGCCGCGAAGATGGCCGTGGCGAACAGCGCAATCCACACGTACACATT
>CAZIWR010000118.1:0-8440 GCA_964542805.1 uncultured Acidobacteriaceae bacterium
GCCAAGACCGGCCGCGGCGCAATGGTGGAAGACGTGGACGGCAACGTCTTTCTCGACTTCGCCGCCGGCATCGCCGTCGTTTCCACCGGCCACTGCCATCCCGAGGTCGTCGCCGCCATTCAGAAGCAGGCCGCCGAGCTGATTCACATGTCCGGCACCGACTTCTACTACACGCAGATGACCGACTTCGCGCAAAAGCTCGCCGCCATTGTACCGGGCAGCGAAGCCAAGCGCGTGTACTACGGCAACTCCGGCGCCGAAGCCGTCGAAGCCGCCCTCAAGCTCTCGCGCTATCACACCAAGCGCGACAAGACCATCGCCTTCTACGGCAGCTTTCACGGCCGCACCATGGGCGCTCTCTCGCTCACTTCGAGCAAGAGCGTTCAGCGCAAGGGCTTCGGCACGCTGCTCGGCGGCGTCACGCACATCGCCTATCCCAACTGCTACCGCTGTCCCTACAACCTCGAGCCGAAATCCTGCGCCATCGAGTGCGCCACCATCCTCGAGCGCGAAATCTTCAAGCGCATCGTGGACCCCGAAGAAGTCTCCGCTGTTTTCGTCGAGCCCATCCAGGGCGAAGGCGGCTACGTTCCCGCGCCGAAGGAATTCATGCAGGAGCTCCAGCGCGTCTGCCGCAAGTACGGCATCATGCTCGTCTGCGACGAAGTGCAGTCCGGCATGGGCCGCACCGGCAAATGGTTTGCCAGCGAGCACACCGGCACCGAGCCGGACATCATCACCATCGCCAAGGGCGTGGCCAGCGGCATGCCCCTCGGCGTCACCGTAGCTCGCGCCAGCGTCATGAACTGGACGCCCGGCGCGCACGCTTCCACTTTCGGCGGCAATCCCGTTTGCATCGCCGCCGCTATGGCCACTTTCCAGCTTCTCGAAACGCAATACATCGAAAACGCCCGCCGCATCGGCGAGCACATCATGGGCCGCCTCGCTGATTGGCGCGAGCGGCACAAGATCGTCGGCGACGTTCGCGGCCGCGGATTGATGATTGGTGTCGAAATTGTTCGCGACCAGAAAACCAAGGAGAAGGCCAAAGACCTCCGCGACAAAATCGTGGACCAGGCCTTCAACAAGGGCTTGCTGATTCTCGGTGCCGGTGAAAACAGCTTCCGCTTCTGCCCGCCGCTCGTGGTGGACCAGGAGCAGGCCGACTTCGCCGTCAACATCATCGACAAAATTCTCACCGAAATCGAAAAGTCCGTCTAACGCCATTCCCGCACCGTAGGGGCGCTCCCGAGGCATCGGGATTGCTGTGCCCCTATGGTTTTTCTCTGCGTTTCCTCTGCGTTCTCCGTGCCTCTGTGGTAGATTTTGTCTTCTTCGGAGGCACTTTGCCGCGCACTCTCGATCTCGGCTGCGGGCCCAACAAATTTCCCGGCGCCATCGGTGCCGACAAGAACCCCGACACCGCTGCTGACGTTCTTTGCCACATTGACCGCGGCGCGCTGCCCTTCGCCGAAAACTCCTTCGACCACGTGCGTCTCGTCCACGTCATCGAGCACGTCGAAGACGTGGTGCGCACGATGGAGGACTTGCACCGCATCACGCGTCCCGGTGGCACCATCTACATCGTCACGCCGCACTACACCGACTTCAGCTCCTTCTGCGACCCCACGCACCGCTGGCATCTCAATAGTTTCAGCTTTCGCTACTTTTATTCCGGCGGCATCCACGGCGAAGATCACTGGTACACCCGCGTGCGCCTGCGCGAAAAGCGCGTCACTGTGCGACTGCTCAAGCTCTGGCGCGCCTTCGGATTCGAGTTGCTCGTCAACCACGCCCGTTGGTTCCGCCGCTTCTGGGAGTTCTATCTCTGCTACGTCATCCGTGGCAAAGTGATGGAATTCGAATTCGAAGTAATCAAGTAGGGGCGCTCCCGAGACATCGGGATTGCTGCGCCCTTCGGAGAAAGCCGCATCGTGCCGCTCTTCGCGCGTCTCATCTTCGGCCTGGTGAACTTCGCCGCGCGCAACGGCCTCGCAGAATCCGCTCCCGCAGAATCCGCCGCCAGCAAGAAACTCCGCGCCCGCCAGACCGGCATTCGTGGCGAGACATTCGCCTACTGGTATTTGCGCCGCCACGGCTACATTCTCATCGCGCGCAATTTCACCGTGTCCGGCCTCAAGGGCGAGCTCGACCTGGTCGGCTACGACGGCGCCGTGCTCGCCTTCGTGGAAGTAAAGACGCGCGCCGGCGAATCCAAAGAATTCGGCTCGCCCGAGGACGCCGTCACGCCGGATAAGCGCCGCTTGCTGATTCGCATGGCCCGGCATTTCCTTCTCGAGCGCCGCATCCGCGACGTCGCGTGCCGTTACGACGTGCTGGCCATTGAATCGCGTCCCGGACGCCGCCCGCTCGTCCGCCTGCACAAGGACGCTTTTTCCAGTTGACCTCACGCATCCCGCTGCCGCGCGCGCCGTTTTCCTGTAGAATGTCCGTTCGGACATTCAAGCGTTCTGTGCCGTAGCACGGCCAACCCTGGGAGGAAACGTTGCCTGAGCTTCGCAAGGACCCCATCACCGGCCGCTGGGTGATCATCTCCACCGACCGCGCCAAGCGCCCCAGCGATTTCATTCGCGAGAGCGTGGAGATCAAGGGCACCAGCTTCTGCCCGTTCTGCTACGGCAACGAGGAAAAGACGCCGCCCGAAATTCTCGCTTACGGTCGCAACGGCGGCCAGCCCAACAAGCCCGGCTGGCGCGTCCGCGTGGTGCCCAACAAATTTCCCGCGCTGGGCATCGAAGGCGATCTCGACCGCCAGGGCGAAGGCCTCTTCGACAAGATGAACGGCATCGGCGCCCACGAAGTGATCATCGAGACGCCCGACCACGCCACCACGCTCGCCACGCTTTCCGAAAAGGGCATGGAGGAAGTTCTCTGGGCCTATCGCGACCGCGTTCTCGACCTCAAGAACGACCGCCGTTTCCGCTACATCCTCATCTTCAAGAATCACGGCGAAGCCGCCGGCGCCTCGCTCGAGCACTCGCACTCGCAGCTCATTGCGCTGCCCATCGTGCCCAAGCGCGTCCGCGAGGAAGTGGACAACTCCAAAAAATATTACAGTGAGAAAGAGCGCTGCATCTTTTGCGACATGATCCGCCAGGAGATGGACGACGGCACGCGCGTCATCGCCGAAAACGAAACTTTCATTGCTCTTGCGCCCTACGCCCCGCGCTTTCCTTTCGAGACGTGGCTGCTGCCCAAGCAGCACGCCTCGGCCTACGAGAATACGCAGAGCACCGTGTACACCGGCATGGCCAAGCTGCTGCGCAACCTGCTCGCTCGCCTCGACGTCACTCTCCACCGTCCCGCGTACAACTACATGATCCACACCTCGCCGCTCGGCGAAGAAATCAACGACCACTACCACTGGCACATCGAGCTGATTCCCAAGCTCACCAAGGTCGCCGGCTTCGAGTGGGGCAGCGGCTTCTACATCAATCCCACGCCGCCGGAAGAGTCGGCGCGCTACCTCCGCGACGCCGTGCTGTAGCACAGGCTAGTAGCCTGTGCCACGATTACGTCATTTCCGGCGTCAGCCGCTGGCTGCACTCGTACAATTCGCAGCACGTGTGGCACACCCGCTTGAACGCCCGGAATCCCGTGAATTTCACCTCCGGCGCCAGGTAGCCATCCTTGACCGGCTCTTCGCGCAGCAGGTCCGTGCTCAGATACTTCTTGTTGTCGTCGGGGAATACGGTGACCACCACCGCCTCGCCGCCCATGTCGTTCTGCACGCGCAGCGCCGCCACGAAATTCGCGCCCGACGAAATTCCCACCGCCAGCCCCAATTCCGCCGCCAGCTTCTGCGCCATCAGGATCGCGTCGCCGTCCGACGCGTCCACCACCGCATCCAGCTTGTCCAACTCGACGATGGGCGGAATAAACTCATCGGAAATTCCCTGGATGCGGTGCTGCCCCGTTTTGTGCCCCGTGCGCATCGTCGGCGATTCCGCCGGCTCCATCGGGTGCACGCGCACATCCGGCTTCTGCGACCGCAGGTATCGTCCTACGCCCATGATGGTGCCGCCGGTGCCCACGCCGGCCACAAACGCGTCCGGCTTCAGCGCATTGAATTGCAGCTGCCACCAGATTTCCGGACCGGTGGTCTGCTCGTGCGCCGCGACGTTCGCGCCGTTGGAAAATTGCCCGGGCAAAAACACCCGCGCGTCGCGCTGCGCCAGTTCTTCCGCCATGCGGATGCTGCCGAGGAACCCGCCCTGCGACCTCGTCACCGGCACGATTTTCGCGCCCAGGCTCTGGATCAAGTCCACGCGCTCGCGGCTCATCCAGTCGGGCATGAAGATGGTCACCGGATGTCCCAGCGCGCGGCCCAGCGCGGCGAAGCTGATGCCCGTATTGCCGCTGGTGGCTTCGGCGATGGTGTCCCCCGGACGGATTTTTCCTTGCTTGTACGCCTGGTGCAGGATGTGCAGCGCCATGCGGTCCTTGATGCTGCCGGTCATGTTGAGCTGCTCGGACTTGGCGTAGAGCACGCGCGGCTTCCCGCTGTACGTGAACTCGATGGCCAGCAGCGGCGTGTTGCCCACCATCCGCGCCAGCCCCGCAAAGCGCTGCGCGATCTGTGCATCCACAGTCTGAGCCTGCGATGGAAGAGCGGTCATGGCAAACCTCGGGGAGCTACCAGGGTAGGGCGCCGGCGGCTCCGCGCATCCTAACACATTTGCTTTTGGAGTGCGGCGGCTCGACGCCGCCTTGTATTTGGTCTGGTGCCTTGTTATTGGAGTGCGGCGGCTCGACGCCGCCTTGCACTTGGTTTGCCGCCTTGTTTGGAGTGCGGCGGCTCGACGCCGCTTTGCTTTTTCATTCTACGCACGTACACTCCACCTGCCATGCCGGACTGGCCGCACAGCCCTACGCATCGCCTGGACACCGCGGGCGCCTACATGGTCACCTCGGCCACCTACCAGAATCAGCCTCTTTTCCGCTCCGCCAAGCGCCTTACCTTTCTTTGCGAAACGCTTTTGCATTTGGCTCTGCGGCACGCTTGGAAGCTCGAGGCGTGGGCTGTGTTCCCCAATCATTATCATTTCGTGGCTACCTCCCCGATGGAGGCAGGCACCTTGCGCCAATTCATTGGCCATCTGCACACCAGCACAGCCGCGGAAATTAACCGGCAGGACCGCACACCCGGACGAAAAGTCTGGTTTCAATACTGGGATTCTCACCTAACCTATCCGCAGTCTTTCTTGGCGAGACTGAACTATGTGCACTGCAATGCGGTACGACATGGCTTGGTGCGGCAGCCACCGCAATATGCGTGGTGTTCGGCAGGGTGGTTCGAGCGGGAGGCCGAGCGGGCTTTTTATCAGACGGTCATGCGAATTCGTTCCGACCGTGTCAAAGTCTTGGACGATTTCACAGTCGATCCCGCTGACATTCAGTAGCTGGGTATGGAGTGCGGCGGCTCGACGCCGCTTTGCACTTGGTTTGCTGCATGGTATGGAGTGCGGCGGCTCGACGCCGCTTTGCACTTGGTTTGCCGCGTGGTTTGGAGTGCGGCGGCTTGACGCCGCTTTGCTTTTCGTAAGCAAAGTTCCAGAGCATCTGATCGAATGTGACCGGGCTTTTTCCGAGGACACGTTTCTCGCTGGTTTCTGCGAGGGACGACGGGGGTGTTGCATTTGCAGAGACAGCAGAACAAAGCGGCGTCGAGCCGCCGCACTCCAAAAAGTCAGCCACCTCCGCTCCAACTTCCGCCATCCGCTTCCTTTCGCTCTTTGTTCTTGCCTTTCCCTCACTCCGTTCTTTTCCCCTTGACACCATATTGACTCTAAGCTATAATGTTTATGTGCGTACAGCCTCCCAGCTTAGTCGGTTCTTCCCCTCCCCACACGGCCATCCTGCCACGTTTAACCCTTGCCGAATGAACACCTTTATTCTCGCCCCCGCTAAGTCCTTATCCTGCCACTCTTGCTGTTTCTTCGGTCGCTATCTCCTTCTGCTGCCACTCTTACAAAAACACCCGGGGTGGGGGGGGGGCGGCCTGTCCACGGGCAACAATCCACGAATCACGAATCACTCTTCTCCGCGAGGTTTCCATGAGTCACATTCCTAAAGAATCGGTCCGCTGTGAATTCATCTTCCCCAGTGGCCGCCGCTGCCGCCAAGTGCGCGCCAAGTCCGGCGCTCCCTTTTGCTTCGACCATTGGAAGCGCCGGCAGGAGCAGGAGGCCGCCGCCCGCATCGGCGACGAAATCGTCGGCGCTGAAGGCGCGCTCAACACACCGGACGGTATTCACAAGGCGCTCGCCAATGTCTTCAGCAATCTTGCGCGCAACCGTATCTCTGCGCGCAACGCCGCTGTGCTCGGCTACATCGGCCAGTTGATGCTCGTCCACTGTCCTTCGCTGGAGCGCATGATTCAGTCCTATCTGCCGATAATTCAAATCGCCATGAAAACGAAGCAGCAGATGGACCAGTCGGGCGCGCATGCCGACCGGCACGAGCGCCATCTCTTCACTCTCCAAGGTGATTTGGTGGATCGTATCTTGGCGTACTCGGAACAGCTTAAGGACTTGCCCCTTGAATCACGCCGCGAAATCGCCGAAGCCATCAGCGCTGCTTTCAAGAAGAAGGGACCGCCGGAAAATGCTGCCGCCTAGCCTTTACTCACGCCCCCACCACGCGTTCTCGGTAAGGACGGGTGAATTTCGATTTTTGCCCGCGCCGCTCGCTGGTCACGGTTCGCTGCTCGTGATAACTTCTGTTATCTGGCGCGTGGAGAAAGCGTACTTAGAAGATAGAGTCGGAGGAAAGCAATGACGCGGGGAGCAAAGCGAGTCTGGCTGGTTCTGGCGATGCTGTTTGTGGTGGTGGTGATCGTGTCCGTGGTGAGCGGAGGCGTGGCCAAGAACTCGGTGCTGGTGGTCGAGCTGAGCGGGCCCATCGAGGAGCAAAAGCCGCAGGGCATCTTCGCGCAACTGTTCGGCGGAAGAGTGACCGTGCTGCACGACGTCACCGACGCGATTGACGCCGCGCGCGAAGACGGCAAAATCGCCGGCCTGGTGGTGAAAATCACCACGCCCGACGCCGGCTGGGCCAAGCTCCAGGAAATCCGCGCGCACCTGCTGGCCTTCCGCAAGTCCAACAAGCCCAGCGTCTGCTATCTGCACAGCGACCTGGTGATGAACCGCCAGTATTATCTGGCCACGGCCTGCGACCAGGTGTGGATCGTGCCCACTGCGCCGCTGGGCATCACCGGACTGATGACGCAGTCGCTCTTCTTCCGCGGCACGCTGGACAAGCTGCGCATCTATCCCGACATGTATGGCATCGACGAGTACAAAACCGCGCGCAACCAGTACACCGAGAAAAAGTACACGACGTGGCATCGCGAAATGTCCGAGTCGCTGATGCGCAGCACGTTTGAAAACTACGTGAAGGACGTGGCCGAAGCGCGCAGGATCGACAAGCCGTGGTTTGAAAAGTGTCTCCAGGAAGGGCCGTACATCAGCAAAGAGGCGCTGGAGCGCAAGCTGGTGGACAAAGTGGCGCACTGGGACGAAGTGCAGAAATACTTCCGCGAAAAAACGTCGGCGTGGCGTCCGGTCGAGTTGGGCCGCTACGTCAAGGAGCACGTGTCGAACTTTGGCTTGGAAAAAATCGCCGTGGTGCACGCCACCGGCGTCATCGTGGTGGGCCAGTCCGACTCCGACACCGACGGCAACATCATGGGCTCGGAGTCCGTCTCCGCGGACTTGCGCCGCGCGCGCGAGGATGCCTCCATCAAGGCCATCATCCTGCGCGTGGATTCGCCGGGCGGCTCGGCGGTGGCCAGCGAAATC
Organism: uncultured Acidobacteriaceae bacterium; assembly: GCA_964542805.1. Classification (GTDB taxonomy): domain Bacteria; phylum Acidobacteriota; class Terriglobia; order Acidiferrales; family UBA7541; genus JACQDE01. Next base: position 7,824 of record CAZIWR010000118.1, read on the forward strand.
ATCCGTCGCGAAGTGGTGCTGGCGCAGAAGCAGAAGCCGGTGGTGGTGTCCATGAGTGATGTGGCCGCGTCCGGCGGCTACTGGATTGCCATGTCCGCGAACAAAATCATCGCCGACCCGGGCACGTTGACCGGCTCCATCGGCGTGGTCTTCGGCAAGTTCAACATTTCCGGCCTGTACGGATTGCTGGGCATGAGCACCGACCAATTGACCACCAGCGAAAACGCGACGTTTCTCTCCGAGACGCAGAGCTTCACGCCGGCGCAGCGCGTCATCGTGCAGAAGTTCATGCGCGAGATTTACGACAGCTTTACGCAAGGCGTAGCCGACGGCCGCAAAATGAAAGTAGTCGACGTGGACAAGATCGCCCGCGGCCGCGTGTGGACCGGCACGCAAGGCAAGGGCCTCGGCCTGGTGGACGAAATCGGCGGGTTCGACCGCGCCTTGAAGGTCGCCATGGAGCTGGCCAAGATGGACCCCAGCCAACCGGTAAAAATCGTCCGCTTCCCGGAGGAAAAAACGCTCTGGGAAACGCTGCTCGAGCGGGAAGACTCGCAGACCATCAAGGCCGGCATGGTCGCCGAGCGCATTCGCAAATGGCTGCACGAGCCGCCGTC
>CAZIWR010000119.1:0-8415 GCA_964542805.1 uncultured Acidobacteriaceae bacterium
CGTCTCCCCGGAGATTTCCTTCACGTTGGAGCAATCGGGCCAGGTACATCATTTCTGCTCGGCCGAATGCCGCGAGCGATTCAAAAGTACGCTGCCGCGGGCGGCCAACGGATAAAGGAGAGTAAAGAAGATGGCCACGGTAGTGAAAGCAAACCCCCAGCCGATACCGCCCCGAAGCTTCGGGACGTCGCGGGAGGACCTGAACCCGTACCGCATCGCACAACTGCAGTTTGACATCGCCGCGGAGCATTTGAAGCTGGATCCCGGACTGCGGCAGGTGTTGCGCACGCCCAAACGGATCATGGAAGTCGCCATCCCAGTAAAGATGGATAACGGACAGTTGAAAGTGTTCACCGGATTCCGCGTGCAACACAACATCGCGCGCGGGCCGGCGAAGGGCGGCATGCGCTACCACCCCGGCGTGACACTGGACGAAGTGAAGGCGCTGGCGGCGTGGATGACGTGGAAGACGGCGACGGTGAACATCCCATACGGCGGCGGCAAGGGCGGCGTGATCTGCGACCCGAAACGGATGAGCAAGCCCGAACTGGAGCGCATGACGCGGCGTTTCTTTAGCGAAATCCTGCCCATCATCGGGCCGGAGCGGGACATCCCTGCGCCGGACATGTATACCGACGCGCAAACGATGGCGTGGATGATGGACACGTACTCGATGACGGTGGGGTATTCCGCGCTGAGCGTGGTGACGGGCAAGCCGGTGAGTTTGGGCGGGTCGCTCGGGCGGAATGAAGCCACGGCGCGCGGGTGCCTGTTTGTGACGGAAGAGGCGTGCAAGATAAAGAAGATCCCGCTGCGCGGAGCGACGGTGGCGATCCAGGGCTTCGGCAACGCGGGGGCTATCGCGGCGCGGCTGTTTGCTGAAAAAAAGGCGAAGATCATCGCGGTGAGCGATTCGCGGGGCGGCGTGCACAGCTCGCGCGGGATCGATCCGATGAAGGCGCTGCGCTACAAGGAGCGCACGGGTACCGTGGTGGGGATGCCGGGGACTTCGCGCATCTCGAACGAGGAGCTGCTGGTGCTGAAGTGCGACATCCTGATCCCGGCGGCGCTGGAGAATTGCATCACGCTCGAAAATGCAGACCAGATTAAGGCCAAGATCGTCGCCGAAGCGGCCAACGGGCCGACCACGCCGCATGCGGACGAAGTGCTGGCGCGGAAGGGAATTTTTCTGCTGCCGGACATCCTGGCCAACGCGGGCGGCGTGACGGTGAGCTATTTCGAGTGGGCGCAAAACCTGCAAGGGTATTTCTGGGAAGAGCACGAAGTGAATGCGCGGCTCGAAAAGGTGATCAAGAAGGCGTTTTACGACGTGTACGAAACTTCGCGGAAATACCACGTGCACAACCGGACCGGCGCATACATCCTGGCTGTGGGACGCGTGGCGGACGCGACCATGGTGCGCGGGCTGTTCCCGTAGACAGCGACGAAAATCGGCTATCGAGTACAAGCCCGGCCGGGCGAAGAAAGATCGACGGCCGGGCTTATTTTTTGCAGTGACCTCTCGGTGAGGGCAAAGAAATTTCTTGCACTGCGAGGAACAAGGCGCGTACATTGCGAAGCAGCCGGCACTCCCGGAATCCTGAAGCATCGGAGCAGGAGGAGCCGGCGATTTTGCCCTGCGCGGAGGGCATGAGCTTGAGTCACCCAGCCACACCACAACTGCCGATTGTCCTGACGATCGCGGGCTTCGATCCTTCCGGCGGCGCGGGGATCGCCGCAGACCTGAAAACATTTGCCACACACAATTGTTACGGCATCGCGGCAGTGACGGCGCTGACGGTGCAGTCGACGCAGGGCGTGAAGAGCACGCATCTGACACCAGCCGTGACGTTGCGCGCGCAACTCGACACGCTGGCGGAAGACATGACCATCGTCGCGGTGAAAATCGGAATGCTCGGCAACAAAGCCAACGCGGCGGTGGTCGCGGAATTTCTCGATCGTGCGCAGATCGCCATCGTCGTGCTCGACCCGGTGGCGCGGGCGCAATCCGGCGGCGCAGAGTTGATCGACGCAGCGGGGTTGAAATTCGTGCGCGACGAACTGATGAAACGCGCGACGGTGGTGACGCCCAACGTCGCCGAGGCCGAAGCGCTCACCGGAATGGAAATCAAAGACGTGGCGGCGATGGAAGCCGCTGCGCGGAAACTGGTGGAACTGGGGGCGCGCGCCGTGGTGGTCAAAGGCGGCCACATGGAGAAGGCCATTGACGTGCTGTTTGACGGCGGCGAGGTTTTACATTTCGGCGGCGACAAAGTGAAAAGCCCGAACACGCACGGGTCGGGATGCACGTTTGCTTCGGCGGTGACGGCGCAACTCGCCAGCGGACGGCCGCTGCGCGAGGCCGTGCTGCTGGCGAAGGCGTACGTGACGAAAGCCATTGAAAAGAGTTTTTCGGTGGGCAAGGGGCCAGGGCCGCTGAATCATTTTTACCGGTTCCAGCAGGAGCCGCCGGCGCGCGGAGTTCATGAGGTGCCACAGCACGGGATGCATCCGGCGTCGGAGCCGGGAGTGCGAGGATAGCGGCGAGAGGCGAGTGATCCCGAGGCATCGGGAGTGGCAAGAGCGGGCGACCCGATGGGTCGCCCGATTTGTTTTTGGGGCACTAGCGCTGCCAGACGATTTTGCCGGCGACGATGGTAGCCATAGGACCGCCGGCGAAGGCGGTGCCGTCAAACGGCGTGTTACGCGATTTACTGGCGGACTCTGCGGCGCGGAATGTCCACTGGTGGGCGGTGGAGAAAAGCGTGAGGTCGGCGGCTTCGCCGGGGGCGACAGCGCGCTTGATGCCGAGGACGCGCGCGGGGCCGGTGGTAAACAGTTCGACCATGCGCATCAGGCTGATGCGTTCGGTGTGGACAAGTCTTCCCAGGGCGAGAGCGAGAGCTGTCTCAAAGCCGGTGATGCCAAAGGGCGCTTTGTCAAACTCGACGTCTTTGCTGGCGGCGTCGTGCGGGGCGTGGTCGGTGGCGATGCAGTCCACGGAGCCATCGGCGAGGCCGGCGATGAGAGCGTCGCGGTCTTCGGCCGAGGCGAGCGGCGGATTCATCTTGAAGCGCGTGTCGTACGTGGTGATGAGCTCGTCGGTGAGCGTGAAGTGGTGCGGCGTGACTTCGCAAGTGACTCGCAGACCTTTCGCGCGCGCAGCGCGAAGCTGGTCGAGCGATTCGCGACAGGAAAGATGCGCGGCATGGAAATGTCCGCCGGTGAGCTCGGCAATCTGTACGCCGCGAGCTACGGCGATGGATTCGGCGCAGGCAGGAATGCCGCGCAGGCCCATGCGCACGGACGTGGGGCCTTCGCGCATCACGCCGCCGGCGGAGAGCGACGTGTCCTCGCAATGGTCAATCACGGGCACTCCGAGCGAGAGGCAGTATTCCATCACCTGGCGGAGGAGCTTTGCGGAGGCGATGGGGCGGCCGTCGTCGCTGACGGCGACGATGCCGGCCGACTTCATGGCGGCAATTTCGGCGAGGGCTTCGCCCTTGCTGCCGAGCGATGCTGCACCGATGGGCCAGACGCGAACACTGGCGCCCGCAGCGGCGCGCTCGAGAATGCCGCGGGTGACAGAAGCGCTGTCGTTCACGGGCTTGGTGTTGGGCATACAACAAACTGCGGTGAAGCCGCCGCGAGCGGCGGCACGTGTGCCGGTCTCGATGGTTTCCTTGAAATCTTCGCCGGGCTCGCGGAGGTGGCAGTGCAGGTCAATGAAGCCGGGCGCGACGATGAGGCCGGAAGCGTCGAGGACTTCGGCGCCGGGCGCGCTGATGGCCGGAGCGACCTGGGCAATACGGCCACCGTCGAGCAGCACATCGAGTATGGCGTCTGTCTTGCTCGCGGGGTCCAGCACGCGGCCGTTCTTAATCAGCAGCATGGAGAGCTTCCTTGGATTCGTCGTGCGGCCCGCCGATGAGCAGGAAGAGAAGGGCCATGCGCACAGCGAGGCCGTTGGTCACCTGCTGGAGCACGCAAGACTGCGGGCCATCGGCCACGACAGGATCAATTTCCAGACCGCGGATCATGGGGCCGGGATGCATCACGATAGCGTCGGACGGAGCGAGACGCAGACGCTCAGGCGTGAGCTGGTAGAGAAGGATGTAATCGTCGAGCGGCAAGGCGGGCTCGTGCAGGCGCTCCTGCTGAACGCGGAGGACCATGACAATGTCGGCGTCGCGGACGGCGGCTTCGATGTTGGTGACGCGGCGGATGGACGAGCCGAGAGGCGCGAGGGATTCCAGTTCGCGCGGGAGCCACATGGCGGGGCCGCAAAGCGTGAAGCGCGCGCCGAATTTTCCGAGAAGCTGAATGTTGGAGCGCGCGACGCGGCTGTGCAGAATGTCGCCGATGATGGTGACGTTGAGATGGTCGAGGCGGCCCTTGCGGTCGAGGATGGTGAGGGCGTCGAGCAGGGCTTGCGTGGGATGCTCGTGCGTGCCGTCGCCAGCGTTGATGATGGGGATCTGGAGATGCTGCTGGACAAAATGCGGCGCGCCGGAGGAGGCGTGGCGCATGACGATGCAGTCGGGCTTCATCGCGTCGAGTGTCTTCACCGTATCAATCAGCGATTCACCCTTGCGCAGGCTGGAGGATTCAGCCTGGAGGTTCATGGAGTCGGCGCCGAGGCGCGAGGCGGCCGTGCCGAAGCTGATGCGGGTGCGCGTTGAGGACTCGAAGAAAGCCAAAGCCACGGTCTTGCCGCGGAGGGTGGCCAGTTTTTTCAGCGGGTGGCGCTGGATTTCTTGAAACGGCCGGGCTTGTTCAAGGATAAAGGAAATATCATCGCGGGTGAGCGGTTCGATACTCAGCAAGTGGTGCAAGCGACAGGACACGCAGGACCTCAGGCGAAAACCGGGGGCAACTGCCCTCAGGGAACGCGCTCGACGAGCATGACGCGTTCGTCGTGATCAATTTCGTCCAACCGGACTTCGATAATCTCCGTATCGCTGGTCTGCACATGGCGGCCGACAAAAGTGGCTTCGATAGGCAGTTCGCGATGGCCGCGGTCAATCAGCACGCACAGCTCGATGCGCTTGGGACGGCCGAGGTCGAACAAGCCGTTCATGGCGGCGCGAATCGTGCGGCCTGTGTAGAGTACGTCGTCGACCACGACGAGGACCTGATCGTCCACTGAGAACGGAATGTCGGTGGAATGCACCACGGGTTGCGGGGCGACCAGGCTCAGGTCGTCGCGGTAGAGAGTGATATCCAGAGTGCCTACGGGAACGACGGAGCCGTCCATGGCTTGTATGGCGCGGGCCAGGCGTTTGGAAAGGGGAGCACCCCGGCGGCGGATGCCAATCAGGCTGAGACCGGCGGTGCCGCCATTGCGCTCGACAATCTCGTGAGCGAGACGCGAAAGGGTGCGCTCAATTTCCGCGGCGGCCATTAACTGCGATTTTTCGACGACGCGCATCGGGGCGAGATATTAGCACAGTGGGAGCAATCGAGGCACAGCAGGCGAAGGGAGCAGAGGAAAAGGAGGAAGCAAACGACCGTGGGAACGCGTGACGGCCAAAGGCTCGTGATAAACTGAGGCGTTTTTTCGCTTCTTGGAGGAATCATTGAAGCTGGCCCTACGAAAGATTGTGGTAATCATCCTGTGTGCCGGACTCGTGGGTCCATCCGCCGTGGCGCAACGACCGACGGGAGGCTCGCCCGCGGCACCGAAATCAAGAAATACCCCCAAGCTGGTCGTGGTGATCGTGGTGGACCAGATGCGGGGAGACTACATCGAACGCTACGGCCACCAGTGGACGAAAGGGCTGCGGCGGCTGATGGAACGAGGCGCATGGTTCCGCCAGGGAGCGTATCCCTACATGAACACGATTACCTGCGCGGGGCACTCCACGGTCTCGACGGGGAGCATTCCGGCGACGCACGGCATCATTTTGAATGCGTGGTGGGAGCGGGAAACCGGGAAACAGGTGAGCTGCACGGAAGACCCGAAAGCACAAACCATCAGCTACGGCTCTCCAGCCAAGGGAGGGCATAGCCCGATGCGGTTGCAAGCACCCACACTGGCGGACGAAATGCGCGCGCAATCCGGCGGGAAGACGCGGGTGGTCACCATGGCGATCAAGCCGCGTGCGGCCATCATGCTGGCTGGGCACCGGTCGGATTCGACGACGTGGTACGAAGCGAGTAGCGGTGCGTGGGCGACGACCACGGCGTTTACTGCGGCGCCCGTGCCGTTCATGGAACGCTTTATGAAATCGCATCCCGTGGAAAGAGACGCCGGAAAAACATGGACGCCGCTCCTCCCCGAAAGCGCCTACCAGTTCGAAGACGCAGGGCCCGGCGAGAGACCCCCGACAGGTTGGAGTGATTCGTTTCCGCATCCGCTCGGCGGCAGTCACGAAAAACCCGATGCGGAATACTATCGCCTGTGGGGAGAAAGCCCGTTCGCCGACGAGTTTCTGGGCGAAATGGCCGAGGCCGCAGTGAATGCGCTGGGGCTCGGAAAGGGGCCGGGCACGGATTATCTAGGGATGAGTTTTGACGCTCTGGATAGCGTGGGCCATGCGTTCGGGCCGCACAGCCGCGAAGTGCAGGACATGCTCTTGCGGCTAGATGCTACTTTGGGAAGGCTGTTTGCCTTTTTCGATCGCACGGTGGGAGCAAAGAACTACGTCGTCGCGCTTTCCGCGGACCACGGCGTTGCGCCGATTCCGGAGCGGATGATGCGGGAAGGATTTGATGCGGGGCGCATCGGCACCGTCGAAGTGGTGAACCGCATCGAAAAGGCGCTCGAGCCAATCTGGGGGGCCGGCAAGTACGTAGCGCGCATGAACTATCCAGACCTGTATTTCCTTCCGGGGGTGCACGCGAAGTTGCTGGCGGATCCAGCGGCTATGCGCGCGGTGAAAGATGCGATCAGCGGCGTACCGGGAGTGTCGCGCATGTATGGCAGCGAAGAACTGCTGGACGCTAGAGGAAGTGAAGACCCGATGAAGAGGGCTGCGGCTCTCAGTTTCTATCCGGGCCGAAGCGGTGACATGGTCCTCGTGCCCAAGCCATACTGGCTCCTGGTTACTAACACCGCGTCCCTTTCTGCGGGCTCAGCTACCACACACGGCACCTTGTACGGCTACGACCAACGCGTGCCGATCATCCTGATGGGACCCGGCATCAAGAGCGGAAAATACCTGAGCGCTGCGACTCCGGCGGATATCGCTCCGACGTTGGCGCTGCTTTGTGGGATTACTTTGGCAAAAGCGGACGGAAGAGCCCTTTCGGAAGCCCTTCAATTGCCGCAGACGGCAAAGTCCGCGGACTCGGCACCCGCGCCGAAAAAACCGTAGAGTCGGGCGCTGGCACCTCGCGCTTGGCTTTCACCCCGGAAGTGGTAGACTATATGTAGTGGTGAGCCCGGCGACCTCGGTCGACCTCAGCGTCAGCGTCGGCGCCCTCAAGCTGACGAACCCTATCATTGCCGCCAGCGGCACGTTTGGATACGGACTCGAGTTTTCCCACCTGGTTGACCTGAACCGCCTGGGCGGAATCGTCGTCAAAGGACTTTCCATCGAAGCCATGGATGGCGCTCCCGCGCCGCGGATGTGCGAAACCGCCGGCGGAATGCTGAACGCTGTCGGGCTGCAAAACGTGGGTGTGCGGGCGTTCGTCGCCGAGAAACTGCCCAAGCTACGCGCCTACCGGACGGCGGTGGTGGCCAACGTCTTTGGCAGGACGGTGCAGGAATATGTGCAAGTGATCGAGGTGCTCGAGGGTGCCGAGGGGCTGGCGGCGTACGAGCTCAATATCTCGTGTCCGAACGTCAGCAAGGGGGGAACCCACTTCGGGAGTGACCCGCGGCTGGCGGCGGAGGTCGTGGAGGCGGTCCGGAAGGTGGCAAAGAGGCCTCTGTGGGTAAAGCTCTCCCCCAACGTAACGGATATCGCAACGGTCGCTAAGGCGGTTGAGGGTGCCGGGGCGGACGTGCTGACGGTCGCGAATACCTATATTGCAATGAGTGTGGACTTGGAGACACGGAAATCGAGGTTGGGCAACTTGACAGGGGGTCTCTCGGGTCCAGCCATCAAGCCGATCACCTTAAGGCTGGTCTATGAAACATGCCAAGCGGTGAAAATTCCCGTTATCGGTCTCGGGGGCATCGAAAAAGTGGAAGATGTAGCCGAGTATTTGGTTGTGGGGGCGGCGGCGGTGCAGGTGGGGACAGCCAGTTTTGTGGACCCCAGAGCCACGGAGAGGCTACTGGAGGGGCTCGAAAGATGGTGCACTCATAATAATATATTTACTATGAATGAGTTACGAGGACTCTTGAGAGAATAAATCCTTGTCTTTGGAGGGCTAGAAAGGGTATAATGTCCTGAATTCGGTAGGTCAAATAGGACACTATGCGCTCAAAGCTTTTCATTCTCTGGGCCGGCTTTCGGGGCC
>CAZIWR010000120.1:0-8360 GCA_964542805.1 uncultured Acidobacteriaceae bacterium
AAATAGGACACTATGCGCTCAAAGCTTTTCATTCTCTGGGCCGGCTTTCGGGGCCTCCTGCTGATCCTGGTGATTGTGACGGCGGTGGAGGCACCGGCGGTGGTACTTCCTCTCCAGCCAGTCAGGCCAATCCGGGTCTGGGAGGGGCTATCCAGCTGGTACGGGGAGCAGTTTCACGGGCGTTTGACGGCAAACGGGGAGATTTACGACATGTACGCCCCGACAGCCGCCCACCCAACACTGCCGCTGGGGTCCTTGGTCCGGCTGGTGAACCCGAAGACGGGGCGAAGCAGACTCGTTAGGATCAATGACCGAGGGCCTGTGATTGACGGCCGGGAGATTGATGTATCCTACGAGGTGGCCCGGTCGCTCGGGTTTGAAGAGCAGGGTCTGGCACGACTTCGAATAGAGCTGCTCGAGGTGCCCAAACGGCAGTGGCGCGAGACGCACACGAAAAACTGATCGTTGCGCTGGACTTTGACCGGCTGGCGACTGCTGTTCAAATGGCTAGCCGCCTGGCCGGGCTGGCCGGGATGTTCAAGATTGGGACGCAACTTTTTACCGCGGAGGGTCCGCGGGCGGTAGAAAGACTGGCCAAGCTTGGCGCGGGCATCTTCCTCGACCTGAAATTCCACGACATACCCAATACAGTAGCTGGAGCCGTCCTGGCAGCGGCGGAGTTGCCAGGGGTGCGGCTGGTGAACGTCCATACGCTCGGTGGAAAAGAGATGATGAAGGCCGCCGCGCGGGCCGTGGCGAGGAAGAAGAAGCGGCCAAAAGTGATTGGGGTGACGCTTCTGACCAGCATGGATGAAGACGCGCTCTCTAAAGTTGGGATACTAGGCCCACCCATCAAGCGAGCCGTGCACCTTGCCCGGATGGCAAAACTTGCGGGGCTGGATGGAGTGGTTGCATCGCCGCGCGAGGTGTCGGAAATCCGGCGCGTCTGCGGCGCAAAGTTTCTAACTGTCGTGCCGGGAATCCGGCCAGCAGCATCAAAGAGGGACGACCAATCGCGGATCGCCACACCGGGGGAAGCAATCCGCGCCGGAGCGGATTACCTGGTTGTGGGTCGCCCCATAACGGCAGCGAAAGATCCGCGAGCCGCGGCGAAGAAAATCCTTCAGGAAATGTCGACAGCAATGGCGTCGAGAGTTTGACGCTCCCACCGCGCTTCGATAGCATCCCTGAGCAATGAAAAACGTAATCGTTGGAACGGCCGGGCACATTGACCACGGCAAGTCGGCGCTGGTGGAAGCGTTGACGGGCACGCACCCGGACCGGCTGGAAGAAGAAAAGCGGCGCGGGATCACCATTGACCTGGGGTTTGCCTTTCTCGATTTGGGAGACGTGCGACTCGGCTTTGTGGATGTGCCGGGGCACGAGCGGTTCGTGAAGAACATGCTCGCAGGCGCGGGCGGGTTCGACCTGGTGCTGCTGGTGATTGCGGCGGATGAAGGCATCAAGCCGCAGACGCGGGAGCATTTCGATATTTGCCGGCTGCTGGAAATTCCGCGCGGGCTGACGGTGATCACCAAGTCCGACCTAACGGACAAGGACGGCGTGGAGCTGATGCGGTTGGAAGCGGAAGAATTCCTACGGGGGTCGTTCTTGGAGGGCGCGCCCATCGTGGCGGTCAGCGCGCGGACCGGCGCGGGGCTGGACGAGTTAAAGAAGGCACTGCTGCGCGTGTCGGAGGATGTGCCGCCGAAAGATGCGGGGAGGCATTTCCGGCTGCCGATTGACCGCGTGTTCGCGATGAAGGGATTCGGAGCCGTGGTCACAGGGACGCTGGTGTCCGGCTCGGTGAAGGCGGAAGACGAGGTGGAGACGTTTCCGTCGCGGAAGCGCGTGCGCGTGCGCGGCGTGCAGTCCGGCGGAAAAACAGCAGAGCGCGCGGTCGCGGGGCAGCGCACGGCGCTGAACCTGGCCGGCGTGGAGCTGGACGATTTGAAGCGGGGGATGACGCTGGCCACGCCGGGAGTCTTCGAAGAAACGCTGCGAGTGGATGCGAGATTGACGCTGCTTGCTTCGGCGCGGCCGCTGAAGAACCATGCGCGAGTGCATTTTCATCAGGGCACTGCGGAATGCGTGGCCGAGGCTGTGCTGCGCGATCGCGCACAATTGGCGCCCGGGGAGTCTTGCTACGCGCAACTGCAACTGCCGGCAGCGGCGCTGCTGCTGCCGGGAGACCGCTTCATTCTGCGGCAGTTTTCGCCGGTGGTGACGATGGGTGGCGGCGAGGTGTTGAATAACCGAGCCACGCGGCAAGGAAGGAAAGATGCGCGGGTCGCGACGCTGCTGGGAGCGATGGAGCGCGAGAGCCGCGAGGAAATGTTGACTGCCCTGTGCGCGGGCGAGCCGGCGGGCCTGACGCAACGGCAGATTGTGGCGCGGACGGGCTGGCTTGCCGCGGAAGTGCAGGAAACAGCGCGGAAATTGGAGATTGCAAAGACCGTTCGCGTGCTCGGCGGGACGCCGGAAAGTGGGAGCGTGGTGGTGACAGCGGAAGAATTGAAGGCACGGGCGAAAGCGATCAAGACGGAGGTCGAGAACGCGCATGCCGCGAATCCGCTGGCGCCAGGAATTTCCAAGGAGGAGTTGCGGGAGCGCGTGACGCGACGCGCGGAAGAAAGCGCCGTGTTTCGGGCAGCACTCGAAGTATTGGTGACCGCGGGGGAATTGACGCAGGCGGGCGACCTGGTGAAGCGCGCGGGGCGTGAAATTGAACTGACGCCAGAGGAAGCGCGGGCGAAGGAGCAGATCGAACAGGCATTCGCGCGAGCGGGGCTGACCGTGCCGCCCGTGAAGGAAGCGCTATCGAAACTGGCGGTGGATGGAAAGCGGGCTCAAAAGATTCTGCTGATACTGTTGCGCGAACGGGTACTGGTGAAGGTTGCGGAGGATCTGATTTTTCACCGGACAGCGATGGGAGAGTTACGCGGAAAGCTGGCGGAGTACAAAAAAAAGAACGGAGAGCGGCTGCCCATCGCTGCATTCAAAGAACTGAGCGGGGTAAGCCGCAAGTATGCGATCCCGCTGCTGGAGTTCTTGGACCGGGAGCGCGTGACGCGGCGCGTGGGCGACGAGCGCGTGATTCAGTAGGAAGCACCGGCACAACAGCATTTTTGTTTGATTGACCTGCGAGGGAGCGAAGCCTAGAATCGGAATCAGGGGGTCGCATGTTTGGAGGAAAATTGGGGTTACCTGAACTTCTGCTGATTCTGGCAATCGTGTTGATCATTTTCGGCGGGCGGAAAATCCCCGAGATCATGAAGGGATTCGGCGAAGGTATCCGCAGCTTCAAGGAAGGCATGCACGCCGGCGAGAAGCCAGACGAGAAAAAGTAGCCGGCGCAGAAGCGAAAGAGGAAATGGAACGGCGGTCCGGGATTGCGGGCCGCCGTTTTTGTTTGCGTACGAATCAGTCCGGCGACCAACCGAATTCGAGGAGCGCGCGACACAGGCGGGAGAGCGGAAGGCCCACCACGTTAAAGTAGCAGCCTTCGACGCGGGTAATGAAGCGGCCTGCGCGGCCCTGGATGGCGTAGCCACCGGCTTTGTCGAAGGGCTCGCCGGTAGCGACGTAGCTGTTGATCTCTTCAGCGGAAAGGGCAGCGAAGGTCACGCGCGTCACTTCCTGCTCGGAGCGAGTGGCGCGGTTAGGCAGTCGGATCAGCTCGAGGCCCGTGATGACTTCGTGGACGCGGCCGGAAAGGCGCCGAAGCATTTCGCGGGCATCGAGGTCGGCGATGGGCTTGCCGAGGACCTCGCCGTCCACGACGACTTCGGTATCGGCGCCGAGGACGATGGCGGCACCGGAGACGCGGTCGGCTGCGGCAGCAGCTTTCGCAGTGGCCAGCCTGCGGACCAAATGAGCGGGCGTTTCGCCGTTCCATCGGGATTCATCCACAGCGGTGGGCGCCGCCTCAAAGGAAATGCCTGCGTTGCGCAGGATTTCTGCGCGACGCGGAGACGCGGATGCCAGGATGAAGCGCATGGTGTTTCAAAGGAAGGGGTGCGACACGACGCAAATGGAATCGTAACTCGAAACTCCAAAAGCGAAAAGCGTTTACTTTCCCTCTGACACTAGCCGCACTGCAAGAATGCCGGCCTAAAGGCCGCCGCTACATGCTGCGATGGCCTCGGATTTGCTCCAGCCGAATAGCCGAGCGAGCACAGCGGGAGGCGCGGCCGGGCGCCGCTCGAGAAATTTGCGGGCGATGGCGGCGCGGGCGGCGCCGGGCGAAAGCGAGCGTGCCGCAGCGGCCTGCTTGGGAAAAGCGCGGCAGGTGAGCTCGAAACGGCTGGAGGGCCAGGCAGCGGTTTCCTGCTCGGCGCCGAAGTGGACGATAACGAGATGGCACTGGAGCTCGAGCATGGCGCGTTTGAAGCGTGTGTTGCCGGATTTCGATTCCATTTTGCAGGCGTGGCGCAGCTCGAGCGTGGCGAGCGGGCCGTGCTCTTCCAGAGTTTTCCAGATGCTGAGCGCGTCGTGGCTGATGCGGCCTTCGGAGTAAAAGCGCTGGTGATCGCCGGGAGAGGTGGCCGACGTTCGACTGGCAAGAAAATGCGGCAGCAACTTCAGCGAAATGAACATGCCGCGGCCACGAAGGCATTTTGAGTAATAGGCACGACGGCGATGGGGCAACTCGTCTTTCCAATCCCAAATCATCTCGCAGAATGTGTCCCAGCCGGGACCGAGATGGATGTCCCGATGGGCTGCGGCGTAATACATCGAGGGCAGCGGGACGTTTTTCAGAGGAAACAAAACGCAGAAACCGACAGCGTCCAGAAAGCGGACGGCGTCAGCGGGCGCGCGCACGCGACGTGGCCAGACGGCTTCGGCGGCGAGGGACAATTTCATGGACCCGGCTCAGATTACGACGGATTCGTGGAATTCGCCAAAGACGCGCCGCATGGCGTCGGCGATCTCGCCGACAGTGGCATAGGCCTCGACAGCGGCGAGGATGGAGGGCATGAGGTTTTCGCCGGAAGCGGCGCAGCGCTCGACTTCGGCGAGGGCCGCGCGCGACTTGGCGGCGTCGCGTTTTGCGCGGAGAGCGTTCAAGCGCGCCACTTGAGCGGATTCGATGTCCAGGTCGATGCGCAGCGTGGGGATGGGCTTTTCTTGTTCGGCGACGAACTGGTTGACGCCCACGACGATGCGCTCGCCACGCTCGACGGCGCGCTGGTAGTCGTAGGCCGCCTTTTGGATTTCACTTTGCACGAAGCCGGATTCGATGGCGCGCAGCATGCCGCCCATGGCGTCAATCTTGTCGATGTATTCGCGGGCACCGGCTTCGATTTCGTCGGTGAGCTTCTCGATGGCGTAGGAGCCGGCCACGGGATCGGCAGTGTTCACCACGCCGCTTTCCTGCGCGAGGATTTGCTGCGTGCGGAGAGCGATGAGAGCAGCTTGCTCGGTGGGGAGAGCCAGGGCTTCGTCGAGTGCGTTGCAGTGGAGAGACTGGCAGCCGCCAAGCACGGCGGCGAGCGCCTGGATAGCGACACGGACGATATTGTTTTCCGGCTGTTGCGCGGTGAGCGAGCTGCCGGCGGTCTGGGCATGGAAGCGGAGCATCATCGAGCGCGGATCTTTAGCAGCAAAGCGATCGCGCATGAGGAGGGCCCACAAGCGGCGCGCGGCGCGGAATTTCGCGATTTCTTCGAGCAGGTCGCTGTGCGCGTTGAAAAAAAAGGAGAGCTGCGGAGCGAAATCGTCCACCGCCAGGCCGACGTCGAGCGCGGCCTGGACGTAAGCGATGGCGTCGGCGAGGGTGAAGGCCACCTCCTGAACGGCAGTGGAGCCGGCCTCGCGAATGTGGTAGCCGGAGATGGAAATCGTATTCCAGTTGGGCAGCTCGGAGCAGCACCAGGCAAACATGTCGGTGACGACGCGCATCGCGGGGCGGACGGGATAAATGTACGTGCCGCGGGCGATGTATTCCTTCAGCACGTCGTTCTGCACCGTGCCCGCGAGGCGGCGAAGATCTGCGCCCTGCTTCCTGGCAACAGCCACATAAAGCGCAAGGAGAATTGCTGCCGTAGCATTGATGGTCATCGAGGTGGAGACGCGGCCGAGGGGAATGCTGTCGAAGAGGGTCTCCATGTCTTCGAGCGAGTCGATGGCCACCCCGACTTTGCCGACTTCGCCCCGAGCGAGCGGGTGATCGGAGTCGAGCCCGATCTGCGTGGGAAGATCGAAGGCTACGGAGAGGCCGGTCTGTCCCTGTTCGAGAAGGTATCGGTAGCGGCGGTTGGACTCGACGGCCGAGCCGAAGCCGGCGTACTGGCGCATGGTCCAGAGGCGGCCGCGATACATCGTGGGATAGATGCCGCGGGTAAACGGGAACTCACCTGGATAGCCGAGTTGCTGAGCGGGATCGGCGGCGGAATCGGGCGGCGTGTAAACGCGCTCCAGCGGCAGGCCGGATAAAGTGCTGAATGCTTTCGCGCTTTCAGCTGCGGTTGGCTGCTTGTCAGTTGGCTTGCTCATAGAAAGGAAATTCGAAATTCGATATTCGAAAAACTCGCGGAGTACAGAGATGCCTTGGAATTTCACGAGTCACGAGTTTCGAATTTCGAGTATCGATCATCATCGCACGCGGCGGGCGCTGCGGAACGCAGCAAAGGCAAACGCCGACATCATCAAAGTAAACGCCAGGGCGATTCCGAAAATCCACAGATCCGAGCCGCGCTGCCAGTGGCGCCAGGCAGAAAGACCTCCCAGCGCGGCGAAAAGCAGGAAAAAAGCGCCGGTGACTTCGTGAAACAACTGGCGAATCACGCGCCCAACCGAACGGAAGAACGCCGCCAACGCGGCCAGCAGCGCAGCCATCAAACGATCCGCCACGCAAACATTCTAGCAGAGTGGCCGGGGCGCATGACGTACCGCTCTCCGGAAGCCCGCCGGGCGCGAAGGCGAGCAGGTCACAGAGCGGAATTCGGCACTTGTATGGCCCGAGAGCGCGTCATAGAATGGGACAGAATTGCTTCGAGGAGGATGGCCGTGCAACTGGACGACCAGATGAAGCAGTTGCTGCGGGACCTGGGCCACGCGATTAATGAAACCGTTTCGGATTCGGAACGAATCGCCGAGGCGATTTCGAATGTGCGCGCGGCGGGATTCGACATCGTGTTGAAATTGGACGCGACCATCGTGCTGGCCAAGCGCGACGCCGAGCCCAGCAAGCTGACGAAGCAGGACCAGAATTTCCTGGAATCGCTGCACATCCGCGTGGACGAGGAAATTCTGGACGAAGAAAGTGCGGAAATGCCAAAGGTGCAGATGACCGCGCAGGACATCAAATTTCTCAAGTCGTTGAAGATTTCACTCGATGAGAAGCTCTAGCATTCGCGCCGCACTGTTGGGAATGGCCATGGCCCTCCTGGCGACGGTTGTCTCCGCGCAAGTGGAAATGGGGAAGCCCATCCAACTCAAGGCACCGAAGAAAAAAATTGCAAAGTTCAAAGGCGAAGTGCTATCCATGACCAACGTGCAGATCATTGTGCGCAGCCGGGAGAACGAGCGTGTGATCCGGACGTTCACGTACACGCAGGAAATGCGCGAGAAGATGCAACAGATCATCGACCAGGGCGGCTATCAGCACGGCGACCGTGTGGAAATCCAGCACGAGCCGGGCAGCGACATCGCCCTGAAGATTACCGGAAAGCCCTCGAAACCTCTCTGAGCCGCCGCGTTGTAGCGCAAGAGGAGGCTCAATATGATCCGCGAGCCCGCCGTCGCCGGCCGGTTTTACCCTGCCAATCCCCGCGAGTTGAAACACCAGATTGAACAATTGCTGGGCGATGCCGTGGCCGCGCCAAAGCTACGTGCGCTGGGCTGCGTGGTGCCTCACGCCGGCTACATGTATTCGGGCCACGTGGCCGGGGCCGTGTTCCAGCGGCTGGAGTTGCCAGCGCGGTACATCATCCTCTGCCCGCGGCACTACCGCGAGGGGCAGGCGCTGGCCATCATGTCCGAGGGAACGTGGCGGACGCCGCTGGGCGAAGCCAAAATCGACAGCGCGATGGCCGTGGAACTCAAGAAGGCCTGCCCGCTGTTGCGCGAAGATTCGGTGGCTCATCAAATGGAGCATTCGCTGGAAGTGCAGTTGCCGTTCCTGCAACAACTCGCAGGGGATTTCCAGTTTGTGCCCATCGCACTGGGGACGGACCGCTTCGCGGCGCTCGAAGAACTGGGGCAGGCGATTGGGGATGTGCTGACGCAAAAGAAGGAACCAGTGCTCCTGGTGGCGAGTTCGGACATGAACCATTACGAGAGCGACGACGTGACACGGGCAAAAGACCGGAAGGCCATCGACCAGATTCTGAAGCTGGACCCACGCGGCCTCTACG
>CAZIWR010000121.1:0-8343 GCA_964542805.1 uncultured Acidobacteriaceae bacterium
GTGCGCCGGCCTGGGGATCGCCGACCAGGTAGGTGTTCCAGCGTTCTTCGACGCCTCGGCGCTCGAGGAACAGGACCGTGAACAACAAGAGCAAGGCCGCTAGTGCGACGACAACCCAAGTCCACAGTTGGCGCCGGGCATTCATGGCTACCTCCCTCAGTCGTGCTTGTACATCAGGGCCGGGTGCGCGTGGGTCCCTTGCTGGACGCGCGTCTTGAAATCAAACGGCTGATAGAAAGGGCTCTTTTTGTTATGGCATTTCTGGCAGGTCTCCGCCGTCGGCACGACCATCCCAGCAGCGACCAGATCTGCGCGCTTGTATTCCTTGTTTTGAAGGCTCATCAGTGCGGGCTTCAGGTAGGCCGCGCCCGGGCCGTGACACGCCTCGCACTGCACTCCCACAAGGTTCGGTGTCTGCGCCACGCTCACAAAACCCCCTGGCTGCACGTAACCGGTCACGTGACAGGAAAGGCAGTTGGGGTCGTTGGTGTAGTCCTTGTTCGGGTCCACGTTGTGGGCCTTTTTGACGTCCGCGGCTACTCCGGGCTTCAGCAGCTCAAAAGCCTTTGCCATTTTCGTTGGTTCCCAGCCCTTGGCCTGCGGGAGATGGCAGGGCCGGCACTTTCCCGCGCCCACGTATTGTGCGTCGCTTGCCTGCGGCAACAAGAGCAAGAGAGCGATCCAAGAACCTAAGCCCACAATTCGCAGTGACCATCGCATCCGTTCACCTCGTGACCTCAGGAAGATACGCAACTTGAAAAACGCGCCCAGCGAACGGCGCACATGGCGACTCATTGCGGGCACGCGAGGAACCATCGCGCAAGATTGGTTGGAGAAATCGCAGAGTGCTGAGACTGCGGCGCAATTCCTCAGCAGCATGGGACTTAGACGGTTCACGGAGGGATGGTAGGCCGGCGACCGGAACCCAGGCTCAATTCGAGATGTGTCCGAAAAAGCGGCAACCGTCAGAAAATCGGACAGATTACACGGCGAAAAGCCGGGAGACGGCAGCAGTGGCCGGTTCAGTCTTTGCTCTGCCGCAGCTTGCGGTAGAGCGTATCGCGGGAGATGCCAAGCAGCGCAGCAGCCTTCGTGCGATTCCCCTGGCACAGGGCGAGCGCATGCCGGATGGCGAACTGTTCCACTCGCTCCATCGAAAGAGGCTGTTCGCCGGCAACCGCCTGGGCTGAGGTATCCGAAGACTCGCTGAGCAACGGCTTCAAATCCTTTTCAGTAATGGTCTGGGATCCATCCAGGCAAAGAGCCGTGGCTCCCTCGAGGATGTTCTCAAGCTCGCGTACATTGCCCGGGAAAGAATAATTCAGAAGGAGATCAAGTGCAGGGCGGGAGAGCTTGATCGGCCGGCCATAACGCCGCACCAGTTGACGCATGAAGTGCTGGGCCAGAGCCAGAATGTCCTCCTGTCGCGCGCGGAGCGGGGGAAGTTCGATCGCAACCGTGGCGATGCGAAAGTAGAGATCTTCGCGCAGCCGCTCGCCGCGCAAATCCGCAAGCGGGCGATTGGATGCGGAAATAACGCGCACATCCACCCGCACCGGAGTGGGGCTGCCTACCGGGCGCAGCTCCCCTTCTTGCAGGATGCGCAGGAGCTTGACCTGGACATCCTTGGGCATCTCACCGATCTCGTCCAGGAATACAGTCCCTCCGCCGGCGGAGGCGAAGATCCCGGGGGCATCGGCGAGAGCGCCGGTGAAGGCGCCGCGACGATAGCCGAAGAGCTCACTTTCGACGAGGTCGTGCGGAAGGGCGCCGCAGTTGACGGGCGCGAACGGCCGGCGGGCACGCGGGCTGGCCAAATGAATTGCGCGGGCCAGCATTTCCTTGCCGGTGCCGGTTTCGCCCAGCACCAGGATGGGCGCATCCGAAGCGGCCGCCGCACGGGCGCGCTCGAGGATTCGCCGCATGCCCGGCGAAACATGAATGAAATTCTCGAAGCCAAGGCGTCCTTCCAGGTTGGCTTCGAGTTGTGCGACACGGCCGCGCAGCGCGAACACTTCCATCAACCGGGCGACCTTCTTGCGCACTGCTTGCGGGTCGAAAGGCTTGGTCAGATAATCTTCGGCGCCGCGCTTGATGGCGTCCACGGCGGTTTCGATCGTTCCGTAGCCGGTCATGACGATGACGGCCAGGTCCGGGTCACGGCGATGGAGTTGTTCCATGAGCGCAAGCCCGTCGGTGGGCGACATAATCAAATCCACCAGCGCCAGCGAAACATGCGGGCCGCGTTCGAGCAGGGCAATGGCTTCCGCGGCGGAATGCGCCACTCCGGCGATGTATCCTTCCTTCTGCAGGAATTCCTGCAGGGTGCTGGCCATCTCCGCATCGTCGTCCACCACGAGGATGCTGCAAGGCTGCGTCACATCCGCCGGATTCATGCTCATCCTCCCGGGTCGCGCGATGGTTCGGCCAAGGCCGGTAGCTCGATGATCGCGGCCGTGCCCTGCTCCGGCGTGCTTTGGAGGCGGATTGAACCGCCGTGCTCCGTAACGATATTTCGTGCAATCGCCAGGCCGAGACCCGTGCCTTTTCCGGCGCCTTTCGTTGTGAAGAAGGGTTCGAACACGTGGGGAAAGTCTGACGCGGGGATGCCGCAACCGTTGTCCGTGATGCGGATTTCGATCCAGCCGAAGTCTCCATCCACCGCACCGGGACGCGAAGATCGCGCAAGGCGGTTGCACTCGATGTTGATGGCGCCTGCCGGAGGAATGGCGTCCAGCGCGTTGCTGATCAGGATGGTAAATAAAGCTTCGAGCTGGTTACGGTCGGCGAACACGTTTTGGCCGTTCACGGCATGCAAGGCCAGCGCCACGCGGGCCCGCTTGGAAAGGATCGGCGGGGCCAGGAAACTCACCACCGATTGGACCAAAGCCGCAAGCTCTGCGGGCTGCTTCTTTGTGGGCGTCCGCCGGCTGAATTCCAGCAGCCGCTGCACGAAGTACTGACAGAAACGCAGCCCGGATTCCACACGTTCGAGGTCGGCGGCGCAGGGCGCCTGGTGAGAACGCTCGCGCATCATTTGGAGCCGCAGCAACATCGCGGCCAGCGGGGTGTTCAGGTGGTGGGCGGTGCCCGCCGCCATTTTGCCCATGCTGGTCAGCTTTTCGATTTCCAACAGCGTCTGCCGCATGCGCACGCGTTCGCGGATGTCCGCTGTTACTTCCAGGAAGTAGAGGGTCCCGGGGGCTTCGCGGAACGGCAGCAAACTGAGTTGCACTTCCAAGGCCGCGCCCTGCTTGTTGCAACGCAGGGTTTCGACGTCCAGGACGGGTTCCCCCAATTCAACTTTTCCAAGGAACTGCTGCAACTCCGTCGCTCGCTCCGCCGGGATGGTGGGCAGGGATTGACCTACCATCTCGGATTTGCTGAAACCGTAGAGCCGCTCGGCCGCGGCATTCCATTCGCTGACGCGCAGCGCGGAGTCGTAGAGCGCGACCGCTCCGGGCGAAGCCTCTAATAGCCCGCGGTAACGTTCGCGCGATCGATGCAGTTCGTCCTCGTAGCGCTTGCGCTGCTGCAGGACAAACCAGGCGGCCCAGAAGGCCAGAAGCAGGGAGGAGGCTATGCCGCGAGTGATATAGAGGTAATGCAGAGTGGCATAGTCTGTTCCGCGGTAGAAGCGGTTCTCAACCAATTCCCAGACGGCGAACACGACGGCAACAATACTGATGCTGGAGAACATCAGCGTGGCCCAAAACCAACGCTTGTCTTGCGCGGCGCGTTCCATCCCCCCGCCTAGAAATCCTGACAGAGTCTAGTGGACAGAGATAAACCCAAGCTTACAGATGCGGGAGCACGCCCGTTGCCAAATCGGCCTGGAAACCGTCGGTGGCTATCGCATTTGTTTTGAATGAATTAGATTGACTATTGTTTGTGGGTCAATTCAACCCCAAGACTGTAGCGCGGAACTCCGGACGGTGTTGCGTTTTTCCACTCCTCCACCTCGGTTTTCTAGTCGGTGCAGAGTCCCCAATATCCGAGGGCATTATTGAAATGTGCGGAGGGTGTATTGCTCCCGTCCAAAACTGGACATCTCGCGTCGAGGGAACACTGTGAATTGAAAAGCTCGCGGATTGAATGAAGATTTTATCCGCCCTGCGCAGAAGGACACAACCGCTTGGCCTTCTGACATTGTCTGAGAATCTGACACTGTCTGAGAATCAGACGCCTGGGTGATTCGTTGTGGTGCTGAGCATTTTTGTAAGCTTCTGATTTAGCAGCGCTTAGAAAGGAGACATGGACAATATTGAGCACTAGTCTGGATTCTGAATTGCCTGCACGTTATCTGGTGCACTTTATTCAGAGTGCTGCGGTGAAGAAACTTGTGACCACTATCTTCGGTTCCGCGTTGAAAAACATAGCATCGCTCTTGTTTCCAAGTTTCGGCATCCCCAAGCCACTGGGTAGTTGGGGGGTCCGATGCGTCCCTTCCCATGTCGCTCCCTTTCTAGAACCCATTTCTCTTTCGTTATCGCCAGAGAAATTTCCTGGGAATGAAATGAACGCCCGGCTGTCGGTTCTCCTCTTCGGCTGGCCTTCCGCCCGAGGAGCACACGAGGAGCACTCTATGATTCAAACTCAAGTTGGTTATCCCAGAATCCACTGGATGGCTGCGGCGCTCGCGCTTCTCCTGTTTGCCGCCGTTCCGCTGCTGGCCGGCCCGACGGGCATGCCCGCGCAAGACACCTCGAAGTCCGCGGCACAGGGCGCGCAAGCGGCGAAGGCGGATGGAGATTACGTCGGGGCAGAAACCTGCGTGGTCTGTCACCAAGATCAGGAACGCCGGTTCAAGAATACGGTCATGGGCAAGGTCATGGCCAGACCCCACACGCCGCAGGAAGCTCGCGGCTGTGAATCCTGTCACGGACCCGGAAAAGCCCACGTGGAAGCTGGCGGCAGCAAAGAATCCATTCCCGTCCGCTTCGGCAGGGATTCCAAGAACTCGATCGAAGAACAAAACGCCGCTTGCCTGGACTGCCATTCGCGCGGCAACCGGATGTTTTGGAAGGGCAGCCCGCATGAATCGCGTGCGATGGCCTGCGTGGACTGCCACCAGGTGAAGCAGGAACGGCAGGTCTCGCGCTTGTCCGAGGCCCGCTACAGCGCTCCGCTCAGCGAGAACCGGCAAGTCAAGAAGCCGCAGCCGGAACTCTGTCTGAGCTGCCACCAGATGCGCCGCGCGCAGTTACAGCGCTCTTCGCACATGCCGTATCGCGAAGGCAAGGTGACCTGCACCAGTTGTCACAACCCGCACGGCACTCCCAACCCAAAGCAGCTGATTCAGAGCACGACGAACGAGAACTGCCTCTCCTGCCATACCGAGCGCCGTGGTCCTTTCCTGTGGGAGCACCCGCCGGTGATGGAAAACTGCGGCAATTGCCACGAGGCACACGGGAGCAACAACCCGCAGTTGCTGAAGGTGCGCATGCCTCGCGTTTGCGACACGTGCCACGTCGCCAGCCGGCATCCAACGTCGCCGACGCTCCTCAACTCCGTCCGGGATTTCAACCGCGGGTGCACGAACTGCCATTCCGCGATCCACGGGTCGAACCATCCCTCCGGGAATATGTTCCATCGCTAGGAAGGAGAGAGCCATGAAATTGATGAGACGACAAACAATTCTGATACTGCTCGCACTTCTACTGGTCCCGGCTCTGCTGTTCAGTCAGGAACCGCCTGCACAGCCCGCGAAGTCACCGCAAGGGAGCGTCGAGTTTGGAGTCCGCGGTGTTTGGGGGAAGGTGTATGGGCGCCCGGATCTGCCCTTTACCCCTGACGTGCTGACCTCTAAATTCAACGAGTATGGCGACCGCAGGACAGGCTTTTTCATCCGCAAATTTGATCTGCATTTCGACGACGTACTCGGCTCCAAGAACTATGTGGAGCTGATGTCACAGAGCACCTTCTACAAAAACCAGAGTTATCTGGCCACCTTCGGCCGCTACCGCAAGTTCAAGTTTCAGTTCCGCTACGACGAGATTCCCCACATCTTCACCAATACGGCCCGCAGCTTGTATGTTCAAACCAGCCGGGGTGTGTTGACCATTCTCCCGGCAACGAGGCAAATCTTGCAGGACAGGTCCTCCACAATTTGCGCCACGCCCCCGTGCACGGCCGCGCAGATCAATATCAGTTTGCCTGGCTTTATCGCCACGCAGGTGGTGCCGGGAGAAAACTTCATCACTCCCTCCCTCCAGCGCAAGACGGGAACCGGATTGGTGAACTGGTACGTAACTCCAGATTGGAATGTCTGGTTCCTGTTCTCGCGTGAAAATGAGGTGGGCACGCGGCCGATTGGGCTGATCATGAACTCCGGCCCCAGTGCCAGTGCCAGCGGCCAGCCCTCCAGTGTTTCGGGACGCCAGAGCCCCGGCACCGGCGCGGAAGTGCCCGAGCCAATCAACTACTTCATCAACACCTTCAGAGCGAGGACCGACTACGGGAAAAAAGACTGGGGCGTCGAATTCGGCTATACCGGTTCTTTCTTCCGAAACCAAATCAATTCGCTCTTGTTCGACAATCCGTTTGCTACCGCGGACGTTGGCGTGCAGCTCATTCCCAATGGTACGGGAGGCTGCACGACAACAGGCGGGCGGCCCAACTGTGTAATTGGAGCTGTGCCCGCTCGCGGACAGGTGGATTTGTGGCCCGACAACGAAGCGCACTACCTGAGCTTTGCCGGGGCATTTGGCCTGACCAAGTACGTGCGGGTCATGGGTACCATCAACCCCGGCTGGCTCCGGCAGAACGATGCGTTTCTGCCGTACAGCGCCAACTCGCAAATTTTCTTCGCGGATGGTACGGGCGCGCTTACGATTCCGGCGACAGACCTGAGCTTGCTGCCGGCTTCCAGCCTGCATGGCAAGAAGCAGACATTGGCCATGAACTACACGGCGGTCTTCAGTCCTCTGAAGGACGTGGAGGTGAAAGCGGCATACCGCCACTACGACTACAACAATAACACCCAGATCCTCACCTTAACTCCGATCCTGGGGGATACCATCGGCGGGAACTCGGGGGCGACTGCACAAGTGACTCCGGGCCTGGCTACTTCCGGCAGCGGCTCCACCGAGGACACCACCCCACACACGACCGGTTACAACAAGAAGACGTTCGAGCTGAGTGGAGACTGGTTTTTCACGAAGCACAGTTCCATGAGGTTCGGTTACGAAGGGGAATGGTTCGACCGTTCCCGTCGGGATGCGGCGCATTCCTTAGAGAACTCGTTCTTCGGCGCTGTGGACCTGGTTCCTCGTAAGGACCTCCTCTTTCGGTTCTCCGCTCGTCACCAGGACCGCAAACCAGACCTGTACGAGGACGAGGCTTCCGATGGCGTGGAATGCGACCTGACCATTCTCGCTGCCGCCAGAACCGCAGGGATTTTCCCCGAAATCCATCCTTGCGGCCGCAGGTTCGATCAGTCCGCCAGACTGCTGGACCGCGTGGATACTCTGGTGCAGTTCAATGGAGAGAAGCTCAGTATCTCGGGCGGGTTCCAAACCATTCAGCAAGACTTCAACCGGCGCGGCGTCGGGAGTAACAGCCACGACCCGCTCAACTTTCTGACGGGTACCGCGCAAACTACAAACCCCTATTTCCTGTATGGAGCGTTGAAGGACCTTTCCTTTATCTACACCTTCGATGCGAGCTACGCGTTCTCGCCGGAGGTATCCCTGTTCGCCGAATATACTCACGAGAGGTACTACAAGAGAATGATCTCGCGGTCCCGCTCTCCGTTTGCAACCGCAGCACCCTTCTGTTCAGCCGGCGGATGCGACAGCGCCAATAACGATTGGGAGAGCACGTACCGCGACTTGTTCGACACCTACGCCGCGGGATTTGATCTGTTTTTCTGGAAGAAGGTTTACCTGACGACGTACTACTCTCTGTCGGCGGGCAAAGGCCAGGTTGGTTCGCGATTCCTGGGCGATTCGACTCGGCTTACAGCAGGCGATCCCGACAAGTTCGTCCTACTTGGGACCGGCGCCGCCGTGCCCTACCCGGACACGACCACCCGGATTCACGAACTTACGGCCGTCTTCAAATACAAGCTCACGGCGAACCTCATGCCGAAGCTGGAGTATCGTTACCAGCAATTCGACAACAAAGACTACCAGACGTCGCCCATGACGCCCTACATGGGCTGCATCAGTCCGGCCACGGGCGCTCTGGTGAATGGCTGTTCCGCGAGGCTGCTGACCGGCACGACTTCTCCCAACCCGACTTTCGCCCCCAGCCCGTTCTATCCGTACTCCGTGGTTGGCGATACATCGTCGGCCCGGTATATCTTCCTGGGTGTGGATCAACCTTCGCACCGCGTCCACA
>CAZIWR010000122.1:0-8276 GCA_964542805.1 uncultured Acidobacteriaceae bacterium
TGGACACGCCGGTGAAGCACTACTCGAGCGGGATGTACGTGCGGCTGGCGTTTGCCGTGGCGGCGCACCTGGAGCCGGAAATCCTGCTGGTGGACGAAGTGCTGGCGGTGGGCGACGCCGCGTTTCAGAAAAAGTGTCTGGGCAAGATGAACGAAGTGACGCGCGCGGGACGCACGGTGGTGTTCGTGAGCCACAACATGAGCGCGATCCTGAACCTGTGCTCGCGCGCGCTGCTGATCGAGCGCGGCCGCATCGCCAAAGACGGCACAGCGCAGGAAACCGCGCGGGCGTACCTGGAAAGTTTGCAGGCGGGGCGCTCGGAAAACTTGCTGGACATTACGGAGCGCTGGGGCCGCGGCCGGGTAAAGTTTTCGCGCGTGTCGATTGAAGACGCGCAGGGGCGACCGCTGGAGCACGCCATGTCCGCGGAGGAGATCGCCATCGTGCTGCATTACGAGTCGCAGCAAGCGCAGACGCTACAAAACTGCCGGGTGAGCGTGGCGGTGGAGGATTTGTTCGGGCAGATTTTTTTCGTGTGCTCGACGGAGATGGTCTCCAACGAGCCACGGAACCTCCCGCCGCGCGGGGCGGTGCGTTGTGTGATCCCACGACTTCCGCTGAGCCAGGGGCGGTACAACCTGACGCTGTTTATCGAAGTGAACCGCGAGATTGAAGATTACCTGCCGTCGGCGACGCCGCTGCAAGTGGTGGACGGCGACTTCTTCGGGAGCGGACGGCAGTACCCAGAAGGCTGGGAAGGCAAAGGCGTGCTGGTGCCGCACCGATGGGAGATCGAGCAGGGATCAGGGAACAGGGATCAGGGATCAGGCTCATGAGGCTGCGAACAAAATTGGGAGGAGTGGCGCGAGAGTTGCGTGGGGCGCTGGGCCGCAGCGCATTGAAATGGAAATATCGCGAGGCGCTGCGGCACGAGGGACCCGCGGTGGTGGAGGACGCCTTCGGCTTCCGGTTCGTATTGCAACCCTACGAGCGGCCGCAGGCGATGGAGCTGCTCGAACGCGCGCACGACCGCGCGCTGCTGCGGGCGATGAAGCAGCTCATCCGGCCGGGGGACGTGGTGTGCGATGTGGGCGCGCACACCGGTGAAATCAGCGTGCCGGCGGCGCGGCTGTGCGGGGCGCAGGGAAAAGTGTATGCCTTCGAGCCGGCGGAAGCATCGTGCGCGCGATTCCTGGAAAACGCAGCGTTGAACGGTTGCGAAAATATTTTTCTGCAGCGCGCGGCGGTCGGCGAACGCACCGGCTCGGTGACAATGAATGTGTTTCCGGCGGCGTACTCAGCGTGGAGCAGCCGGGGCGAACCCGTGTACGCGAGCGAAGACGGCATGACGGTAGCGAAAAGCACGCGTGTGGATGTGCCGTGTACCACGCTGGATGAATTCTGCGCAGCGCAGGGGATTGCGCGCATCCATTTTCTGAAAGTAGATGTGGAAGGGTATGAGCGCGACGTCTTTCGCGGCGCGGCGCGGCTGCTGAAAGAGCGGAAGATTGATCTTATTTGCTTTGAGATTTCACAGATCCCGTTAAAGGGAGCGGGGCGCACGGCACGGGAAGTGTTTGAGGCGCTCGAAGCAACGGGCTATGCGGCGTACCGCTTCGAGGAGCGGGGCGAAACGTTCGACGGTCCGGTGCACGACTCGGAGGAGTTCTGGACGAATTATTTTGCGTCGTGGAAGAAATTGAACCGCCGATGAACGCGGATTTGGAAAGATGAAAATTCTGATTGTGTCGCCGGTGGGGGAGGACGTGCACATCCGGAAGATTCCGGCGGCGCTGCGAGCGCGGGGCGCGGCGGAAGTGACGGTGATCGCGCCGCAGAAGTCAGCGACGGAGACGGCGTACGAGGCGTCCGGGTGGAGGACGGTGGCGCCGGGGGAGAACTCGAACGGTGGCCGGCTGGTGACACTGCCACTGGTGGACCCGAGGGACGGCCATGCGGGTTATGAAAACGCAGCGCTGAAGCGCGTGATGCAGGAAGCGCAGCCGGACGTGATTCAAATGTGGGGAGGAGCGCCGGCACGGAGCGCGGAGCAGGTGGTGTGGTTGAAGATGCGCGCCTGCCCGCGAGCGAAGACGGTGTTCTACGGATTCGACCAGTTGCCGTACCGCTTTGCGCCGCTCACCCAGTTGAAGTGGAAATTCCTGTGGTCGCGGATGGCCGGAGGAATCGAAGCCAACAGTGAAGGCGTCGAAGCACTGCGGCAGGCGGGATTTCGCAAACCGCTCGAACAGATCTTCTGGGGCATCTCCACGGAGGAATTTCATCCGTTGGAGAGAGCCGGACTGCGCGAACGGCTGGGGTTCGGCAAGGAAAAGCTCGTCGGATACGTGGGACGCTTTGTGTCGGAAAAGGGATTGTCTGAACTGCTGGCGGCGCTGCGGCAGTTGCCGAGCGAAGTTCACGGCGTGCTGATCGGTGCAGGACCGATGCAAAAAGAACTGGAGCGAGAGGCGGGGGCACCGGAACTGCGCGGGCGTGTGCGCTGCTTGCCGACCATGACGCCGGAAAAACTGGTCGAATACATGAATTGCTTCGATGCGCTGGCGCTGCCGTCGCGGACCACGCCGCATTGGAAAGAACAATACGGGCGCGTGATCGGCGAGGCAATGGCGTGCGGCGTGGTGGTGGTGGGGTCGGATTCAGGCGCGATCCCGGAAGTGATCGGCGAGGCCGGGCTGGTGGTGCGCGAAGGAGACGCAGCGGCGTTGGCGCGCGGGTTAGAGAGCGCGATTTTTGACGAGGCGTTGCGGGCGCGGTTGATTCCGGCGGGCAAGAAGCGCGCGGAAGAGGAATTGAGCGTGGACGCGATGGGCCGAAAATTGCTGGAGTTCTACAAGCGGATTCCAGGATGAGATTGCCAAGTTTCATTCGCAAGCGCGTGCCGCGCTTTGCGCGGGAATGGAAGCACCCGCACTTGAAGACGTCGCCGGTGCTGGGGCTGGGCGATGATGAGACGAAAAATAAACGGGCGCTGGTCAGCTACATCACGATGCCTTTCCGGCTGCGGCCGGGACATCCGGACCACATCCGGTTCAGCAACAACGGCATTGCGCGAAACATGGTGCGGGCGCTGAACGAGCTGGGCTACGTGGTGGACGTGGTGGAGTGGAGCGACACGAAATTCACGCCGAAGCGGAAGTACGACCTGTTTTTGGGACACGGCGGGACAAACTGGGAAGCGCTGACGGGGCACCTGCCGGCAGAAATCCCGAAGATTTATTTTTCGAGCGGAACATACTGGGAACACTTGAATCACGCAGAAGAAGCCCGCTTTGCCGCCCTGGAGCAACGGCGGGGCGTGCGGCTACTCTACGACCGCTGGATTCATGAGAGCGAGGAGTACGCGAACCAAGCCGCCGACGGAATTATCTGCCTGGGAAACTCTGCGATCTGCGAGACGTACAAGAAATTCCCGACGGTGATCAGCATCAACAACGCGGCATATGCGGAACCGCGGAATGTGCCGACAAAGAAGAATTTCGAGACGGCGCGGAGGAATTTTCTTTTCTTTTCGGGCAGCGGAAATGTGCACAAGGGACTGGACCTGCTGCTGGAGGTGTTTCCGCGCCTGTATGCTGATTTGTGGGTGTGTCAGTTGCTGGCCTCGGAGTTCGCGCAGGTGTATCGGCACGAATTGGAAAACTGCTCAAACATTCACTACAAGGGCTACGTGCAGATGCGCAGCGCGGAGTTCTACGCGCTGGCGGATCGCTGCGCGTACGTGATCCATCCGTCGTGCGCCGAAGGATGCGCGGGATCGGTGGTGGAATGCATGCATCAGGGGCTGATTCCGGTGGTGAGCCGGGAGAGTACGGTGGAAACGGGCGAGTACGGAGTGACACTGCAGGATTGCTCGATTGCGGAAATCGCGCGGATGGTGGAGGAACTCGCGCAGAAACCGGCGGAGTGGTGCGCGGAAAAGTCACGGGCTACGCGCGCGGCCGCGGAGCGGGATTTTTCCGAGGCGGGGTTCTTGCGGGAGTTCAAGGCGGCGGTGGAAACGATTCTCCGTGACCGGCGGCGATGACCATCATCTTTCAATGGAAGAAAGAAGATTTTCAGAGACTGGTGGATTCGTGCGAGCGCGACGACGACACGGCATATATTCTGAAATATCTGCCGAAGGATGGTGTGGTAGTGGAGGCGGGCTGCGGGCTGGGGCGGTTTGTGAAATATTTGGCGGACCGGGGATATGACGCGCATGGATTGGAGTACGGCGGTGAGGCGCTCGCGGTCATTCGAGAAGCTTGCCCGGAACTGCGCGTGGTGCAAGGCGACGTGGTACGACTGCCGTACGCGGCTGAGAGCATCGCGGGAATGATCTCGCTGGGCGTGATCGAGCATTTCACGGAGGGCTGCGAAACACCGCTGGCGGAGATGTACCGCGTACTGCGGCGGGGCGGAATCGCCATCATTACCGTGCCAAGCTTCAACTTCGTGCGGCGTCTGAAGAAATTATTGTATGTGCACGAGTTGCGACATTATGGGAACCCCGTGCGGCAGGCGAAGCTATCGAATACGGTGCGGCGACTGACGGGGCGAGCGCCAGTGGCAAAGCTGGCGCACAACCGCAACGGAAAGTTCCGGTACAACGTGTACCCAACGTTTGGAGCGTTCTTCGAATACCGGCTGACTAAAGACGAATTTGAAGAGGCACTGCGGCGGGCGGGGTTCACGATCCTGGAGAGTGCACCGATTGCGCACATGGACGGCCTGTACCACGAGTTCGGGGAATGGCTGGTGAAGTTCCGTGAATGGAAGTTTTATCCGAACGCGGCAGGGCGCACGCTGAATGCGCTGCTGGCACGCGTGCCATTCGCTAACAACCACATGCATTTGTGCGCGGTAAAAAAGAGTCAACAAGTTGCGGAGTTGAAGAGCGAAGAATGAAACGAGTGATGGAGATCGGAAAGGCGGTGGCGCGGAATGTGCTGCCGCCCCTACTTGCGAACGGCTTGCGTTACGTGCGGGACCGGATGCGTTACGGGCCATCACGAATGCCACCGGCGCCGCCGCATACGGAGTACTCGACACTGGAAGCCTCCATTGAGATCCCCTGCCAGGTGGAGTGCTACCTGCTGTGCCGCGAGGTGTACGTGCAGGCCGGAGATGCGGTGCTCGACGTGGGACTGGGGCTGGGCTACGGACTGAATATTCTGGCGGCGAAGGCGGAGCGGCTGACAGGAATTGACGTGGACGCGAAGTGCGTCGAGCGGGGGAAACGGATATTTGCGGGGCATCCGCGGGTGAAAGAGATCCTCGCGTACGACGGAAAGACCATTCCGTTTGTGGACAAAACTTTTGATGTGGTGACGTGCGTCGAGGTGCTGGAGCACGTGCCGGACTATGAAGCGTTTGTGCGGGAACTGGCGCGGGTGGCGCGGCGGTGCGTGTTCCTTACGACACCGAACCGGCGGCCGGCATACACGCTGGCCGATGGACGGCCGCGAAATTACTGGCACCTGCGCGAGTGGTCGCAGGCGGAGCTGGATGCAATTCTGCGCGGCTTGGGATTTCGCGTGGACTGGCACTACTTGAGTGGAAAAACGGAAGCGCTGCCCGAGGGATGGACGAAAGAGCCGGTGGCGGAGACGTGGTCGCTGGTTCCGGTCATACGGCTGGACTGACGCAGTCATGGGCGTAAACAAAGACAATTTGCGAATTGCGTTTCATGTGCTAGGGGATGCGGGGTGGATATTCGGGCGGGTGTACCTGCGCGGACTATTTTTGGCGCTGCGCGAACGGTTCGGAAGCGAGCTGGGGCTGTACCTGCTCGCGCCGGAAAAACAAGACGGCGCGGGGGATTTTTCGCGCGCGGTGCGCGCCGACGCGCTGCTGGAGTACCGCACGCACCGGCCGTGGACGGCCCCGTGGGCGCTGGACCGCGCGGCACAACGCTTGCTGGCGCGCGACTTGGCGAAAGAAAATGTCCTGCGCGCCAAGGGCATCCAGGTTCTCTTCGGCATGCAGCTCGCGTTCGAATCGCCAAAGCTGGCCACGCTTTCGTTAATCCCGGATTTCCAGCACGTGCATCTGTCCGAAATGTTCAGCCCGGTAGAAATCCAATACCGCGAACAGATTTACCGAGAGACGGCGCGGCGGGCGACGCGCGTGATCGTGTTCGGCGAGACCGTGCGAAAGGATTTTGCAGCCTTCACGCCACGGCACGCGCAGAAGGCGCGCTTGCTGCCACCCATCAGCATCGTGCCAGCGGGCGTGTACGAGCAGCCGATTGCGCCGCTGCTCGCGCGGCTGCATCTGCCAGACAAATTCGTTTATCTGCCAAACCAGTTCTGGAAACACAAGAACCACGCGTGCGCATTTCAGGCGGTGCGCATTCTGCGCGGGCGCGGAATGGACGTGGCGCTGGTGTGCAGCGGCTTTCCCGGAGACTACCGTCACCCGGAGTACTTCGGCGAGGTGTGGCAGAAACTTTCCGAGTGGGACGTGCGCGGGCAAGTGATTTTTGTCGGTCAGGTGGCGCACGAAGATGTGCTGCGCCTGATGCGGCAAAGTGTGTGCATGATGAACCCGTCGCGGTTCGAGGGCTGGGGCATCACCGTGGACGAGGCGCGGTCGGTAGGCAAACAGATGGTGATCTCCGACATTCCGGCGCACCAGGAACAGAATCCGCCGCGGGCAACGTACTTCGATCCCAACAACGCCGAGGAACTGGCACAGAAGCTGGCCGCTGTCTGGCGCGAAACGCCGCCGGGGCCGGATGCGGCGTTGGAGTCAGAAGCGCGGAAAGCGCAGCCGGGGCGCGTGCGGGCACATGCGGAAGCGTTCGAGGCGGTGGCGCGCGAGGCGTGCGAGGAAATCACGAAGTGAGGATATGAAACAGCAGACCATCCTGGTGACGGGGTCGAGCGGGCTGATTGGGTCGGAGGCGGTGGAGTACTTCGACCGGCAGGGACACCGCGTAACCGGCGTGGACAACAACATGCGCCGGGAATTCTTCGGCGCGGGCGGGGACACGACGTGGAACCTGGAGCGGCTGAAGCGTGTTACAAGACACTTTGAGCCGCAGGATATTGACATCCGCGAGCGGATCAAGATATTTGAATTGTTTAAAACCACTCGCTTCGACTTGATTGTGCACTGCGCGGCGCAGCCGTCGCACGACAAGGCGCGGGAAATTCCGCTGGTGGACTTCGAGGTGAATGCTCTGGCGACGATGTATCTGCTCGAAGCCATGCGGCAACACGCACCAGAGGCGGTGTTCGTGTTCATGAGCACGAACAAAGTATATGGCGATGCGCCGAACGAGTTGCCGATGGTCGAGCAGGCGACGCGGTGGGATTACGCGCGGGCGGAAGACGTCAAAGGCATCCGCGAAGACTGCCGCATCGACCGCACGCTGCATTCGCTGTTCGGCGCGTCAAAGACCGCCGCGGACGTGATGGCGCAGGAGTACGGGCGCTACTTCGGGCTGCAGGTGGGCGTGTTCCGCGGCGGCTGCCTGACTGGGCCGCATCACTCCGGCGTGCCGCTGCACGGATTCTTGTCGTACCTGGTAAAGGTGGCGTTCAGCGGCGAGACGTACACGATCCACGGTTACAAGGGCAAACAGGTGCGCGACAACATTCATAGTTTTGATGTGGTCCGCGCGGTGGAGGAATTCGCGAAGGCGCCGCGGCCGGGCGAGGTGTACAACCTCGGCGGCGGACGCGGCAACAGCATTTCCATTCTAGAGGCGATTGCGCGCATTGAGGCGATGACGGGAAAGAAGATTCGTACGGTGTACAGCGAGAAAGCGCGCGTGGGAGACCACATCTGCTACATTTCGGACTTGCGGAAGTTTTCCGGACATTACCCGCAGTGGGGGATTACGAAAGATTTGGAGACGATTCTGAAAGAGATTGTGGAGGCGGCAAAGAACAGTGGCTAGTGAAGACAGTGAAAGAGTTGCAGAGTTTCAGAGTGACAGAGAGATTCTTCGTCCCGACAAAAGACGTCGGGACTCAGAATGACAAGCGATTGAAAAGATGCTGACGATATTTACGACACCGAAAGCGTTTCGCGGGCACATTAATGTGATCCAGCGGAATGCGTTGAAGAGCTGGACGCGGCTCGATGCAGACGTCGAGGTCATTGTGTTTGGAGATGAGGAGGGCGCGGCGGAGACGTGTCGCGAACTGGGGCTGCGGCACGAGCCGTCGGTGGAGCGCAGCGCGAGCGGCACGAAGTACGTGCGGTCGATTTTCGGGCGGGCGCAGGAGATGGCGCGGCACGGCGTGGTGGCGTACGTGAAT
>CAZIWR010000123.1:0-8256 GCA_964542805.1 uncultured Acidobacteriaceae bacterium
ACTACGACTACGAGGCGCGCATCGCCGAGGCTTTTCTCATCTTCCTCGAAAAGGGTTACGTCTATCGCGGGCTGAAGCCGGTGTACTGGTGCATCGTGGACGGCACCGCGCTGGCCGAAGCGGAAGTGGAGTACGAGGACCACACCAGCCCGTCCATTTGGGTGAAGTTTCCGGTGGTGGCCGACGCCGCCTCCGCGAAGCTCGGCGAAAAGGTGGACGCGGTCATCTGGACCACCACGCCGTGGACGTTGCCGCACAACCGCGCGCTCGCTTTCCATCCCGAATTCGAATATGTGGTGATCGAGACGCCTGCGGGAAACTTGCTCATCGCTTCCGGCATGATCGATGCAGTCAAGGCGGCCGCTGCAGTCGAAGTCACCAACGCGCGCGGCCCGTGGAAGGGCAGGGAACTCGAGGCGCTGAAGTTTCAGCATCCCTTCCTGGAACACTTGCGCGTGCCTGCAGTGTTTGCCGATTACGTCACGCTGGAGCAGGGCAGCGGCATCGTGCACACTGCGCCCGGCCACGGCGCGGAAGATTTTCTTTCCGGGCAAAAGTACAATCTCGAAGTCGCCGCGCCGATTGACGACGAAGGCCGCTACCTCGAGGGTTTGCCGGAGTACAAGGGCAAGACCGTCTTCGAAGCAAACCCGCACATTGTCGCTTTGCTCAAGCAGCGCGGCGCGCTGCTTGGCGAAAGCAAGCTCACGCACAGCTACCCGCACTGCTGGCGCTGTCATCAGCCGGTGATTTTCCGCGCCACCGAGCAGTGGTTCATCAACCTGGAGCACGCCGGGCTGCGGCAGCGTGCGCTGGACGAAATCAAGAAAGTGAAATGGAAGCCCGCCTGGGGCGAAGAGCGCATCAGCTCGATGATCTCCACGCGGCCGGACTGGTGCATTTCCCGGCAGCGTTTCTGGGGCGTGCCGCTGGTGGTGTTCACCTGCGAAAGTTGTGGAAAGCGCTTCGACGACTACGCCGCGCTACGCAACGTCGTGCGCTGGTTCGAGCGCGAAGGCGCCGACGCGTGGTTCACTCGCTCGCCCGAAGAGCTGCTGCCGCCCGGCACGAAGTGCCAATGCGGCGCGGCGAAGTGGCACAAGGAATCCGACATCCTCGACGTGTGGTTCGACTCCGGCTCGTCGCACTTCGCCGTGCTGGGCAACGACACCGCCGGGCAGTGGCCCGCGGACTGTTACCTCGAAGGGCCCGACCAGTTTCGCGGCTGGTTCCAGAGTTCGCTGCTGGTGGCCATGGGCGTGCGCGACGCGGCGCCGTACCGCCAGGTGGTCACGCACGGCTGGACGCTGGACGAAAAAGGCACGCCGATGTCCAAGTCGCTCGGCAACGCCATCTACCCCGCGGAAATTTGCGAAAAATGGGGCGCGGACCTGCTGCGCGTGTGGGTGGCTTCGCAGGACTACACCGCCGACACCAGCCTGAGCGTGGCCATGATGACGCAGCTTTCCGAGGCCTACCGCAAAATCCGCAACACGCTGCGCTTCGCCCTGAGCAACCTCAACGACTTCGACCCCAACCGCGACGCGCTCGCCGACGAAAAACTCTGGGAGATGGATCGCTTCATGCTCCACCGCGCGGCGGAACTGGCGAAGCAGTGCCGCGGCTGGTACGACAACTTTGAGTTTCACCGCGTCTTCCACGCCATCCACGATTTCTGCGTGGTGGACCTCAGCTCGTTCTACTTCGATGTGCTCAAAGACCGCCTGTACACCTCCGCGCCGCAGAGCGCCGGCCGCCGCTCAGCGCAAACCGCCGTGTATCGCATCGCCAGCGCACTCGTGCGGCTCATTGCGCCGGTACTGGTCTTCACTGCTGAAGAGATCTGGAAATTTTTTCCGAAGCGCGCGGGCGACCCGGAAAGCATTCATATGGCAATCTTTCCGGCGCCCGAGGAACTTGATGCGGGACTTGCCGAGAACAACGTTTCCAACTGGCAGTCGCTGCTGGGGCTGCGCGACACCGTTCTGAAGGCGTTGGAGAATGCCCGCAATTCCAAGTTCCTCAATGGCGCGCTGGAAGCCAAAGTGGTATTGAGCCCGGACGCGGATTGGGGCGTCCTGCTGCAACAGTACGAATCGTGGCTTCCGGCCCTGTTCATCGTTTCGCAGGTGAAGCTGGAAGGCGAAATCGGCCAGCCAAGCACGCCCGATAAAAACGCGCTGCCGGACGTGAGCATCGAGCGCGCGGAGGGCACGAAGTGCGAGCGCTGCTGGAACTATTCGACGCGCGTGGGTGAAAATGCCGACGTGCCCACCGTCTGCGAACGCTGTATGGCGGCGCTGACGGAAATGGGCCTGGTGCCGCTGCCCCGATGACTTCGCTCGCAGGCGCGCGCTGGGTGTGGGTTTCGCTGGCGGTGGTGGCCGCCGACCGCGTCACCAAAATCCTGCTCGATCGCACGACAGAGTTGGGTTGGCATCGCTCCATCATCCCCGGCTTTCTGAACCTGGTGCATGCGCGCAACCGCGGCGTGGCCTTCAGCATTTTCGCGGACTCCGATTCGCCCTGGCTGCGCGCCGGACTCATCGTATTAGCGCTGGGCGCGGTGACGCTGTTTGCGTGGATGCTGGCGACGGGGCGCGCCGGAACGCGCGCGGAGCGCTGGGGATTTGCGCTGGTGCTGGGCGGCGCCATGGGCAATGTGCTTGACCGCATCCTCTACGGCTCGGTGCTCGACTTTCTCGATTTCTACGTGCGCGACTGGCACTGGCCCGCATTTAACGTAGCCGACGCGTGCCTCTCGATCGGCGTGACGCTGATTTTCTGGGAAATGGTCTTCGACAGGCGCGCATCCGGAGGTTCCTCCTCCGCATCGGAGGGGAAGTAGCCATGCACCCGATCCTTTTTAAGATTGGTTTTTTCACCCTGCACACCTACGGCGTAATGCTGGCCGCGGCGGTGCTCTTCGGGTTGTGGCTCGCGCGGCGGCATGCTTTCGAGGACGGCCTGGACGGCGACCGCGTGTGGAACGTGGGCGTTTATGGCGTGCTGTCCGGACTGGTGGTGGCCAAGGTGTGGCTGGTGCTGGCGATGTGGGACTATTTCGCCGCCAACCCGCGCGAAATTTTCTCACTCTCCACGCTGCAATCCGGCGGCACGTTTTACGGCGGCGTGCTCGGCGCGCTGGTGCTCATTATTCTCTACGCGCGTTACTGGAAGCTGCCGTTCCTCTCGCTGGCCGATGCCTACGCACCCTGCGTCGCTCTCGGCGCATCGCTCGGGCGCCTGGGATGTTTTTCCGCGGGGTGCTGCTACGGCAAGCCCACCGAAGTCGCCTGGGGCGTCATCTTCTCGAGCGAATACGCGCATGGCCTGGTGGGTACGCCGCTGCACGTCCGCCTGCACCCCACGCAGCTCTACGATTCCTTCGCCGCGGCGGGGATTCTGCTGGCGCTGCTCCTGATGCGCCGGCGCAAGAGGTTTCCGGGCCAGCTCTGGGCCCTGTTCATGATTCTGTACGGCCTGATGCGCTTCACTACGGAATTCTTCCGCGGCGACCCCGGTCGCACCGAGCTGTTCGGCGGCGCGCTTTCGCTGATGCAAGTGGTCAGTGTGGCCCTGATGGTTTCCGGCGTGTGGCTCTGGCGCCGCGGCGCAGCGCAACCTGTCGCTCAGGTCCCGCCCGCGAATTCGAAGCGCCGCGCGGGCTGACCTGAGGCTGTTCCTTTCACCATGCCCGATACGCACCACTTCACCGCCTCCTCTGACGATGCCGGCCAGCGCCTGGACCGCTTCCTCGCCGCACAACTCCCCACGCTGAGCCGTTCGCGCATTGCTGAACTGATTGATGAAGGCCACGTGCGCGTCAACGGCGCGCGAGCGAAGCGCGCACATCACGTCGTCGCCGGCGAAGGCATCGACATTACACTGTTCCCGCGCCCTGCGCTGGAAGCCGTGCCCGAAGAAATCCCGCTCGATGTTCTTTATGAGGATGACGACCTGCTGGTGGTGAACAAGCCCGCGGGCATGACCGTGCACGCCGGCGCGGGTACTTCCAGCGGCACGCTGGTGAATGCGCTGCTGCACCGCTTCCAGAGACTCTCAGCCGTCGGCGGGCCATTGCGCCCGGGCATCGTGCACCGCCTCGACAAGGACACCTCCGGCGCGCTCGTTGTCGCGCGCAACGACGCCGCGCACCGCCATCTTGCCGGACAATTTCAGAAACGCACGGTGGAGAAAACCTACATCGCGCTGGTTCACGGCCGGCTGAAGCGCGACGCCGGCACGATCGACTTGCCCGTCGGCCGCGACCCCGTGAGGCGCACGCGCATGACCACGCGCCGCCGCGAGGGCCGCGAGGCGCGCACCGATTGGAAAGTTCTTGCGCGCCTGGAAAGTTTCACGCTGGTTCTGGTGCGCATTCACACCGGCCGCACGCACCAGATCCGCGTCCATTTTTCCGCGCTTGGACATCCGGTTGTCGGCGACACGCTGTACGGCGCGCCGCGACAGGTGCGCGTGCCGCGCAATTCGACCGCGCCACCGCCGCTCGGACGCAACTTTCTCCATGCCGCGCGCATCTCTTTTGAACACCCGCGCACGGGGAAGCGCATGGCGCTGGCGGCTCCTCTGCCTCCCGAGCTGCGGCAATTCGCACGGGAACTCTCACGGGCCTTCGGTGTCAAAGAAGATTTACTTGCGGCGGTCGTTGACGCTGGGCCGGGGACTCTCTAGAATCAAGGTGCCGATGCGAAAACCAATTCTCGGAACGATTATTCTGGCCGGGCTCGTGCTGCCGCTGCTCGCCCTGCCGCAACAGCCCAAAACGCCCGCGCCGCAGCAACCCAAAGCTTCTGCGCCACAGCAAAGGCCGCCGTCGAAGGCCGACGATCAAGACATCACGGTCATCAAATTTCCCGTGGACCTGGTCAACGTGGTTTTCTCCGTGCTGAACCGCCGGCAAAAATTCGTCACCGATTTGGGCGAGGCGGATTTTCAGGTTTCCGAAGATAACATCGCGCAGAAAATCACCAACTTCAGCCGCGAAACCGACCTCCCGCTGCGCATCGGCCTGTTGATGGACACCTCCAACAGCATTCGCGACCGCCTCAAGTTCGAACAGGAAGCGGCGGTGGACTTTCTGCACAACGTGATGCGCCGCCGCCAGGATTACGCATTTCTGATGACCTTCGACAACGAACCCTCCGTCATTCAGGACTTCACCGACGACGTGGGCCAGCTCACCGAAGTGATCCAAAAGCAGCGCGCGGGCGGCGCGACCGCGCTCTACGACGCCATTTGGGTTTCGGCGCGGCATCGCCTGGCGAATCCGCCGCTGCCCTCGGGCACGAATCCAGCCATTCGCCGCGTGCTGGTGGTGATCAGCGATGGCGAAGACACCCTGCCCAGCGAGCACAGCCGCTCGGAAGCCATCGAAATGGCCCAGCGCGCCGACGTTTCCATCTACACCATCAGCACCAGCACCGACTGGATGTCCGTCACCGGCACCACGCCGCAGAAATACCATTTCACCGACGGCGACAGGGTGCTGCAGACGCTCGCCGACGATACTGGTGGCCGCGCTTTTTACCCCTATCGCATCGACGACCTCGCGCAGTCTTTTGCCGACATCGGTACCGAGCTGCGCAGCCAGTATTCGCTGGCCTACGTGCCCACCAATCGCGCGCCCGACGGCAGATTCCGCACCATTAAGATCCAGTCCCCACGCTCGGGCCTCAACGTCCGCGCGCGCAAAGGATACTTCGCGCCACGCCCGCCAAAGCCGGCAGGGCAGTAAACCGAAAACCGAAAACCGAAAAGCGAAAGCGAAAAGCGAAAAGCGAAAAGCGAAAAGCGGAGGACTCTCGGAGCGGTAGGAACAAAACTGTAGAGGATTTCAAATCAAAGTCTTAAAACCTGATCCCTGACCCCTGTTCCCTGCTTTACCGCACCGGCGCGTAATAACCTCTGCGCGCCAGGGCTTTCGTGTCGTCGCGCTTGATCTTGATTTCAATCTTGCGGAATTTTCCGTCTTTGGAGCGGTTGGTGGGGTAGTAGCCCAGCACGTACTGCGTGCGCAGCTCTTCGGAAATCTGGGTGAACGCTTCTTCGAGCTTCTTCTGGTTATTCACAAAAATCGAACGCCCGCCGGTCTGCTCGGCAAGTTTCTTGGCATAGCCTTCGCCGTTGTAACCGCCCCAGCCGTAAAACGCGTAGTCGGCCACGCCGATGATGTGGAGCACGGTGTCCGTACGCTGCGCGGTTTCCAGCGCATCTTCCAGAGATACATCGCTGCCGAAGTCCATGGCGTCCGTCAGGAGGATGAGCGCCTTGCGCCCGGCTTCGCTGGCCAGCTTTTCCCGGCACGCCAGGTAAATGGCGTCGTACATTTTGGTGCCCGTGGGACGCTGCTCCACCGGCCCTTGCACCAACGCCGGCGTATTCGCGCCGTTGATGCGCGCGCGGTTGATGGCGGCAATCAGTTCGCGGCGTTCGCTAGTGAAATCGCCCAGCAGGTCCACGTTCAAGTCAAAGCTGAACACAAACGCCAAGTCCTTGGGGCGG
Organism: uncultured Acidobacteriaceae bacterium; assembly: GCA_964542805.1. Taxonomy (GTDB): domain Bacteria; phylum Acidobacteriota; class Terriglobia; order Acidiferrales; family UBA7541; genus JACQDE01. Next base: position 6,526 of record CAZIWR010000123.1, read on the forward strand.
AGCACGCGCCCGAGAAAACGGTCCGCGGCATCCTGCTCCATGGGGAGCACGCCGCGCTGGCTGATGCTGGTGTCGATTAACATGCCGAAGGTGAGCGGCAGGTTCACTTCGCGCGCGAAGGAATCAATCTTCTGCGGCTGGCCGTCTTCCAGAATCTCGAAATCCTCCTGGGTCAGGTCGGGCAGGATGCGCTTGTTTTTGTCGCGCACCGTCACATAGAGACTCACCAGGTTGACGCCGACACGGATGGTGTCCTGCGGTTTTTCCTGTTGCGGCGCGGATTGCTGCGCGCGCGCGGGCCAGGGCAGCGCGCGCGCGAGCAGCGCCAGCAGCAGAAGCGTGCAAAGCACAGGCGACTTCAGTATGAGGTTTCGCATTCGAATGTATAATCCCGGGCGTCGCGCCCCATCTCTTCGGATGCACGCGGAGCGCACGGGGTTGCGGCCGGAGAAAGTTTAGCGTTCGCTGATGACCTTTGCACGCCAATTCGCCGGCATCCTGCTCATTGCCCTGCTGCCTTTTTCCGGCTTGCAGCAGCCGCCGCCAGCGAAACGCGCCGCGCCGCCAGCGCAGCAGGATGACCCGCAATTCCGCATTCGCACCCGCGCCGAGCTGGTGGTGGTTCCCGTAACGGTGAAGGACGCCTCCGGCGAGATGGTGTTCGGCATCCTCCCCGGCGAATTCCGCGTTCGAGAAGACGACGTGGAGCAGGAAATCTCCGTCTTCTCGGTGGAAGCCTTTCCGCTTTCCGCCGTGGTCCTGCTCGACAACGGCCTGCCGCAGAAAGTGGCCCAGCAACTGGAGACCGGCGCCCCAGCAATTGCCGCGGGCTTCGCGGAAGCGGACGAGGTAGCCGTCACGCGCTTCGACGCTTATCCGGAAAATCTCCTCGAGTTCACGCGCGACAACGACAAGCTCTACGAGCAATTGAAGCGCATGCAAGTACTCTCGACGTTTCCCGCGGCAGGCTCCGGCCCGATGACCGCCGGCCCCAAGGTGAACCAGGTTTCGCCGGAAGCCAAAGTGCCGTCGCGCCCGGAAACTTCGCGGGCCTCGCGCGGGATGAAGCACCTGCACGACGCGGTCTACGCCGCCGCGCTGCTGCTGCGCGACCGCGGCCGCGATCGCCGCAAAATCATCTTTCTCGTTTCCGACGGAGCGAACTCGCCGAACAACGAAATGAGTTTCGACGATACGCTCAAGCTCCTGCTTTCCGCGGATATTTCCGTGTACGCCATCGGCGTCGGCCAGGCGGGGCTCAACCGCGGCGTGAATCTCTTGTCACGATACGCGAAGCTTACGGGCGGCGATGTTTTCTACGCCGGTTCTCGCGCCGACCTGGAAAGCCTCTTTGCGCGCGTCACCGAGCAGGCCCGCAACCAGTACACCCTGGCCTACGCGCCTCGCGGCACCGATCGCAACAAGGAATTTCATTCCATTGAAGTCATCGTCAAGCGCGACCGGCTCTCCATCCGCGCCCGCGACGGCTACTACACCACGCCCACGCCGTAACTTCGAAAAATCGAAACGCGAAAATCGAAAAACGCGCCGGCGGCGCCACCGCGCGCGGCATAATTTCTTCTTGACTTCCCGCGCGCGTGACCGTACAAAGCAGGCTGTGGATCGAACGCGACGCGGTTTGCGCGTCTCGGTTCTTCGGGAGAATGTTTCAGGAGAAATGCGCGATGAAGAAGGCCACTAAAAAGGCCCCGAAGAAAGGGAAGAAGGGCT